>CAYPKW010000099.1:0-8148 GCA_964411425.1 uncultured Rhodospirillaceae bacterium
CCGCCCCGGTCGCCTTCGCGGCAGCGGCGACGATCCTCCTCGACACCTCGTCGATTTCGGCCTCGGTGAGCGTGCGGTCCATGGCCTGCAGGCCTACGGCGATGGCGAGCGACTTCTTGCCGGCGGGCACGCCCTCGCCCGCGTAGACGTCGAACACCGCCGCCGACAGGATGAGCTCCTTGTCGGCGCCCTTGACCGCGCGCAGGAGTTTCTCGGCCGGCACGCCCTCGTCCACCAGGAACGCGAAGTCGCGCTCGACCGGCTGGAACGGCGAGACGCGGAGCGCCGGACGCTCAGCGCCGCCGCGCGGCAGCGGAATGCGGTCCAGGAACGCCTCGAAGGCCGCCGCCGCCTCCAGCTCGAAGCGGGCGAGCACTCGCGGGTTGAGCTCGCCGAAATGGGCCAGCACGGCGCCGCCGAGCCTGAGCGCGCCTGAGCGCCCCGGGTGGTACCAGGAGGGCGATTCCGCCGTCGTCTGCAAATTGTCGACGGGCGCGCCGCAGGCGACCAAGAGCGCCAGCGCGTCGGCCTTGGCGGCGAAGGCGTCCGGCGGCTGCTGCGGCCGCGCCCAGTGGCGCGGCCCGCCGGTGCCCGCGCGCAGGCCAGCCGCCACCAGGGACTGGCCGGCCGGCGTGTCGTCCAGGTACTGCGGACCCACCTCGAACAGCGCCAAGTCGGAGACACCCCGCGCCCGGTTGCGCAAGGCGGCGTCGATCAGGTTCGGCAGGATCGAGGGGCGCATGACGTCGAGGTCGGCGCTCAGCGGATTCGCCAGCCTGACCGGGGCCCGGTTGGCGTCGAGGAACGGCGCCGCCTTGGCCTCGGCCATGAAGGAATAGGTCACCGATTCCACCAGCCCGCGCGCGGCCAGCGCCCGCTTCACCACGCTCACCCGGCGTTGCGCCGGGCTCACCGCCGGCCGCGGTAGCGCGCTCATCGGCGGCAACGGCAGCGCCGGGATCGCATCGAAGCCCGCGACCCGCAGCACCTCCTCCACCAGGTCGGCCTCGCCTTCGACGTCGGCGCGCCAGGACGGCGGCTCGACGGCGAGCACGCCGTCCGCCGCCTCGACCGCGAAGCCGAGCGATTCGAGGATGCGCCGGGACTGGCGCTCCGGCAGATCGAGACCGCCCAGCGCCATGACGCGCGCGGGGGAGAAGCCGAGCCGGCGGCGCCACGCCGGCATCTCGCCCGCCTGCACGGTGGCACTCGCCTCGCCGCCGCACAGTTCGCGCACCAGGCGCGCCGCCACCTCGGCCCCCCAGAGCGCCGACTGCGGGTCCACCCCGCGCTCGAAACGAAAGCGCGCGTCGCTCTCCACGCCGAGCTTGCGCCCGGTGGCGGCGGTGCGCAGCGGATCGAACAGCGCCACCTCGAGAAAGACGTTGCGGGTGTCGGGCGTGCAGCCGGAGGAGCCCGCTCCCATGACGCCGCCGATGCCGTGCACGCCGGCCCGATCGGCGATCACCGTCATCGAGGAGTCGAGCCGATAAGTCTTGCCGTCGAGGGCCGCCACCTCCTCGCCGTCGCGCGCCAATCGCATGGTGAGGTCGCCGGCGAGCTTGTCGGCGTCGAACACGTGCAGCGGACGGCCGAGATCGAACGTCACGTAGTTTGTGATGTCCACCAGCGCCGAGATCGGGCGCAGCCCGATGGCGGCGAGCCGGTCCTGCAGCCAGCGCGGGCTGGCGCCGTTGCCGACGCCGCGGAAATAGCGGCCGACGACGAGCGGGCAGGCGTCCTCCCGGCCGGCCGGAAAGTCGCGGTGCCAGCGCAACGGGCTCTCGAAGCCGCCCGAGGGGCCGGAAAAGTCGAACGGCTTCAACCGTCCGAGCCCGGCGGCTGCGAGGTCGCGGGCGATGCCGCGCACGCCCAGACAGTCGGCGCGGTCGGGGGTCACCGCCACGTCGAACACCGGGTCGAGCCCCAGGACCTCGGCGAACGGCCGGCCGACCGGCGCGTCCCCCGGCAGCTCGATGATGCCGGCGTGGTCCTCGCCCAGCCCCATTTCGCGCGCCGAGCACAACATGCCGTGCGATTCGACGCCACGGATGACGCCCTTCTTGAGGTCGAGGCCGGTGCCGGGAATGCGCACGCCAGCCGGCGCGAACACGCCCTTCATGCCGGCTCGCGCGTTGGGCGCGCCGCACACGACCTGGACGCTGGCGCCGCCGGTATCGACGATGCACACGCTGAGGCGGTCGGCGTTGGGGTGGGGCTTCACCTCGACCACATAGGCGACGGTGAAGGGCTGGAGGCCCTTGGCGCGATCGAGGATGCCCTCCACCTCCAGCCCGAGCGCGGTCAGGCGCTCGCCGATGGCGGCCGCGTCGGCCTCGGTGTCGAGGTGCTGTTTCAGCCAGGAGAGTGTGAATTTCAACGCGCCAGCCCTGCCGTCATGCTCGGCACATCGAGGAACGAGAAGCCGTAGTGGCCGAGCCAGCGCAGATCGGACTCGAAGAACGTCCTGAGATCGGGGATGCCGTACTTCAGCATGGCGATGCGCTCGATGCCCATGCCGAAGGCGAAGCCCTGGTAGCGGCGCGGGTCGACGTCGCACATGGCGAGCACCTTCGGATGCACCATGCCGCAGCCGAGGATCTCGAGCCAGTCGTCGCCGGCGCCGATCCTGAGTTGGCCGCCTTGGCGCGAGCAGCCGATGTCGACCTCCGCCGAGGGCTCGGTGAACGGGAAGAAGCTCGGGCGGAAGCGCACCTTGAGGTCGGGTACGGCGAAGAAGGCGCGGCAGAACTCTATGAGGCAGCCCTTGAGGTGGCCCATGTGCGTCGTCGCGTCCACCGCCAGCCCCTCGACCTGGTGGAACATGGGGGTGTGCGTCATGTCGGAGTCGCGCCGATAGGTGCGCCCCGGTGCTATGACGCGCAGCGGCGGCTTCTCGGCCCGCATGGCGCGGATCTGCACCGGCGAAGTATGGGTGCGAAGAAGTTTACCGCCGCCGGCGGCACCGTCGCCCGCGAGGTAGAACGTGTCGTGCATCTGCCGGGCGGGATGCTCGGGCGGGATGTTGAGGGCGGTGAAGTTGTGAAAATCGTCCTCGATGTCCGGCCCCTCGGCCACCCGGAAGCCCATCTCGCCGAAGATGGCGACGATCTCGTCCATGGTCTGGCTGATCGGATGGATGCGCCCCTGCGGCTCCGGGCCGGGCGGCAGCGTCACGTCGATCCGGTCGGCGGCGAGCGCGGCGTCGAGCGCCGACTCGTGGAGCGCCGCTTGGCGCGCCTCGACGGCGGCCGCGACCGCGACCTTCACCTCATTGCGCCGGGCGCCCTCGGCCGGCCGCGCCTCGGCCGACAGGCCCGCTACCTCCTTCAGCAACTGGGTGATTTCGCCCTTCTTGCCGAGCGCCTCGACGCGCACGGCCTCGAGCGCGGCGAGGCTTGTCGCCGCCGCCGCCGCGTCGAGCCACTTCAGCTTCACCCGCTCCAGATCCCGCATGATCCGCCGAATTGAAAAAGGGGCCGCCAAGGGCCCCTCGTACCGCTACGCCGCTCGCGCGCTCAGCCGCACCCCGGCAACGACCGCGAAACGGGCCGCGATTCGTCGCAGCAACCGGCAAACCGCGCACTCATTCCAGTTCCATTAGCATCAAGTTGAGCGCGCTCGTCAACAGGGTCTGCGGCCGGCCGTCCACCAGCATGCGCTCCAGCGCCACCTGGCCGGTCTGCCGGTTGTTGATGAACTCCAGCACGATGTAGCGCTTCTGGCCGGTGCGGGTAGAGCGCTCGACGGTGCCGGTGACGGCGACGATGTCGTCGTTGTCGGGGTAGGAGGGCGACGGGCCGGCGCTCCATTCCACCTTGCCGCGGGCGCCGGCGAGCTGGTTGACGAGTTGTTCGTTGCTGGTCCCGGGGATGGTCTCGGCGCGCTTCACGCTATCGATGTCCTCGGAATAGTCGGCGCAGCCGAGCGGCCCGAGCGCAACGAGGAGGGCGAGCGCGAGGCCGCGGGCCCGCATGCGCCGGCGGGCTCCCCGTCAGCCCTGCAGCGCCGCCCGGGCGCGGTCGATCAGTGCCTTGAAGACCATGGGATCGCGCACCGCGAGATCGGACAACAGCTTGCGATCGAGCGCGACGCCGGCCCGCTTCATGCCGGCCATGAACTGCGAGTAGGTGATCCCGTAGAGCCTTGCGCCGGCGTTAATGCGCTGGATCCACAGCGCGCGGAAATCGCGCTTGCGCCGCCGCCGGTCGCGGTAGGCGTACTGCAGCCCCTTCTCGACCTTCTGGAGCGCGATGCGGTAGTTGGTCGAGGAGCGGCCGCGATAGCCGGCCGCCATATCGACGATCTTCTTGTGCCGGGCGTGGCTGGTGACGCCGCGCTTGACGCGTGCCATGGCCCCCTCCTCAACCGTAGGGCAGGAAGAACTTCTTGACAATCTTGGCGTCCGAGGCGGCCATGATCTCGCTGCCGCGATGCTGGCGCTTCATCTTCTGCGGCCGCTTGACGAGGCCATGGCGCTTGCGCGACGGGTTCATGCGAACCTTGCCGGAGCTAGTCAGGGAGAAGCGCTTCCTGGCGCTGCTCTTGCTCTTCAGCTTGGGCATATTAGGGTATCCTTGAGATCGTTGCCGGCGCCGCCAGGGCGCCGCGCCCGTCGAGCGGCGGGGCGTTATACAGAGCGGCCCCGGAAAAGGCAAGAATCGGATGCTCACCCGCAAGTCGGTCGAAACCGCGGTGGCGAAACTGTTCCGCCCGGACGAGGTGGCGGGCATCCTCAAGCTGCTCGACGGCTACGACGGCAAGGAGCGGGAGCGGGTGCAGCTTTGCATCCTGATGCTGAGCGGCAACAGCGTCGGGAAGATCAAGCATAAACTCACGCAGGCCAACATGGACTATCGGGACGTGCTCTATTGGGCCGACCCGAACGGCGATATGTTCAAGTGACGAGCGCAAGGATCGGATAGAGCGGGGCCGTCGGGCAACCTATCTTTGCCGCACCGTTGACCCGCAAGGATTGGCCGTCATGCTGCAACTCGCCCCCAACCCGGCTCGCGCCATGAAACCGACCGAAGCCCAGCTCGCCGCCCGCGTCTGCCGCTACATCGACGCCCGGCTCGCCCAAGACGCGGCCGACGGGCCGGTGACCCTGGCCGAACTTGGCCGGCACTGCGCCATGAGCCCCTGGCACCTGCAGCGGCTGTTCAAGCGCTCCATGGGGCTGACGCCGCGCCAGTACGAGGACGCGCGCCGTCTCGCCCGCTTCCGCGCCGGCCTGCAACAGGGCGAGGGCGTCGCCGCGGCCGCCTACGGCGCCGGGTTCGGCTCGTCGAGCCGGGTGTACGAGCGGGCCGGGCCGCTCATCGGCATGACGCCCGCCACCTACGCCAAGGGCGGACGCGGCGCGCGGATCGGCTACACCATCGCGCCGTCGCCGCTCGGCCGGCTGCTGGTGGCGGCAACTTCGCGCGGCGTGTGTTTCGTCGCCATCGGCACGGAGGACGCCCGGCTGGCGCAGGAGCTCGCCCAGGAGTTCCCCGCCGCCGACAGCATCGTCGCGGACGATGAAGCCATCGGTCCGGCGGTGGCCGCGCTGCTGGCCCACCTCGACGGCACGCTGCCGCACGTGGACCTGCCGCTCGACATCCGCGCGACGGCGTTCCAGCGGCGCGTGTGGCAGGCGCTCGCCGGCATCCCGTCGGGCGAAACGCGCAGCTATGCCGAGATCGCCCGGGCGATCGGCCAACCCAAGGCGCAGCGCGCCGTCGGCCATGCCTGCGCCCTCAATCCGGTGTCCGTCGTGGTGCCTTGCCACCGGGTGCGGCGCGAGGACGGCAATCTCGGCGGCTATCGCTGGGGCGTCGACGTGAAGCGCCGCCTGATCGCCCGCGAGGCCGCGCTCGCCACCGGCAAGCCCCTCGCCAAGGCTTGATTCCCTAGGCCCCGGCGGGCGGCCTTGCGGGGGTCCCGGCGGCCCGCTATAGCAAGGGCATGGGAGCGAAACGACGCGGCCGGGCGAGGCGCCAACCGACTCCGCCAAGCCGGGGGAAAAACAAGCTAAAACAATCTATTGGCGGCCGGGATAGCGCACGGCTTGTGGCCAACGACAGCCTGGCGGTGGCCGACCGCAGGGTGCCGCTCATCTATCTGCAGAACAAGCGCGCGCGGCGCCTCATCATCCGCTTCGACCAAGGCCCGTCGCGCATCGTCGTCGTGCTGCCGTCGCGCGCGACGCACGACCAGGCGCGCCGCTTCCTGTTGCAGAACAAAGGCTGGATCCGCGAGCGGCTGGACCTGCTGCCGACGCGCCTGCGGCTCTGTCACGGCGCCACCATCCCGTTCCTGGGAGCACCGCACCGCGTCCGCCATCGGCCGCGCGCGAAGTCGCGAGTGTGGCGCGAGGACGGCGCCATTCACGTCGGCGGGCCGCGCGAGGAGTTGGCGCGCCGGTTGCTCGACTGGCTGAAGCGCGAGGCGCGCCGCGAGCTCGAGCGCCGGGTGCGAGCGAAGGCGGCGCGCATCCGGCGCAAGGTGGGCGTTGTGGCGCTGCGCGACCCGAAGAGCCGCTGGGGAAGCTGCTCGCCCAGCGGCTCCTTGGCGTTCTCCTGGCGCCTCATCCTGGCGCCGCGCACGGTGATCGACTACGTGGTGGCGCACGAGGTGGCGCATCTCAGGGAGCTCGACCACGGGCCGCGGTTCTGGAAGCTGACCCAGAAGCTCACCCGCCACGCCGCGAGCGCGCGCGCCTGGCTGGTGCAAGAGGGGCCGCGACTGCACCGTTACGGCTGACCCGTCTTCGGCACGTCTGGCACCCACACATAGCCGTCGGGATCGACCAGGAACGCCTCGCGCAACCCGTGCGGCTTGTCGGCGGCGCCGGCCAGCACCGTGTAGCCCAGCGCCGCCGCCCGCCGCGCCGCGCCGTCGGGCTCGCAGCCGTGCAAACGAAACTCCGCGCCGGCGCCGCGGACGGCGCCGTCGCCGGTGAGCCCCAGCAGCGGATGCTCGCCGTAGGTGTGGTCGGCGTGCAGCATCCACTCGGCGCCGGCATCCCGGTGGCGCACTACGGCGAAGTCAGCGTCGCTGTACACCGCCTCCGCCCCCAGCACGTCGCGATAGAAGGCGACCGAGCGCGCCACGTCGCGCACCAAGAGGCCGATCGACAGCCCGCCGAGCGACCGGCCATAGGCGTCCGGCGTCATCCATGGTTCCTTGTCGCCGCGCTTCGAGACCATGACCGCTCCTCGTTGGCTATCGCCGCATTGTTGCCCGGATCGCGGCACGGGCGCAAATCGCGCGCGAATCGCCTATAAGCGGAACACGAACGTCCGATCGCCGTCATGCCGCCCGCCAATAGTCTGATCGTCACCGCGCTGCTGACCGCGCTGGTGGCGCTCGGGCCCATATCCACCGACTTGTTCCTGCCCTCGCTGCCGGGCATGGTGCGTGCCTTCGACGCCGAGGTGTCGGAGGTGCAGCTCACCTTGAGCCTGTTCCTCGCCGGCCTGGCGGGGGCGCAGCTCCTGTACGGGCCGCTGTCCGACCGCTTCGGGCGCCGTCCGGTGCTGCTCGCCGGGCTCGCGCTCTACGCGCTCGCCAGTCTCGCCTGCATGGCGGCGCCCACCATGCCGGCGCTGATCGCGGCGCGCGTCCTGCAGGCGCTGGGCGCCTGCGCCGGGCCGGTGGTGGCCCGCGCCATCGTGCGCGACGTGCACGGGCGCGAAGGGACGGCGCGAGTGCTGTCCTACATGGCGGCGGCGATGGCGCTGGCGCCGGCGATCGGGCCGATCCTGGGCGGTTTCATCGAGCAGTGGCTCGGCTGGCGGGCGAATTTCGCGGCGCTGACGCTGTACGGGGCGGCCGGCCTGGTGCTGACCTTTTTCATCCTGCCCGAGACCAACCGCGCGCCCGAAGCGTCCCTCCACCCGAGGGCCGTCCTCGCCACCTATCGCGGGCTCGCCCAGACGCGCGCCTACGCGGGCTACGTGCTGGCTTGCGCGTTCGCCTACAGCGCCATCTTCGCCTTCATCTCCGGGTCGTCCTTCGTGCTGGTGGACATGGTGGGGTTGACGCCGGTCGAGTACGGCCTCTCCTTCGCCGCCGTCGTGGCCGGCTACATACTGGGCGCGATCCTGGCCGGGCGGCTGACGCGCCGCCTCGGCGTCGATCGGCTGGTGGCGGCGGGCGGGG
>CAYPKW010000100.1:0-8046 GCA_964411425.1 uncultured Rhodospirillaceae bacterium
CAAGGGCGCGCTCTACCACTGAGCTACGGCGGCGCCGTGGAGGCCGCGCACCATGCCATGACGCAGCGTTGACGCGCAAGGCGTCACCAACCGATTTCCTTCGCCCCACCCCAACCCTTGTCCGCACGGACGAGGCGAGGGGTGGGGCAATTTTATTTTTTGGCCGGGGTCGGCTTGACCGAAGAAGAATGACTGCGCAACATGGGCAAACTCGCGGGTAATCGCGGCAACGTCGGAGGAATGGCGCCGTGTCGGCCAAGGAGCGTGAAGATACCGTCCTCTCGCCCGCGGGTGTCGAGCGGGCTGCCAAGCGACAGGCTCGTTTGGCCGAGGCGCTGCGCCAAAACCTGCGCAAGCGCACGACGCAGCGGCGGGCCCGGACCGCCCAATCGCCGATGACCGGGCCCGCGTCGGAAGCGACCGGCCCGCCCCCCGAAGGGGACGGTGCGGAGTAGGATGACCGCCGCTGGCCGGCGTCCGGGCCGCCTCTCACGCATGCGGGGTTGAGGCCGCCGCCGTCTTACAGTAAAACCAGCCGCGCCGGGGCTGCACGGCTCGGCGGTCGCAAAGCAAGCCGCCACAAATTCGCCGGGTTCGTCGGCTATCCAGGCTGGATACTTGCGAACGGCGGCAAGGGAACGATCGATTCGAAGTCGGGAAATCGGCAGCGATGGACAAGATTCGCATCCGTGGCGGCACGCCCATAAGAGGCCAGATCCAGGTAAGTGGCGCGAAAAACGCGGCCTTGCCGCTGATGGCGGCCGCGCTGCTTACCGACTGCCCCCTCCGGCTCGCTAACGTTCCGCATTTGGTCGACATTACGTCCATGGCGGATCTGCTGACCCAGCTCGGGGTGCTCATCCGCCTTGACGGAGAAGTCGGCGGGTCGAACGAACCGGTTCGGGTGCTCGAGTTGACGGCCACGGACATTTTCAAGACGACCGCTCCGTACGAGCTCGTGTCGAAGATGCGGGCATCGGTCCTCGTGCTCGGCCCGCTCTTGGCCCGCTGTGGCAAGGCCCAAGTGTCGCTGCCGGGCGGCTGCGCGATCGGTACTCGGCCGGTCGACCTTCACCTGCGCGGGCTCGTCCAGCTCGGCGCGCAAATCGAATTGCGCGAAGGCTATATCCATGCGGACGCGCCCAACGGCCTGACCGGCGCCCAGGTCGTGTTTCCCGCCGTGTCGGTCGGGGCGACGGAGAATCTGTTGATGGCCGCTACCCTCGCCAAGGGCGAGACGGTGCTGATCAACGCCGCGCGCGAGCCGGAGGTAACCGACCTTGCGCACTGTCTCCGCTCCATGGGAGCGAGCATTGACGGCATCGGCACGGACCGGCTGACCGTCAATGGCGTCGACGCTTTGCATGGAGCCTCGCACGTCATCGTTCCGGATCGCATCGAGACCGGTACCTACGCGATGGCGGCGGCGATTACCGGCGGCGCGGTGGAGTTGGTGGGCGCCCGCTACGATCTGATCGCGGCGACGGCGGAGACGCTGGCGCGCGCCGGCGTCGAGGTATCGCCGACCGGTCGGGGTCTCAGTGTGGCGCGAGCGAACGGCGCTCTCACCGGCGTCGATGTCATGACCGAACCGTTCCCCGGCTTTCCGACCGACCTGCAGGCGCAGATCATGGCCTTGATGACGTCCGCCGAGGGCGCCGCCATGATCACCGAGACGATCTTCGAGAACCGCTTCATGCATGTGCCGGAATTGTGCCGCATGGGCGCCAATATCAACGTCCACGGCGCTTCGGCCATGGTGCGCGGCGTGCCGCGCCTCATCGGCGCGGAGGTCATGGCGACCGACCTGCGCGCCTCCGTATCGCTCGTTCTGGCGGGCCTGGTCGCCGAGGGCGAGACCGTGGTGAGCCGCGTCTATCATCTCGATCGCGGCTACGAGCGCCTGGTGGACAAGCTCTCGTCGTGCGGCGCCGTTATCGAACGGTTCCGCGACCGGCCATGACCGAACCCCTAAAGCTGCGCGGCGAGGACGAGGAGGACCTGAAAGTCATCGCGGCGTGCCTGCAGGATGCGATCGTTTCAATAGGCGACATGGTGTTCCTGCCCAAGGAGAAGCGCTTTGTCGCGATGCTCAATCGTTTTCGCTGGGAAGCGAGAGCCACGCCCGACCCCTCGACGCAACGTGGGCGCGATGCGCCCTTCGCCGAGGGGGCCGAGAGGACGCTCGAGCGGGTGCACTGCGCGCTGCGCTTCGACCGCGTCGTGTCGGTGCAGGCAAAGGCCATCGATCGTCGCCGGCGCGGCGATCTCCTGGAGCTACTGACGATGCAGTCCGAAGGCAAGGCCATTCAACTCGTCTTCGCCAGGGGCGCCTCGGTTCTGCTGACCGTGGAGGCGATCCGGTGCCTAGTCGAGGACATCGGCGATGGGTGGTCGACCGCGCGACGACCACACCATGCGACGGACGAGATCGAGGTTGCTTCGGAATGAACGCTTGTAATTGGCGAGACCCGGCCGTTGCCGAGTGACGTTGCGCCATCGATCGGGGTGGACGGCAGCATCGTCCTGGCACTGCCGAAGGGACGGATTCTGTCGGAAGCCCTGCCGCTGCTCGAACGCGTCGGCATCGTTCCGGAACCCGGATTCGCGGACGAGGCGACGCGCACGTTATGCTTCGCCACCAACCGGCCGGAGGTGCGCCTCATTCGCGTACGCAGCTTCGACGTGGCGACATTCGTTGCCTTCGGCGCGGCGCAACTAGGTATTGCCGGCAACGACGTGCTCATGGAGTTTGACTACCCGGAGGTCTACGCGCCCATAGACCTGAACATCGGGTGCTGCCGGCTGTCGGTGGCCGAACCGGCCGAGATGGTCGCAGACGACGATCCAACGCGCTGGAGCCATATTCGTGTAGCGACGAAATACCCGAAGCTGACCCGACGGCACTTCGCCGCCCGCGGCGTCCAGGCCGAATGCGTGAAACTCAACGGCGCGCTGGAGTTGGCGCCGGCGCTAGGATTGTGCCGGCGCATCGTCGACTTGGTCTCGACCGGCGCCACGCTCAAGGCCAACAACCTCGTGGAAGTGGAGCATATCGCCGACGTCAGCGCCCGGCTGGTGGTGAATCGCACTGCACTGAAGACCTCTCCCGAGACGATCGGCGGTTGGATCGAACGGTTCCGCGAGGCGATCCATGCCGTCTAGGCTCGATGCCCGCCGGCCTGGTTTCGCGGCGGCGTTCGAGCGCTTCCTCGCCGGCCGAGGAGAACAGCAACACGACGTCGACCGGACGGTCGCAGACATCATCGCCGACGTCCGCGCCCGGGGCGACGCCGCGCTGATCGACTACACCCGGCGCTTCGACCGCGTTGCCTTGACGCCTGCCGGCCTGCGAATCGGCGTCGACGAGATGCGGCGCGCCGCCTCGCAATGCGAGCCTGACACGCTTGCGGCTCTTCGCTTGGCGGCAGAGCGCATCGAAGACTATCACCGCCGCCAGATGCCGGCGGACCAGGACTACCGCGACGGCGCCGGCGTGCGGCTGGGCGCGCGGTGGCGGCCGATCGCTGCCGCGGGCCTCTATGTCCCAGGCGGCACCGCGGCCTATCCGAGTTCGGTTCTGATGACCGCCCTGCCGGCACGGGTCGCCGGCGTCGAGCGGCTGGTCATGATGGTGCCAGCCCCCGATGGGGTCCTCAACCCGCTTGTTCTGGCGGCGGCATGGATGGTTGGGGTCCGCGAGGCATACCGCGTTGGCGGCGCCCAGGCCATCGCGGCGCTTGCCTTCGGCACCGACAGCGTTCCGGCGGTGGACAAGATCGTCGGTCCGGGTAACGCCTACGTGGCCTCGGCCAAGCGCCAAGTCTTCGGCATGGTCGGTATCGACATGATTGCCGGACCGTCGGAGATCTTGGTGGTAGGCGACGGCGCCAACGACCCCGCCTGGATTGCCGCCGACCTGTTGTCCCAGGCGGAGCACGATCCCACCGCCCAAGCCATCCTTGTCACCGACGACGAGGCGTTCGCGGCCGCCGTTGCTGGCGCCGTAGAAATCCAGCTCGATGGGCTGCCGCGTGCCGCGATCGCGCGGGCAAGCTGGCGGGATCACGGGGCGATCATCATCGTGGGCAGCCTCGGGGACGCGCCGGCGCTGATCGACCGCATTGCGCCGGAGCATCTCGAATTGGCGGTGGAGCGACCCGATGCGCTTGCCGCGAGCGTACGCAATGCCGGCGCCATCTTCCTCGGGCGCTACACGCCCGAAGCGGTCGGCGACTACACGGCGGGTCCCAATCACGTGCTGCCGACCGCGCGCAGCGCGCGGTTTTCCTCTGGCCTCGGCGTTCTGGACTTCCTGAAGCGCAGTTCGATTATCGCCTGCGACGCCGCCAGCCTGGCCGCGATCGGCCCCGCGGCAATGGCGCTGGCCGAGGCCGAGGGGCTTCACGCCCACGCCCGGTCCATCTCCATCCGCCTCAATCCCGGCCGTTGAGCAGCCACCTTGACCGGCCCGGCCCGCGGCAATTCCCAGCGGATCGCCAACGTCACGCTCGACGAGCGCACGGTGGTGCGCCGCAGCCCGGAAGTAGAGCACGAACGCGCAGTCGCCATTTTCGACATTCTGGAGGACAACTACTTCGACTTGGTCGGCGGCGAGGCCGGGCCCTACCACCTGCGCCTCGCCATCGAGGAGAACCGCCTGGTTTTCGCCGTGCAGTCGACAAGCGAGCTGCTCTTTGCCCGCGTTCAACTCCCTCTCAGTAGCTTTCGCAGCATCGTCAAGGACTACTTCACGGTCTGCGAAAGCTACTACGCTGCCATCAAGACGGCTTCTCCCAGCCGGATCGAGGCTATCGACATGGGACGGCGCGCGCTGCATGACGAGGGCGCCGAGCTGCTGCGCGAGCGATTGGCCGGCAAGGTCGAATTGGACGACGACACGGCGCGCCGGCTGTTCACCTTGATCTGCGTCCTGCACATTCGCGGGTAACCGGCGTCCATGGCCGATCTTCCCGGCAGCGTGCTATTCTGCTGCACAAGGAACTCGGTGCGCTCGCCGATGGCGGAGGGTATTCTGAAACAACTTCTTGGCCGCCGGATCTACGTCGATTCGGCGGGCGTCCGACCGGGCCGGATCGACCCCTTTGTCGTCGCCGTGATGGACGAGATCGGCATCGACGTGGGCAAGCACCGGTCGAAGACGTTCGACGACCTCGAGGACACATCCTTCGACCTCATCGTGTCGCTGTCGCCCGAGGCCCAGCACCGCGCCGTCGAAATGACCCGCACGATGGCAAGCGAGGTCGAGTTCTGGAACACCATGGACCCAACGGTGGTGGAAGGCAGTCGCGAGACGCGTCTCGACGCGTACCGCGCGGTTCGCGACACACTCATGTCGCGGATTCACCGGCGCTTTCCGCTGGCCGGGGCGCCCCAAGTTTAAGCGGCCGGGACCGCCGACGTTGCGTTTGTCGGCAACGGCGGACGGGGCTATAGTGGCCGCCCGCTCGGCATGACGGCATTGCAATCGCCAATGGTCCCGGGCGTCGGCGCGTCGACGAGCAACGGAGTAAAGATGCCGAAAGAGGATCTGATCGAGTTCGCTGGGACGGTGACGGAGCTGCTGCCCAATGCGATGTTTCGCGTCAAGCTCGAGAACGGGCATGACGTGCTGGCCCACACCTCCGGCAAGATGCGCAAGAACCGCATCCGCGTCTTGGCCGGGGATCGCGTCAACGTGGAGATGACCCCTTACGACCTCACCAAGGGCCGTATCACGTTCCGATTCAAGTAGCTATCGGCGTCGGATTTTCCGGGCTCTCGGCCCATGGCCCTTGCTCAGGACGCTCCTCGTCTAATCCTGGCCTCGGCATCGCCACGCCGGCTCGACCTGTTGCGGCAAGTCGGTCTCGTGCCCGATCTCATAGACCCGCCGGCGGTCGACGAGGCGCCGCATGCGCGGGAACTGCCGGCCGACCATGCCGAGCGGATCGCCGGCGCTAAGGCCGCCGTCGTGGCGGCGCGCCATCCGCGGAGCTTCGTCATTGCCGCCGACACGGTCGTGGCCTGCGGGCGGCGCATCCTGCCGAAGGCAGAGGACGAAGCGACGGCGCGTCGCTGCCTCGCTCTGCTCTCGGGCCGGCGGCATCGGGTGATCGGCGCCGTCAGCGTTATCGCCCCCGACGGACGGCGCGCGAGCCGCCTAGTGCGCACCGCGGTCGCTTTCAAGCGCCTGGCGACGCACGAGATCGACCGGTACTTGGCCAGCGGCGAATGGCGCGGCAAGGCGGGCGGTTACGCCATCCAGGGCCGCGCCGCCGCTTTCGTGTCGTCCTTGAACGGGTCCTACAGCAACGTGGTCGGACTGCCGCTGTTCGAGACGCACGCGCTGCTCATGGGCCTCGGTTATCGCGGGCCCGAATGACGGCGCGCCTGTTCGTTGCTGGCCAGCCGGGCGCGCGGCGAATCGCGCTGTGCGAAGACGATAACCTCGTCGAGTACCTGGTCGAGCGCGCCGACGGCGTGCAACGGACCGGCGACATATACTTGGGTCGGGCGCATCGCATTGATCGCGCGCTCGGCGCGGCGTTCGTCGACATCGGACTGGAGCGCCCGGGATTCCTGCCGCTGCGCGACAATGCGGCGCCGATCGTCGAAGGGGCGGCGCTCACGGTTCAGGCGACGCGGGAGAGCGTCGAGGACAAGAGCGTGCGGCTGACCGGCCGCATCGCGGTGCCGGGGTTTCTGTTGGTGCTGACGCCGGGTCGGCCCGGGATCGTGCCGTCGTCAAGGGTGATGCCGCCGGAGGCCGAGCGGCTGCGCGGCGTCGTTGCCGGCATTGCGTCCGGGGACGAGGGCTTCACCATAAGGCGGGCCGCGGTTGGCGCCGCGGCGCCGGCGCTTTCGGCGGAGGCGGTGCGGCTGCGAGCCCTGTGGCGGGACATCGAGGCTCGTCGGGCGCTCGCCCGGGCGCCGGCCTGCCTGCATCGTGACGATGACATGGTCGTTCGCGTGCTGCGCGACCACGGTGCCGGCAGCGTGGCGGAGATCGTGTTCGATCGGCGTGCCACCGCTGCAAACGCGCAAAGGGCTCTGGCCGCCGTGAATCCGGACCTGGCCGAGCGTGCGATATTCAGGCCGACACGCGACTGGGTCCCGGAGCCGGCGGCGGTCGAGGAGCAGGCGCTGGCGGCGCTGGAACCCGCGGTGCCGCTGCCGAGCGGCGGTTTCTTGCTGATCGAGCCGGGACGAACGTTGACTGCGGTCGACGTCAATACCGGGCGCGACGGCGGTCGCGAGGGGAGGGGCGGCCAGGTCTTGCTGCACACCAATCTGGAGGCGACACAGGCGATCGCCCGGCAGCTTCGCCTGCGCAATATTGGCGGCATCGTGGTGGCGGATTTCATCGACCTCGATTCGACCGGTGATCGCCGGCGCGTCGTCGATGCCATGCGGTTGGCGGTGGCTGACGACCCGGCCTATTGTTGGGTCGGTTCGATGTCGCGCCTAGGCTTGGTCGAAATGACGCGGCAGCGGCGCGGGGTGCCACTGGCGGACATGCTGATGCAGATGTGCTCGACCTGCGGCGGCACTGGCCGCGTGCCAAGCCCATGGCCCGACGGCGGGGAGGAACCGTAGTGACGGAGCGGGTGGCTGACTTGGCAGGCCGGCGTGCCCGGCGGTCGAGGGCGGGCGCCGCCGGTGAAGCAGCGGGTGGTGCGACCGCGGCCGGCCCGAGCAGCGATCGAGCGGGCGGCCGCTGCCCGGTTTGCAGATCAACGAGCGTATCGAAGTATCGCCCGTTCTGCTCGCGGCGTTGCGCTGACATCGACTTGGGCCGCTGGCTCAAGGAGGGCTATCGCATACCGGCCGAGGAGGAAGCCAAGCCCGAGGATGCCGATCCCGCCGCCGAGTAACGCATGGCAGCGCCACGAACTAGGATTGTCGAACCAGTTTGATTGAGATTCGTGGACCCTGGACAGGGGGAGGGGCATTGTCTATAAGCCGGGTCGCTCGGCGGCCCCGCGGTTGCCCAGGTAGCTCAGTTGGTAGAGCAGCGGACTGAAAATCCGCGTGTCGCTGGTT
>CAYPKW010000101.1:0-7716 GCA_964411425.1 uncultured Rhodospirillaceae bacterium
TATTGGTGGAGCCAACCGGGATCGAACCGGTGACCTCTACAATGCCATTGTAGCGCTCTCCCAGCTGAGCTATGGCCCCATGATGCGGCGCTGGCGTTCTAGGCGCCGGTTACCGTTCCTCCTCGTTCACTTTCTCGATCACCTCGGCCACGTCCGTTTCGTCCTGGCCGAGCTCCGCGGGATCCTCGATCGGGTTCGGTTCCTCTTCCGCCGGCCCGCCTTCGATCTTCTCCAGATCGTCCTCGGGCATCGGCTCTTCGAGCTCGGGCGCCGGCGGCGCCTTCTGCACCGGCTTCACCGGAGCCGCCTTCTCGGGCGCCGGCGCCGGGCGTCCGCGCCGCGTCTTCAGGGCCGCCTGCGGGTCGTGCGTGACGCCGCACTTCGGGCACACGATCGGGCTGCGATGCAGGTCGTAGAAGCGCGCGCCGCAGGCGCTGCAACCGCGCTTGATCCCGAGTTCAGGGCGGCCCAAGAGAGCTCCTCCGGTTCGCTACGGGCGGCGCCCGCCGCCGCCGGCGAAGGCAATTGCCACTTTCGCCCGCCCCTGTCAAAAGGTAATTGGGGCGGAGGCCGAGCCCGCGCTCGGCCGCGGCCCCCTCGCGCCATCGATGGGAGATCGCCTTGCAGCCGCTCATCTCCCGCCCGGCCGGCCCGCTCAAGGGCGAGGCTCGCGTTCCGGGCGACAAGTCGATCTCCCATCGCGCCCTCATGTTGGGCGCGCTGGCGGTGGGCGAGACGACGATCCACGGCCTGCTCGAGGGCGAGGACGTAGGGCGCACCGCGGCCGCCATGCGGGCGCTGGGCGCCCAGGTCGAAAAGGGCACCGACGGGGCATGGCGGGTGCGCGGGCGCGGGCTGGGCGGGCTGAGCGAGCCGGACGACGTGCTCGACATGGGCAACGCCGGCACCGGCGCCAGGCTCGTCATGGGCCTCGTCGCCAGCCATGCGCTCACCGCCGTCTTCACCGGCGACGCCTCGTTGCGCCGCCGCCCGATGGGGCGCGTGGCGGCCCCCCTCGAGCGCATGGGGGCGCGCATCGTGGCGCGCGAGGGCTGCCGGTTGCCGCTCGCCGTGGTGGGCGCGGCCGAGCCGCTGCCGATCGCCTATCGCCTGCCGGTGCCCTCGGCCCAGGTGAAGTCGGCGGTCCTGCTGGCCGGCCTCAACGCGCCCGGGCGCACCACCGTGATCGAGCCAGAGCCGACCCGCGACCATACCGAGCTCATGCTGCGGCATTTTGGCGTGGACGTGAACGTGAGCGAGACGCCCGAAGGCCGCGCCGTGAGCGTCGCCGGCCAGCCGGAGATTTCCGGGCGCGCCGTCGACGTGCCGGCCGATCCTTCCTCGGCGGCGTTCCCGTTGGTGGCGGCGCTGCTGCTGCCGGGCTCGGAGGTGGCGCTTAAGGGTGTCGGAATGAATCCCCATCGCATCGGGCTCATCGAGACGCTGCGCGAGATGGGGGCCGCGATCGATGTCGCCAACCGGCGCACCGAGGCGGGCGAGCCGGTGGCCGACTTGGCCGTGCGCGACTGCCGCCTCAAGGGCGTAGAGGTGCCGGCGGCGCGCGCCCCCTCGATGATCGACGAGTACCCGATCCTCGCGGTGGCGGCCGCGTTCGCCGAGGGGGTCACGGTCATGCACGGGCTCTCCGAGCTGCGCCTCAAGGAAAGCGACCGGCTGCGGGCGATCGCCGCCGGGCTCGCCGCCTGCGGCGTCAAGGTCGAGGCGGCCGGCGACAGCCTCGCCGTGTTCGGCGCCGGCCGCCCGCCCGGCGGCGGCGCCGTTGCCGCCGCCCTCGACCACCGCATCGCGATGGCGTTCCTGGTGCTGGGCATGGCGGCCCGCGCTCCGGTCTCGATCGACGACGCCGGACCGATCGACTCCAGCTTTCCGGGTTTCGTGCGGCTCATGAACGGGCTCGGCGCCGCCATCGCCCCGATGGCACCTTGAACCTGGTGATCGCCATCGACGGGCCGGCCGCTTCCGGCAAGGGCACGCTCGCCCGCCGGCTGGCGCTTCATCTCAACCTCGCCTATCTCGACACCGGCAAGATGTACCGGGCGATCGCGGCGAAGCTGTTGGCGGCCGGCGGCGACCCGGCCGACGCGGCGGCGGCCGCCGCGGTCGCGAGCACGGTGGCGCTCGAGGATTTGGGAGCCGCCGACCTCGGCGACGAGGCGGTCGCCGCCGCCGCCTCCAAGGTGGCGGCGATCCCGGCGGTGCGCGCGGCCGTGCTCGACTTCCAGCGCCGCTTCGCGAAGCAGCCGCCGGACGGCCCCGCCGGCCCCGCGGCCGGGGCGGTGCTCGACGGCCGCGATATCGGCACCGTCGTGTGCCCCGGGGCCGCGGTCAAATTCTTCCTGACCGCCAGCCCGGAGGCCCGCGCCAGGCGCCGCCATAAGGAGTTGCTGGACCGTGGAGTGCGGAGTATATATGCGCGCGTTCTGCGGGACATGACGGAACGGGATGCCCGCGACAGCACGCGGCAGGTGGCGCCGTTGCGCGCCGCCGCCGACGCGGTGGTGATCGACACCACGGGGCTCGATCCCAACGCCGTCCTGGCCGTGGCCCTCGAGCGCATCGGCAAGGTTTGCCGCGGCGCCCCCGGATAGGCCGGCGGAACGCCTAGTTGGCAGCGGTGCAAGACCGCCGGAACCAACCGGCCGGCCGGAATAACGTTTTAATTGCGAGAGGAACCGAACCCACATGACGACGACCCGCACCCGCTCGGAGGAACCCGCGAAGGAGAATTTCGCCGCCCTGCTCGAGGAGTCATTCGGCGGCACCGGCGGCCTCGAAGGCACGGTGCTCAAGGGCCGCGTGGTGGCGGTCGAGAACGACGCCGCCCTCATCGACGTGGGCCTCAAGTCCGAGGGGCGCGTGGCGCTCAAGGAATTCGCCACCCCCGGCCAGCGGGCCGAGATCAAGGTCGGCGACGAGGTCGAAGTCTATCTCGAGCGCATGGAGGACAAGAACGGCGAGGCGGTCCTGTCGCGCGAGAAGGCGCGCCGAGAGGAGGCCTGGACCCATCTCGAGAAGAGCTTCAAGGAGAACCAGCGCGTCACCGGCATCATCTTCAGCCGGGTCAAGGGCGGTTTCACCGTGGATCTGTCGGGCGCGGTCGCGTTCCTGCCCGGCAGCCAGGTCGATATTCGCCCGGTGCGCGACCTGGGCCCCCTGATGGGCAGCCCGCAGCCGTTCCAGATCCTCAAGATGGACCGGGCGCGCGGCAACATCGTGGTGTCGCGCCGCGCCGTGCTCGAGGAAAGCCGCGCCGAGGCGCGCTCCGAGCTGGTCGCCAACCTCAAGGAAGGCCAGGTGCTGCAAGGCATGGTCAAGAACCTCACCGATTACGGCGCCTTCGTCGATCTGGGCGGCATCGACGGCCTGCTGCACGTCACGGATATCGCCTGGCGGCGCATCAACCATCCCTCGGAGATGCTCAGCATCGGCCAGAACGTGTCGGTGCAGGTGATTCGTTTCAACGCGGAAACCCAGCGCATCTCGCTCGGCATGAAGCAGCTCGAGGCCGATCCTTGGGTGGGGGTCGAGACGAAATACCCCGTCGGGACCAAGCTCCGCGGCCGCGTCACCAACATCACCGAATACGGCGCCTTCGTCGAGTTGGAGCCGGGCATCGAAGGGTTGGTGCACGTCTCCGAGATGAGCTGGACCAAGAAGAACGTGCATCCGGGCAAGATCATCTCGACCAGCCAGGAGGTCGAGGTCATGGTGCTCGACGTCGATCCGCAGAAACGGCGCGTCAGCCTCGGTCTCAAGCAGTGCCTGGAGAACCCGTGGGAAGCCTTCCGCGGGCGCCACGCGATCGGAGCCGAGCTCGCCGGCGAGATCAAGAACATCACCGAGTTCGGCCTGTTCGTCGGGCTGCCCGGCGAAATCGACGGCATGGTGCACCTCTCCGACCTCGACTGGCATAAGCCGGGCGAGCAGGCGATAACCCAGTTCAAGAAGGGCGAGCGGGTGCGCGTCAAGCTGCTCGACATCGACGTGGAGAAGGAGCGCGTCAGCCTCGGCATCAAGCAACTGGGCGAGGCCCCCGCGGCGCCGACGGCGCCCAGCTACAAGAAGGGCGACGTCGTCACCTGCACGGTGAGCGCCATCGAGGACGGCGGCATCGAGGTGACGCTCGCCGACGGCGCCAGCGCGTTCATCCGCAAGGGTGAGCTTGCGCGCGAGCGGGGCGAGCAGCGCCCAGAGCGTTTCGCGGTCGACGAGAAGATGGACGCCAAGATCACCGCCTTCGACGCCAAGACGCGCAAGCTGTCGCTGTCCATCAAGGCGCGCGAGGCGGACGAGGAGAAGCAGGCGATGGCGGATTTCGGCTCGTCCGATTCCGGGGCCAGCCTGGGCGACATCCTGGGCGCCGCCATCTCGAAAGCCCAGAAGGACGCCTCCGGGGCGGAAGAGAAGCCGAAGAAGACGCGCAAAGCCGAGGCTGCCGAGGACGGCGACGGCTAGAGCCCGATCGCTTCGCATTGAAGCACTTCGTCCTTCAATGCGAAGCGTGAATCAGGCTCTACATGTTAGATCCCGAGCAAGATTCACGTTTCAGATTGAATCATTCCGATCCAATCTGAAACGATCTTGCTCTAGGAGCCCCGCCGGCCATGCCGCGGGAGGGCAAAAAAAGGACGCGATCTCCGAGACTTATCCTTGACGCTCGGGGTCGGCTTTGGCACCCTCGCGGGACCGGCCGGTGCCTTGGGCGGCGCCGGGGGAAGGCGGCGGGGGCGAGACTGCCATGACCAAGTCGGAACTCATCGTGCGCATCGGCGAGCTTAATCCGCATCTTTACCAGCGCGACGTGGAGCGCATCGTCTCCACCATCTTCGACGAGATCGCGACGGCGCTGGCGCAGGGCGACCGGGTCGAGCTGCGCGGCTTCGGCGCCTTCTCCGTGAAGCGGCGCGACGCCAGGGTCGGGCGCAACCCGCGCACCGGCGAGGCGGTGGACGTCGCCCGCAAGTCCATACCCTTCTTCAAGACCGGCAAGGAGTTGCGCGACCGGCTGAACGGTCGCTAGAGGAGCGACTCTGACAGATGATACCCCGTGTGACATTTATCGGTTGTCACCCCGGCCAAGCGGCACAGCCGCGCGAGCCGGGGTCCATGGCGCCACAGGCGAGATGGACCCCGGATCTCGCTTCGCTCGTCCGGGGTGACGATGGAAAATGGCTCGGGATTCATCTGCCAGTGACGATCCGCTAGAGCATGAGGCACGTTTCGTGGACCGTGACGCTGCCGCTGACAGTGGCGGTGGTCGTCTTCGCCCTCGCCAACCGCGGCGACGTGACGATCAATCTGTGGCCGCTGCCTTGGACGGTCGACCTGCCGGTCTTTCTCGTCGTTCTCGGCTGCCTCCTCGCGGGTTTCCTTGCCGGCGGCGCCGTCATGTGGCTGTCGGCAGGCCCGCGTCGGCGCGAGGGACGCCGCGCCGCCCACGAGGCGGGCCGACTGTCCCGCGAGCTCGAAGATGTAAAGCGCCGGCTGGCCCGGACGGCGGACAGCGCGGCGGAGGGCGCGCCCGCCGACGGCGCCGGCGATCCGGTCTAAGAACCGGAGCAACAAGGACGGCTCTATGGCGCGGTCCCGCATTCTGCTCGCGCTCGATACCGGCGACCTCGCCGCCGCTCTGGGCCACGCGCGCGCCGTGGGACGGGCGGTGGACGGCGTCAAGCTCGGGCTCGAGTTCTTCGCCGCCAACGGACCGGAAGGCGTCCTGGCGGTCGCGGCCACCGCCGGCCGACCGCTGTTCCTCGACCTGAAGCTGCACGACATTCCCGCCACGGTGAAAGGCGCGGTCGGCGCCGCCCTCAGGCTTCGCCCGTTCATGTTGACCGTCCATGCCGGCGGCGGCAGGGCGATGCTCGAGGCCGCCGTCGCGGCCGCGGCGGCCACCTCGGGCGCCGAGCGGCCGCTCGTCGTGGCGGTGACCGTGCTCACCAGCCTCGACGACGAGGACTTGGCCGCGGTCGGTCAGCGCGGCCCGGCCGCGGACCAGGTGCGCCGGCTCGCCGCGCTGGCCCAGGACTGCGGCCTCGACGGCGTCGTCTGCTCGGCGCGCGAAATAGTGGCCTTGCGCCGTCAATGTGGCGAGGGTTTCCGTCTCGTGGTCCCCGGCGTGCGCCCGATCTGGGCCGCGGCTGAGGACCAGAAGCGGGTGGCGACGCCGGCCGAGGCGGCGCGGGCCGGCGCCGACTACCTGGTGGTCGGCCGGCCGATCCTGGCCGCCCCCGATCCGGCGGCCGCGGCCCAACGCATCGCGGCGGAGCTGGCGGCGCTGCCGGCCGAGAGCGAGGCCTGACATGGCTCAGGCGGACCGGCTTCCGGTGCAAGACACCGTGCAGCAGGCCTTTGCACTGCTCTGGCGCTATCGCGACGAGTGGCTGCGCCTGGCGCTGGCGCCCGTCGTGCTGTCGTTCCTGCTCGCCGTCTTCGTGTTCTTGACGCGGAACCAGGGCGTCGGGCTGATCGCCTCTTTCGTCAACATGGCGCCGCTGGCGCTGTTCGCCGTGAGTTGGCATCGGCTCGTCCTGCTCGGGCCGCGGGCGATTGCCCCCGGCCTCGCGCTCGTCTGGAGCGCCCGCGAGACCAGGTTCTTCGTCCGGGCGCTCCTGTTCACCGTGGGGCTCAGCCTGGTCGCGGCGGCGCCGGCGTTCCTGTTCGCGCGCATGATGCAGGGTTCGCCCTCGGGCGCCCTGTTGCTGGTGGCCGTGGCGCTCGGCCTGCTGCTCGTGGCGATGCGCGTCGGGCTGGCGTTCCCCGCCACCGCCCTCGACCGCGCCTACGGCTTCGCGCAATCCTGGCGCGACACGGCCGGCTGCGGCTTGCCGCTGCTCGGCATCGTCGTGCTGACCGGCCTGCCGTTCGCCCTCGGCGTCCTCTTGTTTCACCTGCTGGCGACGAGCATCGGCCTCGCGCGCGCGGCACCCTACGCGATGCTGTTCGTCGAGCAAGCCGCCGGATACCTCGCCACGGCGGCGATGGCCACCGTCGTCTCGCTGGCCTATCGCCGGCTCGCCGGCGGTCCGCCGGCCGCCAACTTGCAGGTCTGATCGTGCCGGTCGCCGCCAAGATCTGCGGCCTCAACAGCCGCGCGGCGCTGGACGCCGCGGTCGCCGGCGGCGCCAGCCACGTGGGCTTCGTGTTCTATCGGCCCTCGCCCCGCGCCCTCGATGCCGTCGCGGCCGGCGCCCTGGCGGCGGCGGTGCCGCCCGGCATCGCCAAGGTCGGCCTGTTCGTCGACGAGCGCGACGAGCGCATCGGCGAGGTGCTGGCCAGCGTGCCGCTCGACATGCTGCAATTGCATGGCAGCGAATCTCCGGCGCGCGTCGCCGAACTCAAGCGGCGTTTCGGCCGCTTGGCGATGAAGGCGATCCCGGTGGCCGAGGCCGCGGACATCGAGGGTGCGGCGTTCTATGTCGGCGTCGCCGACTGGCTGCTGTTCGACGCCAAGCCGCCCGCGGACATGGCCGGCGCGCTTCCGGGCGGCAACGCGCTCGCCTTCGACTGGCGGCTCATCGCCGGCCGGCGCTGGGGGGTGCCATGGATGCTGTCGGGCGGGCTCAATCTCGACAACCTCGCCGAGGCCGTGCGTGTGAGCGGCGCCAGCACGGTGGACGTGTCCTCCGGCGTCGAGGACCGCCCCGGCGTCAAGAACCCGAAGAAGATCGCGGCCTTCCTCACCGCCGCGCGGGC
>CAYPKW010000102.1:0-7686 GCA_964411425.1 uncultured Rhodospirillaceae bacterium
CTAGTGGTGCGACTCTGACAGATGATACCCCGTGTGACGTTTTTCGGTTGTCACCCCGGCCAAGCGGCACAGCCGCGCGAGCCGGGGTCCATGGCGCCACAGGCGAGATGGACCCCGGATCTCGCTTCGCTCGTTCGGGGTGACGATGGAAAATGGCTCGGGATTCATCTGTTAGTGACGATCCACTAACCGATTTCGACGACGACCGGCGCGTGGTCCGAGGGCGCCTCCCAGCCGCGCGCCTCGCGCAGCACACGGGCCGATTCAAGGCGGCGCGCGAGCGCCGGCGTCACCCACAGGTGGTCGAGGCGCCGGCCGCGGTCGGAGGCGGACCAGTCGCGCGCCCGATAGCTCCACCAGGTGAACAGCTTCTCGGCCGGCGGCACGAAGCGGCGCACCGCGTCGACCCAGGAAACAGTTGCCTGCAACCGCTCGATCCTGCGCACCTCGATCGGCGTGTGGCTGACCACGTCCAGCAGTTGGCGGTGCGACCAGACGTCGCTGTCGAGCGGCGCCACGTTGAAATCGCCGCACAGCACCAGATTTTCGGACGACCTTCGCTTGGCGAACCAGGCCGTCATCTGGTCGAGGAATCGGAGCTTATGTCGAAACTTGTCGTTGCGCTTGGGATCGGGGACATCGCCGCCGGCCGGCACGTAGACGTTGTGCAGCTCGATGCCGCCGGCAAGCCGGGCTGCCGCGTGCCGGCAGTCCCGCCGCCCGCCCCAAGCCTCCGCCGGCAGCGGCTCGAAGGGCACCCGTGCCAGCAGGGCGACGCCATTGTAGCCCTTCATGCCGTTGAGCAGGACGTGACGATATCCCTGGCGCTCCAGCGGCCGCAGGGGAAAGGCCTCGTCCGGCACCTTGGTTTCTTGCAGGCAGATAACGTCGGGCTCGAACGCTTCGATCAGGCGCGCCAAGTTGGCGAGCCGCAGGCGGACCGAATTCACGTTCCAGCTCGCGATCCGCAAGCTCACCGCGGCCGGCCCCGACTCGCCCGCCAAGGCTCAAAAGGCGAACGCCCGGCGAGGGGGGCGCCGGGCGTTCTCAGTTCCTTTTCGGAGCCTGGGGGACGGTAGGGGAACCCCCCCCCATGGCGATCGCAGCCGTTGCGGCCACGACCACTGTCGATCCTATAAATAGGCCCTTGGGCCTGAGTTGTCAAGCGAGTCAAATGTGTTAATTATTGTATTGTCTGTTAACTACCGTTGTTCTTCAATGAGTTGCCGATAGTCACCTCAGGCGGCCCGGCCGCGGCGGCGTGCGGTGGCGTAGGCTCGCGCGGCGACGCCGAAGGCCTCGAACAAGGCCAGCGAGACCGGGTTGTCCCGCACCCGGTACTCCGGGTGCCACTGCACGCCGATGGCGAAGCCCTTGGCGCTGCGCACGCTCACCGCCTCGATCACGCCGTCCAGGGCGGTTCCCTCGACGACCAGCTCGTCCGCCAGCCGGTCGATGCCCTGCCAGTGCAGCGAGTTCACCTCGATCTCGGTGGCGCCGACGATGCGCGCCACGGCCCCATCAGGGCGCAACGAAACCGCGTGCCGTGGCGCGTACCTGGCGTCGTAGGGCACCCCTTGCGGACTGCGGTGGTCGATCCGGCCCGGCAACCTATGGAGCTGCTGGTCCAGCGTCCCCCCCAGCGCCACATTGAGCTCCTGGATGCCGCGGCAAATGCAGAACAGCGGCAGGCCGGTTGCCAACGCCTGGCGGATAAGCGGTAGCGTGGTGGAGTCGCGGGCGGGGTCCTGCGGGCTCTCTGGGCGGTCGGGCGGGCCGCCATAGTGGTGCGGCGCGACGTTCGACAGGCTGCCGGTGACGAGCAGCCCGTCGAGCCGGCCAACGAGGTCGGCCAGATCGTATATCTCGCCCAGCGCCGAGACGAGAACGGGCAGGCCCCCGGCCGCCAGCGCCACGGCGGTCACGTACTTGTCGCCGACACCGTGGAACGGCAGGCCGTCGGACGCTTTCATGCAGGCCGGCACGCCGATGAGGGGTGCGCCGCTCGCGATCTTCATGGGGCCTCGTTCAGGGTCGCCGGCAATGTGGCAAGGCCGACCGTCGGGCGCAAGGGTCGTGGCGCGGCCACTGGCCCGCAAGCTAATCTGGCGCCATGGAAGACGCGGCGCCATCGTTGGTCGCGAGCAAGGGGCTGGCGGTAGCGCTTTGGCTCGTCTTGCTGTTCGCGGCCGAGCGGCTGGCCCCGGCCGCACGGACCCCCATGCTCGCGGCCGGCGAACCGGCCGGCGGCTGGGCCAGGCTCGGGCGCAACGCCGGCCTCTGGCTCATCAACGTCCTGCTGTCGTTCCTCGTCGTGGTGCCGCTCACCGCCTGGGCGGCCGGCGGCGGCCTCGCCTGGCGGCCGGCCTGGTGGCAGGGCTGGCCGGGGCTCGTGCTCGACCTGCTGCTGCTCGACCTCTTGATCTACTGGTGGCACCGGTTCAACCACGAGGTGCCGTTCCTTTGGCGCTTTCACGAGATCCATCACCTCGACCGCTTCCTCGACACGACGACGGCGCTGCGCTTCCATTTCGGCGAGGTGCTGCTGTCGGCGGCGGCGCGCGCCGGCGTCGTCGTCCTGCTCGGCTTTCCGCTCGCCTCGGTGCTGCTGTTCGAGGCGGTGCTGCTGGGCGCCGCCATCTTCCACCATTCGAACCTGCGTTTGCCGCCCGGCTTCGAGCGCCGGCTGGCGTGGCTCGTCGTCACCCCGTCGATCCACTGGGTGCACCACCATCGCCGGCGCGCCGACACCGATTCGAACTACGCCACCGTCCTCAGTTGCTGGGATCTCGCCTTCCGCACGCGCAGCCCGACGCGCCGCGCCCCGGACATGGCCATCGGCGTCGACGGCGAGGAGGAACGGTCGTTCGCGGCGCTGGCGTTGCGGCCGTTCCGCGGGCTTTAACGGCCCTCGCTCTGCCGGCGCGGGCGCGGCGTGGCGAACAGGTTGTTGGACAGCTCGATGCCGATGGACGTGCGGTCGAGGCCGACGCGTACCTCCTTGCCTGTGCCGTCGACGATGGTCCACTGGCGCAGCACCAGCGGGTTGTCGCTGAAGATCAGCGACACCGAGCCCTCGTCCGGGTCGTCGGTCTGGTGCATGGCGATCCTGAGCGCCCCCGGCGCCCGCTCGACCGCCGTGACGGTGACGCCGTCCCTGAGATCGACCCGGTCGCGCAGCAGGAACCACGCCGGCGTCGAGCCCAAGGGCAGTTGCGAGATCTGATCCAGCTCAGAGTCGTAGTAGGTCACCACCAGGCCGTCGGCGACGAGCAGCACCGGCACCGGCGGATCGTACTCGACGCGCAGGCGTCCCGGCCGGCGCAGATAGATGGTGCCCCAGGCCAGCCCGCCGTTCGCCGAATACTGCTGGAACCGGGTCTGCATCGACTCGATGTCGTTCAAATAGTCCTCGACGCGCCGCAGGTCGACGAGGTCGGTTTCGCTGAGCACCGTGGCGGCCGGTGTTTCGGCCCTGGCCGCCCGGCGCCCTGCCAAGGCCGCCAGCGGTAACGATAATGTGATGCGCACCGCGCGGCCGAGGAAGGCGCGGCGCCCGACGAGGTCGCGGCCGACGGCGATACGGTTCCCGTTCATGCCCTGTGCCATCCTACGAGATCAGGATCTCGCGCTTGCCGGCGTGGTTGGCCTGGCTCACCACGCCGTCCTTCTCCATCCGCTCGACGATGCGGGCGGCGCGGTTGTAGCCGATCTGCAGGTGGCGCTGCACGAAACTGGTCGAGGCCTTGCCTTCGCGGCGCACCAGGGCCAACGCCTCCTGATAGAGCGCATCGCTTGCCACGTCATCGGCCGCCTCTTCCTCCTCCGGGTCGCGCGTCACCTCGGCCAGATATGTAGGCGCTCCCTGCCGCTTTAGGAAGGCCACCACCGCCTCGACCTCGCGGTCGGTGACGAACGGCCCATGCACCCGGGTGATGCGGCCGCCCTGGGCCATGTACAGCATGTCGCCCTGGCCCAGCAACTGCTCGGCGCCCGTCTCGCCCAGGATGGTGCGGCTGTCGATGCGCGAGGTGACGTGGAAGCTGATGCGGGTCGGGAAGTTGGCCTTGATGGTGCCGGTGATGACGTCCACCGAGGGCCGCTGGGTCGCCATGATCAGGTGGATGCCGGCGGCCCGCGCCATCTGCGACAGGCGCTGGATCGCCGCCTCGATGTCCTTGCCGGCGACGATCATCAGGTCGGCCATCTCGTCGACCACCACGACCATGAGCGCCAGCGGCTCTAACTCGAACGGCTGGTCCTCGTAGATCGGCTCGCCGGTGTCGGGATCGAAGCCGGTCTGCACGCGGCGCGTCAGCGTCTCGCCCGCCTCGAGCGCCTGGGCGATGCGCCGGTTGTAGCCATCGATGTTGCGCACGCCCAGGCGCGACATGGCGCGATAACGGTCCTCCATCTCGCGCACGGTCCATTTCAGCGCCACGATCGCCTTCCGGGGATCGGTCACCACCGGATGCAGCAGGTGCGGAATGCCCTCGTAGACCGACAGCTCCAGCATCTTCGGATCGATCATGATGAACTTGCAGCGGTCGGGCGCGAGGCGATAGACGAGCGACAGGATCATGGTGTTGAGCGCCACCGACTTGCCGGAGCCGGTGGTGCCGGCAACCAACAGGTGCGGCATGGCGGCGAGATCGACGATGACCGGCTGGCCGCCGATGTCCTTGCCGAGCACGAGCGCCAGCGCCGCCGCGGTGCGTTCGTACTCGGCCGAGGCGAGCAGCTCGCTCAAGTACACCATCTCGCGCGAGCGGTTGGGCAGCTCGATGCCGATCACGCTGCGCCCCGGCACCACCGCGACCCGCACGGCGAGCGCGCTCATCGAGCGGGCGATGTCGTCGGCCAAGCCGACGACGCGGCTGGTCTTGGTGCCGGGCGCCGGCTCGAGCTCGTAGAGGGTCACCACCGGGCCGGGCCGCACCTTCACGATCTGGCCCTTGACGCCGAAATCCTCGAGCACCTTCTCGAGCAAGCGCGCGTTCTTCTCCAGCGCCTCGTCGCTGATCCGCTCGCGCGTCGGGTGGGCCGCCGGCTTCGCCAGCAGGTCGAGCGGCGGCAGCGCGTAGCGCTCGCCGGGGACGAGGTCGAGGGTGGTCTGACCGCCCGCCGCCGCCCGCTTGCCGGGCTTCGGGCGCCGTTGGCGCTCCTCCAGCAGGCCTTGTCGGCGCCCCGGCGAGGGCGAGGGCGGCGGAGCGATCGCGTCCTCCGGCGGCCCCAGCCGCGGCTCGAGCCGTCCTTCCGGCGCCGCCAGCGGCGCCGGTTGACCGCTGCCGCCGAGCGAGCCGTAGGCCCGGCGCCCGCCCAGTCCCGCCCGGCCCAGCACCGCGATCGCGCGCCCAGCAAGGGCGCGGTAGGCCTGCCACGGAATGCCGGCGGCGAAGAACCAGGCGACGGCCGCCACCCCGGCGCTCAGCAACCCGATCGTCGCCGGGTCCGGTGCGAGGAGTCGCGTCAACTGCCGATCGACCAGCCACCCGCCGAGGAACCCGCCCAGCCCGGTGCGCAGGCCGGCCGGCCAGGTTTCCGGCGCCGGCAGCGCGGCCAGCGCCATCGCCGCGGCGGTAAGCGCCAGCGGCAGCAGCGTGATCCGCAGCCACCAGCGCCTGAGCCGCCCATGGCGCAGCAACTGCCAGCCCCAAGCGAGCAAGACGGCCGCCAGCGCGAGGCATGCCAAGCCGAGGCTCTGCAGTGCCACGTCCGCGGCAATGGCGCCCGGCCGGCCCAACCAGTTCAGGGGTAGGTCATCGGTCGCCCGGCTGCCCGACGGATCGCCCGGATGATAGCTGGCGAGCGCGGCCAACAGCAGGAGTGCCGCCGCCACCGCCGCCAGGCCGGCAAGCTCGACTAGCCGCCGGCGCAGGAAATCGCGCGCGCCCGGCCCGGCCGGCTTGTCGGCGCTGTCGGTCATGCCACTCATGCCGGCAGTTCGAGCGCGGCGGGCGCCATTGCCCGCGGCGCGAGCACATCGACGAGGCGCTCCAGCGCCAGCGCCACGGTCGCCTCGTCCGAGACGAGCGCCACCCGGATATAGTCTTTTCCGGGGTTGTTGCCCTTGGCGTCCTCGCGCGCCATGTAGGCGCCGGGCAGCACGCGGATCGCCGCCTCGCGCCACAGGCGCCGAGCCGCCCTCTCGCCGTCGCCCACCTCGAGCCACAGGAAGAAGCCGCCGGCCGGCGGCGACCAGCCGAAGCGGCCGCATAGCGCGCGCTCGGCTGCGGCGAAGTTGGCGCGGTAGCGCTGGCGCCCCGCCTCGACGTGCGCCTCGTCGCGCCACAGCGCGGTCGAGGCGGCCAGGATCGGCAGCGGCACGGCGACGCCGCCGTAGTTTATGAGTTGCGCCTGGCGCGCAATCAGGCGCGCGTCGCCAGCGACGAAGCCCGAACGCAGGCCCGGCACGCCCGAGCGCTTCGACAGCGAATGGAACACGATCAGGTTGGAGAGGTCGCCATCCCTCGCCGCCTCGAGCGCGCCGGACGGCGGCTCCCGAAGGTAGATTTCGGCGTAGCACTCGTCGACGGCGAGCACGAAGTCGTAGCGGCGCGCGAGCGCCAGCCAGCGGGCGAGGTATTCCGGCGTGCCGACCGCGCCCTGCGGGTTGGCCGGCGAGCACACATAGGCGAGCGCCGTGCGCTCAAGGACGGCCCTGGGCAGCTCGTCCACCGCCGGCAGAAATCCGGTTTCCCGCGTCGCCGGCAGGAATATCGGCTCGCCGCCCGCCACGGCGGCCGCGCCGGCGTAGACGTGATAGAAGGGATTGGGCATCAGCACCGCCCGTTTTTCCGCCTGCGGCACGGTCGACAGCGCGATCTGGAACAAGGCCTCGCGCGTGCCGGCGACCGGCAGCACGTGCCGGTCGGGGTCGATCATGGTCGCGGGCAGACGGTAGCGCCGGGCGAGCCACGCGGCCGCGGCCAAGCGGAACTCGGGCGTGCCCTGCGCCAATGGATAGCGCGACCACAGTTGAGCGTTGCGCTCGATCTCCTCGCGCACCGCCGGCGGCACCGGCGATTGCGGCTCGCCCAGCGACAGCACGAGCGGCGTACCGGGTGCCGCCGGCACGCCCTCCAGCAAGGCGTTGAGCCGGGTGAATGGATGGTGCGCCCGCAAGGCTTCCAGGCGGTCGGTCGTAACTGGCATTTCGCTCGCTGTCTGCCGGCGCGGCACCCGCATCGAACTCGGCGCGCCTGGTACAAAACATAAACAATACTATAGGTTGCGGGGCCGGTGTACAAGTGTCGCGGGTCCCCGGCCGTTTAGCATGGCGATTCCGGCGCGACTACGATAAACTGGATGATGTCGGTGGCGACCGGCGGTCGTCATCCGATCTGTCGGAGCGGGACATGAAACGCTGCCTGGCGTGGCTCGCGAGCCTGTTGTTGGCCGTCAACGCGGTTTCCTATTCGTTGCCGGCCTGGGCACAGGAGGGCGGGCCCACCGGCCTCTTGTATTTCACCCTGCCATTCGGCTCGGCCGAAGGGACGATGGAGCCTAGCTACGGCTTTCGGCTCGATCGGCCGGCCGTGGCCGAGGATCGCATGGCGCCGCTGTCGCGCAGCTTCACGCCGGAGGAGTTGCGGCTGCCGCCGCTCTTCGATCTTCGATTCCAGAGCGACGAGCTCGCCGCCTTGAGCTTCGGCGGGCTCAACACGCTGCCTATGCTGGACGGGC
>CAYPKW010000103.1:0-7625 GCA_964411425.1 uncultured Rhodospirillaceae bacterium
CCCGGCGCCGCCGCTGCGTTGGCTCGTCGCCGGCGGCGGGCGGCGCAATCCGGCGCTGATGGCGGCGCTGGCTGAGCGGCTCATGCAGCCCGTGGCGGCGGTCGAGGCGGTGGGCTGGGATGGCGATGCGCTCGAGGCGCAGGCTTTCGCTTACCTGGCGGTGCGCTCCCTCGCGGGCCTACCGCTGAGTTTGCCGAGCACGACCGGGGCGAGGCGGCCGACGACGGGCGGCCGGCTGCATCGCGCGTCCGGCCGCGCTACGCCCCACACGTGACGGCGGTCAGCGGGCGGCCGAGCGCGCCCGCGCGCGCGGCGCGGCGCTGCCCTTGAGAATGTAGGTCTCGACCACTTCCTCGAGCTCCGGCAAGCGGTCGTGGAAGAAGTGGTTGGCGCCGCGGATCAGCCGGTAGTCGATCGCGATATCGCGCTGGTTGGTGAGCTTGTGCACGAGCTTGCTCACCGATTCGTGCGGCACGACCTCGTCCGCGTCGCCTTGCAGCACGAGACCAGACGTCGGGCAGGGCGCCAGGAATCCGAAGTCGTAGACGTTGGCGGGCGGCGCCACCGAGACGAAGCGGCCGATTTCCGGGCGGCGCATCAGAAGCTGCATGCCGATCCAGGCGCCGAAGGAGAAACCGGCCACCCAACAGCCGCGGGCATTGGCGTTGTAGCTCTGCAACCAGTCGAGCGCCGCCGCGGCGTCGCTGAGCTCGCCCTCGCCGCGATCGAAGCGCCCCTGGGAGCGGCCGACGCCGCGGAAGTTGAAGCGCAGCACCGCGAAGCCGCTGCGCGCGAACGTCTGGAACAGCGTGTAGACCACCTTGTTGTGCATCGTGCCGCCATGCTGCGAGTGCGGGTGCAGCATGAGCGCGATGGGGGCGTTCGCTTGCGCGCCCGGATGATAGCGTGCCTCCAGGCGTCCTTCGGGGCCGGTTAACGTCACCTCAGGCATGGGCTAGCGCGGCGTTCCCGCGCTTAACTGTTTCTTTTGACACGAAAATTTTCCCTCCGCGCGGTCGCTCGGCGGTTTTCCGTGGCGACATCGCGTAAACTTGACCAAATTAGTCAGGCATACTATATGGGCTTGGTTCGAGGCTTTTTCAGGTCGCGCCGGCGCGGCGGGCGCGGAGTGTAGCACGGCGGTTCGCATGGTTTTCAAGCACCTTATCGAGGATATCGACGCCATGATCGCCCGCGATCCGGCGGCCCGCTCGCGCCTAGAGGTGGTGTTGGTGTATCCCGGTTTCCACGCCCTGTTGTGGTACCGCGCGGCGCACTGGCTGTGGCGTCGGCGCTGGCATCTGTCGGGGCGGGTGCTGTCCCATGTCGCGCGGCTGTTCACCGGCATCGACATCCATCCGGGCGCCTCCATCGGCCGCCGGCTGTTCATCGACCACGGCACCGGTCTCGTGATCGGCGAGACGGCCCTAATTGGCGACGACGTGACGCTGTACCAGGGGGTTACCCTCGGCGGCATCGCGCCGTCGGTCGATTCGGCGGCGCAAGTCAATCGCAAGCGCCATCCGACGCTCGCCAACGGCGTGATCGTCGGCTCCGGCGCCCAGGTCCTGGGTCCGATCACGGTGGGCGAGGGGGCGCGCGTGGGCGCCAATGCGGTGGTCGTGAAGGACGTGCCGGCGGGCGCCACGGTGGTCGGCATCCCGGCCCGCGTCGTGCAGCCGGCCGGTGCCAGCCGCGAGTTCGTCGCCTACGGCACGCCGCCCGGCGAGCCGCCCGACCCGGTGGCCCGCGCGCTCGACGGCCTCACCGAGCAGGTGTCGCTTCTGGCGGCCCGCGTCCAAGAGCTCGAGGGCCGGCCCGCCGCGGGCGGCGGCCCGGCGCCGACGACGCCCTTGCCTTCGGGGGAGCCGGCGGCGGATGATCCGGCTGGCGGCCGGGAGGACAATGTCGTGCCAGTGGACAGCCGCCGGCGCCGCGCCGACTGCTGATCTCCCGTCCGTATCGGAGTGCGTGCCGATGGGACCCGCGGTCTATCTCGACTACAACGCCACGGTGCCGATCCGCCCAGAGGTCGCGGACGCGATGGCGGCGGCGCTCGAAGTCGTCGGCAATCCGTCCTCGGTGCACCGCTTCGGGCGCGCCGCGCGCCGGCTCGTCGAGGAGGCGCGCGAGAAGGTGGCGGCGCTCGTCGGCGCGCGGCCGGCGGAAGTGGTGCTGACCTCCGGCGGCACCGAGGCGAACAACCTCGCGCTCGAAGGCACCGGCCGGGCCCGGCGCCTCGTCTCGGCCATCGAGCACCCCTCGGTGCTGCAGGCGGCGGGGGCGGAGCTTCTGCCGGTCGACGGCGACGGCGTCTTGGACCTCACCGCGCTCAACCGCATGCTGGCTGCGGACCGCCGGCCCGCGCTCGTCTCCGCCATGCTTGCCAACAACGAGACCGGCGTCATCGAGCCGGTGGCCGAGGCGGCGCGGATCGCGCACGCCTGCGGCGCCATCTTGCACTCCGATGCGGTGCAGGCGGCGGGCCGCATCGCCGTCGACGTGCGCGAACTCGGCGTCGATCTCCTGACGCTCTCGGCGCACAAGATCGGCGGGCCGCAAGGCTGCGGGGCGCTCGTGGCGCGGCAGGGCGTGCCGCTGGCGGCGCTGCTGCGAGGCGGCGGCCAGGAACGGGGCCGGCGCGCCGGCACCGAGAACTTGGCCGCCATCGTGGGCTTCGGCGTTGCCGCCGAGCTGGCCGGCGACCGGGGCGACCAGCCGCGGCTGGCGCGCTTGCGCGACGATCTCGAGGCCCGCTTGCGTCACCGTCTGCCGGGGCTTCGGGTGTTCGGCGCCGGGACGCCGCGGCTTGCCAACACCTCCTGCTTCGCCGCGCCGGGCATCGACAGCGCCACCCAGGTGATGTCGCTCGACCTCGCCGGCGTCGCGGTCAGCGCCGGCTCCGCCTGCTCCTCGGGCAAGGTGCGTGCCTCGCACGTGCTGCGCGCCATGGGCGTGCCGGCGGAGGAGGCCGGGTCGGCGATCCGCGTCAGCTTCGGCTGGCGAAGCGAGGCCGGCCACGTCGGCCGGCTGGTCGAGGCGTGGAGCGCTCTCATGGAGCGGCGCGCCGAGGCGCTGCCGGCGGCATGATGCCATGACCGACGCCAGCCTCCCCGCGCGCAACCTACCGCGCCTGCCGGTCTATCTCGACTACCAGGCGACGACGCCCACCGATTGGCGCGTGCTGACGGCGATGCTGCCCTACTTCTCGGAGGCGTTCGGCAATCCGCACTCGGAGCAGCATCGCCACGGCCAGGAGGCCCGCGCGGCGGTCGAGACCGCGCGTGCCCAACTGGCGCAATTGATCGGCGCCCAGCCCAGCGAGATCGTCTTCACCTCCGGCGCCACCGAGGCGAACAACCTGGCGATCGCCGGCGTCGCCCGATTCCAGGGCGAGCGGCGCCGGCACATCGTCACCTGCGCGACCGAACACAAATGCGTGCTGGAAAGCGTGCGCGCCCTGGAAGCCGATGGATTCAAGGCGACCTATCTGCCGGTGGCGCCCGACGGCCTGCTCGACCTCGACCGTCTTGCCACGGCGGTGAGCAAGCGCACCGCTCTCGTCTCGGTCATGGCGGTCAACAACGAAATCGGGGTCATCCAGCCGTTGGCGGAGATCGGCCGCATCGCGCGCGAGCGCGGCGCCTACTTCCACACCGACGCGGCGCAGGCGGTGGGCAAGATAGTGCTCGACGTCGAGGCCATGAACATCGACCTGATGAGCATCTCCGGCCACAAGTTCTATGCCCCCAAGGGCGTCGGCGCGCTATACGTGCGCCGCCGGCCCCGCGTGCGTCTGGCGCCCTTGTTCCAGGGCGGCGGGCAGGAGCGCGGCCTGCGCTCGGGCACGCTCGCCACGCCGCTGTGCGTGGGCCTCGGCGAGGCGGCCGCCATCGCCCAGCGCGAGATGGCGCCCGAGGCCGAACGCCTCGGCGGGCTTGCCGCCCGCCTCGTCGAGGGCTTGCGCGCGAGACTGCCCGACGTGGCGCTCAACGGCGACGCCGTGCGGCGCATTCCGGGCAACCTGAACCTGCGTTTCGGCCTCGACGCGGAGCGGCTCATGGCCGAGGCGGGCGAGCTCTCCCTCTCCTCCGGCGCCGCGTGCAGCTCGGCTGCGCTCGAGCCCTCCTACGTGCTGCGCGCGCTCGGGCTCAGCGAGGCGGCGGCGCGCGGCTCGCTCAGGCTCGGCCTCGGCCGCTTCACCACGGAGGCCGAAGTGGATTACGCCGTAGAATGCCTGTCTGCCGCGGCACTCCGCCTCGGCGCGGCGGTTGCGCGCCGGGCGGCCGGCCGCTAAACATCCGCTCTACAGAAGAGAGCGCAGGGCCGATGCCGAAGATGACTTTCATCCGCACCGACGGCAAGCGGGTCGAGGTCGAAGCGCCGATGGGCCTGTCGGTGCTGGAGATCGCCCACCGCAACGACATCGATCTGGAAGGCGCGTGCGAGGGCTCGCTCGCCTGCTCGACCTGCCACGTGATCGTCGATCCGGAGTGGTACGAAGTGCTGAAGGAGGCGAGCGAGGACGAGGAAGACATGCTCGACCTCGCCTTCGGGCTCACCCGCACCTCGCGGCTCGGTTGCCAGATCATCGTTACCGAGGAGATCGACGGCCTCACCGTGTCGCTGCCGCCCGGCACCCGCAACATGATGATCGCGCCATAGGCGCGGGGGCGCGCGCCCTATCGACATGACGACGCCCTCGCGCCTGCCGGCGCCGGGCTGGGCGGGCGCGTTGCTCGCCTCGCCGATGACGCGGCCGCTCACCTGGCCGTGGTTCGACCGCGTGGTGCTCAGGGCGCTGGCGGCCGGCTATTTTCCGCTGTCGCGCGTCTGGGCCGCGGCCGCGGCGGCCGACGGCTCCATCGAGCGGTTCCTTAACGAGGTGCCGCTGGCGCGGCTGCCGGCGGGCGCCGAGCGCGGCGTGGCGCGGGCACTCGGCCGGGTGGCCGAGCGCCAGGCGGCGGCCGAGGCGGCGCATCGGCGCTGGCAGGAGGCGCTGTTCGGTCCGAGCGTCGTGGCTTCATCATCCGGGCTGGTGGCGGCCGAGCTCGAACGGCGGCGCGCCTCGCATGCCTTCATGATGGCGCGCTTCGCCTTCGCCGGCCTTCGCCTGCGCCAGCACCTGCCCGCGGTGCGATTCGCCGTGCCCGCGCGCGACCGGGTTCTCGAGCGCTATGCGGCGCTCGCAGACCGGCCGTCCTACGCGCTGTCCGAGCCATTGCCGCAGATCGCCCAGTCGCGCCCGGTGCCGAGCGCCGCCGGCACCGAGTATTGGCTCAGCTTCGCCTCGCCGCTCGGCGACACCGCCTGGGCGCACGTGATCGAGCCGGACGGTGTTAGCGATCCTCCGAGCCTGGTGTGGGGCCATGGCCTCGGAGTCGAGATCGAATCCCTCGACGGCGCCGATGACGGCGGCGGCGCTGTGCCGCGCCTAGGGCTGCGGCTCGTGCGTCTGGAGGCGCCGTGGCACAACCGCCGCCGGCTGCCCGGCAGCTATGGCGGCGAGCCGTTCCTCGCCACCCAGCCGGAGGGCACGCTCGTGCTGCTCGGCGCCGCGGTGCGCGAGTTCGCCATCGCCACGGCCTGGTGCCGGCGGCAGGGCAGCGCGCGCGTCGCCATCGGCGGCACCAGCCTCGGCGCGATCACGAGCCAGCTCGCGGCCAGCCACGCGCCGCATTGGCCGGCGCCGGCGCGCCCCGACGCCCTGCTGCTCGTCACCACCACCGGCGACGTGACCGAGCTCGGCTTCAAGAGCTCGCTGGCGCGGGCGCTGGGGGTGTCGCAAGCGCTCGCCGCGGCGGGCTGGACCGCGGCCGACCTTGCGCGGCTGCGAGCGCTCGTGGACCCGGCCGAGGCGCCGCCGCTGCCGCCCGACGACATCGTGATGCTGCTCGGCCGCGCCGATGACGTGACGCCCTTCGCCGGCGGCATCGCGCTGGCGCGCCGCTGGCGGGTGCCGGCGGAGAACCTGTTCCTGCGCCCTGGCGGGCACTTCTCGGTGGCCCTCGGGCTCATCGCCGACAAGGCGCCCTTCGCCCGGCTCGCCCAACGCCTCGGCGCCGGCCGGGCCGCCGTGCTATAGTGCCGGCCATGAACTCGCTCGGATTGCCCGATCGCCCGGCCGAGACGCGCGTCGTGGTTGCCATGTCGGGCGGCGTCGACAGCTCGGTCGCCGCCGCGCTGGTCGCGCGCGAGGGTTACCAGGCGATAGGCGTCACGCTGCAGCTTTACGACCACGGCGCGGCCGCCGGCCGCAAGGGCGCCTGCTGCGCCGGCGAGGACATTTACGACGCGCGCCGGGTGGCCGATCGCCTCGGCATCCCGCATTTCGTGCTCGATTACGAGGCCCGGTTCCGCGCCGCCGTCATGGACGATTTCGCCGACGGGTATCTCGCCGGCGAAACGCCGATCCCTTGCGTGCGCTGCAACGAGCGGGTGAAGTTCCGCGATCTGCTGGCGACGGCGCGCGAGCTAGGGGCGGCGGCGCTTGCCACCGGCCATTACGCGCGCCGGGTCGTGGGCGCGAACGGGCCAGAGCTGCTGCGGGCCGCGGACGCCCAGCGTGACCAGAGCTACTTCCTGTTCGCCACCACCCCCGACCAGCTCGGCTTCCTGCGCTTTCCCTTGGGGGCCATGAGCAAGGGCGAGACGCGCGCCATCGCGGCCGGCCTCGGCCTGCCGGTGGCGGAGAAGCCGGACAGCCAGGACATCTGCTTCGTGCCCCAGGGGCGTTATTCCTCCGTGGTGGAGAAGCTGCGGCCGGGCGCCGGCGAGCCGGGCGACATCGCGCATGTGGACGGCCGCGTGCTCGGCCGCCACGCCGGCGTGCTGAACTTCACGGTGGGGCAGCGCCGCGGCCTCGGCGTGAGCGAGGGGAGCGGCGAGCCGCTCTATGTCGTCCGCCTTGAGGCGCCCGGCCGCCGCGTCGTGGTCGGGCCGAAGGCGGCGCTCGCGGTCGACCGCATCGCGCTGCGCGAAGTGAACTGGCTAGGCGCGCCGCCAGGGGGGGAGGGGATCGCGCTCGCCGTGAAGCTGCGCTCGACCGCAGCGCCGGCGCCGGCGCGAGTGTGGCTCGACGGCGCCGGAGGCCGGGTCGAGCTGGCCCATCCCGAGCTCGGCGTGGCGCCGGGCCAGGCCTGCGTCTTCTACGACGGCGACCGGCTCATGGGCGGCGGGTGGATCGCCGCGACCGGACGGGTTTCGGAAGGGCAATTCGCATGGCGACGCTCGAAGGGCTGACGGAAGACTTGCGCAAGCGCGCCGCCCAGAACCCGCCGCTGGGCTACAAGGTGAAGTTCCTGCTCGACGACGGCAGCATCGTCTTCTGGGACGGCACGACAGTGCCGGCCGCCCTCTCCAACGCCGATGGCGAGGCCGACACGACGCTCAAGATCACGGCGAGCAACCTCGAGAAGATGATGGCCGGCGGCCTCGATCCGACGCTCGCCTACATGACCGGCAAGCTCAAGGTCGAGGGCAGTCTGGGCGTCGCCATGAAGCTCTCGGCCATGCTGGGGGACTGAGGTCGTTGACAGCGTCGCCGAGGCCGCCACATATACGGTCATCCGAGAAGTCCCGTGGCGGAGTAGCTCAGCTGGTTAGAGCAGCGGAATCATAATCCG
>CAYPKW010000104.1:0-2036 GCA_964411425.1 uncultured Rhodospirillaceae bacterium
GCGCTCGCCGCCATCGGCGTATGGGCGGCCATGACGCCGGCGCAGCCGATCCTCGACATCCGCGTCTCCGACGGCGACGGCCGCGGCGGCGCCTCGCGTCTCTTCCTGCACTACGATCATCGCGACCTCGCGGCCGCGCCCGGCGCGCCCGTGCCGCCGTTCGGCTACATCGTCGAGAATCGCGTCATCCGGCGCGCGCTGTTGGCCTGGCTCGCGGCCTCCTCGGTGCGCCATCTGGCGCCTGCCAGCGTCAAGCGCGTCGAGCGCGACGCGGGCGGTGTCGTCGTGGCGCTCGCCGGCGGCAGCCGCGTGGCAGCGCGCCTTGCCATCGCCGCCGATGGGCGCCACTCCCCGATGCGCAAGGCCGCCGGCATCGGCGCGATCGAGTGGCCGTACCCGCAGACCGGGATCGTCTGCACCGTGGCGCACGAGCTGCCGCACGACGGGGTGGCGCACGAGCATTTCCTGCCGGCGGGCCCGTTCGCCATGCTGCCGATGGCCGACGACGAGGGCCATCGCTCGTCGGTGGTATGGACGGAGCGCAACGACCTGGCGCCGGCCATGCTGGCCCTGCCGGACGACGAGTTCGCGGCCGCCATCGAGCGCCGGTTCGGCGACAGCTTGGGCCGCCTCCGACTTGTCGGCGGGCGCTGGGCCCACCCGCTCGGTCTCCTATACGCCGAGCGCGCCGTGGGCCTGCGCCTGGCGCTCATCGGCGACGCGGCCCATGCCATCCATCCCATCGCCGGCCAGGGGCTCAACCTGGGATTGCGCGACGTGGCGGCGCTGGCCGAGGCGCTGGTGGATGCCAAGCGCCTCGGCCTCGACTTCGACGGGGTGGCGCTTCTCCGCTACGAGCGTTGGCGGCGTTTCGACGCGGTCTTGCTGGCCGCGGTCACGGACGGGCTCAACCGATTATTCTCGAACGACCTCGCGGCGCTGCGCCTCGCCCGCGATCTGGGGTTGGGCGCGGTCGATCGGCTGGCGCCGCTGAAGCGCTTCTTCATGCGCCACGCCATGGGCACGGTGGGCGACCTGCCGCGGCTGCTGCGCGGCGAGCCGCTGTAGCTCACGCGCCGATGCGCTTGGCCGGACGGTCGCGCCGCGGATGGCGCAGCACCCTGTAGCCGTAGGTGTTGTTGGCGGCGTCGGGGTCGGGCGCGTTGAAACTCTGGCCGGCGATGACCGACCGATACCGCCCGCGCTTGATGGCGTCGTCCGAGAGAGGCGCCAACGGCCGATAGCGGTGATGGTCCTGCCCCGCCATAAAGGGGCTGTTGGCGACGGCGTTGTAGGAGCAATGCAGGAGCGTGCGCGGGCGGTCGCTCCGGTTCGGCCCGGAGGCGTGCAGCGTGTTGCAGTGGAACAGGACGGCGTCGCCCGGCGCCATCGCGCAGTCCACCACCTCCATGCGTTCGAGGATGCGCTCGAGCCGCGCCGGATCGACGCCGCTTGCCTCGCCGACCGGGCGGTGGTCGAGGCGGCCCAGCAGGTGCGATCCCTTGACCAACTGGACGCAGCCGTTCCGCTTGTCGGCGCGATCGATCGCGATCATGCAGGTGGTCATGGCGGGGGCGAGGCAGCCTTCGTGATACCAGTAGCCGAAGTCCTGGTGCCAGTCCCAGCGCCCGGCGCTGCGCGGCCGCTTCATCGACAGCTTCGAATGCCAATGGTAGATGGGCTCGCCCACCGCCGCCCGCGCCGCGTCGACGATGCGGGCGATGCGCGGCAAGACGCCGAGCAGGTCGTCCGACGGCTCGGTCCAGCTCACCACCTCCTGCGGGTTGCCGCTGCTGTCGGCGACGGCGATGAGCGCGCCGTCGATATCGGGGTCGCTCTGGCAGGCCCGGCGCAGCGGCTCCACCTCGCCGCGCTCGAACAAGCCGGCGAGGAAGACGAACCCGTCGCGCCGGTATTGCGCAAGCTCTCTCGGGCCAAGCCCGCGTCGGGCGGGTTTTCTCGGCCGGGGCGGGGCGGCGACGGACATGGGTGAGAGCTTCCTGATGACGGCGATGGCCCGTCAGCCTCGCGCCGCG
>CAYPKW010000104.1:2136-7409 GCA_964411425.1 uncultured Rhodospirillaceae bacterium
GGACATGGGTGAGAGCTTCCTGATGACGGCGATGGCCCGTCAGCCTCGCGCCGCGCCGGCTTGCAAGTCAATACCTCGCGGCGTACTGTCATCCATCGATTTCTCGGCGCGGGACTTGAACGGCGTCGAGTTGCAGGGAGGGACGGCATGAAACGGATCGCAACCAAGACCGCCATCGCGCTCGCGGTGGCGAGCGGCGCGTTGTGGCTGACGGCGGCCGGCGAGGCCGGTCCGGTGACCACCGAAGACCTGCTCAAGGCGCAGGACAACGGCGCCGAGTGGCTGATGTATGGCCGCGACTATCTGAACCACCGGTACAGCCCTTTGAGCGAGATCACGCCCGAGAACGCCGCCCAACTCGGCCCGGTCTGGTCGATGTCGACCGGCGGGCAGTTTGGCGGTCTCGAGGCGACGCCGCTGTTCCGCGACGGCGTGCTCTATTTCTCGGCCGATTACGCACGCGTGTTTGCGGTCGATGCACGCAGCGGCAACATCCTGTGGCGCTACGAGCCCGAATACGAGGAGGGCTTCACCGCCGTCCTGTGCTGCGGCCCCATCCACCGCGGCGTGGCGCTCAAGGACGACCTCGTCTACGTGCTGCGGCTCGATGCCAAGCTCGTCGCCCTCAACCGGGCCGACGGCACGGTCGCCTGGGAGCAGAAGCTCGACGAATGGAAGAACGGCGTCAGCACCAACTCGGCGCCGCTGATCGTCGGCGATCATGTCATCGCCGGCGTCTCGGGCGGCGAGTTCGGCGTGCGCGGCTATCTCAAGTCCTACAACGCCAAGACCGGGGCGCTCGAATGGACGACCTACACCATCCCGGCGCCGGGCGAGCCGGGCAGCGAGACCTGGCCCAAGGACGATAGCTGGAAGACCGGCGGCGGCCCCACTTGGCTCACCGGCAGCTACGATCCCGCGACCAACACGCTCTATTGGGGGGTGGGCAACCCGGGCTCCTGGATCGCTGACCAGCATCCCGGCGACAACCTGTGGACCGATTCCGCCCTGGCGCTCGATCCCGACACCGGCAAGATCAAGTGGGGCTTCCAGTACACTCCCAATGACGCCTGGGACTACGACGGCATGAGCACGCCGATCCTGATCGACACGACGATCGACGGCAAACCGGTGAAGGCCGCCGTGCAGTCCAACCGCAACGGATTCTTCTACGTGCTGGATCGAACGAACGGTCAGCTCGTCTATACCATGCCGCTCGTCGAGGGCATCAACTGGACGACGGGTCTTGATCCCAAGACTGGCCGGCCGACCATCAACGAGGCGATGAAGCCGAAGAGCGGCGGGCCCAAGGTCGAACCCATCATCCCCGGGCTCGAGGGCGGCACCAACTGGTTCCCGCCGGCCTATGATGCGACGAGCGGCCTGTTCTACGTCGCTGTCAACCAGTGGGGCATGGGCCTGCAAGCCTGGGAGAAAAGCAAGCTGGTGTACAAGCCTGGCGACTACTTTATGGGCGTCGATTACCAAATGTACCGCACGGGCGACACCATCGGCCACGTCAAGGCCATCGACATCGCCAACAAGAAAGTCGCCTGGGACCTGGCAAGCCCGCTGCCGATGTTTGCCGGCATGCTGGTGACCAAGGGAGGCGTCCTCTTCACCGGCGACCAGCGCGGCCGCATCCTGGCCCTGAACGCGAAGACCGGCGAGGTGCTCTGGAAGTTCCAGACCGGCTCGGGCATCAACGCCTCGCCGATCACCTACGAGCTCGACGGCAAGCAGTACGTCGCCATCCTCTCCGGCCTCGGCGGCGACCCGAGTTTCTACTACTCGGCGCCCAAGGGCGGCATGCTCTGGGTGTTCGCCATCGACGGCAAGGTCGAGGAGGGCGCCGGCTTCAACCAACAGGTCATCGAGAAGATGCTGCCGCAGTTCAAACAGTGAGGCGGCTGCGGCCCGTAAGAACATAAGAACAGGCGTCTTGGGGCCGCGGCCAGCGTCTCCGAGGGGCGCGCGCACCGCGCTCCTCGGTGTTTTTTCGGCCGCCGCGCTCTGGAGCTGGCCAAACACGACGGGCAGTCAGGCGGACGAGAAGCTCACCAACCCCTTCCTCGGTCAGAGCCAAGCGATTGACGAGGGCAGGTGGATCTACCGCAGCAAGTGCGTCGTCTGCCACGGCAAGGCGGGCGCCCGCGGCCCCAACTTGTTCGCGACCAAGCTGAGCGACGAGGGATTCCTCGAAACCGTCATCAACGGCCGCAAGGGGACGCTGATGCCGGCCTTCGGCCTGCGCCTGTCGCCCGACGACGTGTGGATGGTGCACGCCTTCGTCAAATCGACGGACCAATACTAAGATCGATCGCGGCGCGGCGGCTCGCGGCTCCAGCCCCGTTCGGCGAGCGCCTTCAAGTATGCCGCCCACAGCTCCGCCTGGCGCTCGCCCAGCTCGTACAGGTAGCTCCAGGAATAGATCCCGGTGTCGTGCAGGTCGTCGAACTTGATGCGGATGGCGTAGTTGCCGACCTCCTCGAGGTCGAGGATGCCGATGTGGGCGCGCCCGGCGACGATCTGCTTCTGGCTCGGGCCGTGGCCCTGCACCTCGGCCGACGGGCTCTCGACGCGCAGGAACTCCGCCGGATAACGGAAGCTCGCCCCATCCTCGAAGTCGATCTCCAGCGCCTTCTCCGCCTTCTTCAGGCGGATCTCCAGCGCCACGCGGCGGGTGCCAAGGGCCTCGGCCATCGGGTTCAGCTCCGCGGCCGCGCGGGGTCGAGCGGGCGCGCCTCGTCCGCCAGCATGATGGGGATGCCGTCGCGGATCGGGTAGGCGAGCCCCGCCTGCCGGCTGATCAGCTCCTGGGCGGCCGCGTCGTACTCGAGCGGACCCTTGGTCAGCGGACAGACCAGGATCTCGAGCAGCTTCGGGTCGATCTTGGCGCCGGTCTCGCTCATCGATTCGTCCTAATGGCGCAACGCCTCGCCGCCCCGGTGGCCGAGCACCGCCATTTCGATGAGGGCGGTGACGAGGCGCGCGCGTTCGACCAAGTCCGGCGCTTCGAGAAGCGCCTGCTTTTCGCCGGCCTCGAACGGACAGATCATGGCCAGCGCCGTCACCAGGCGGTCGTCGTCGGTCTTCTCCAAGGTGCTCCATTCGACCGCGAGCCCGAACTGCGAGACGTAGCCCTTGAGCGCGTTGATCAGGCGCTGGCGGTCGCCGATGCCGCCCGCCGCCGGCCCGAGATCGTCCGGGTAGGCGGCGAAGTCCGGCTCGACACGGCGATAGCCGGCGAGGCCCGGCAGCTCGCGTAGGATGCGGAAACGCCCGACCCCGGTCAGCGTGATCAGGAATCGGCCGTCGTCGGTCTCGGAGTAGGAGGTGATGCGCCCGGCGCAGCCGACGGGGTAGACCTCCGGCGCCTCGCCCTCGGCCACCGATTCGCCGGACTTGGGCTGCACCATTCCGATCAGCCGCTCGCCCGCCATGACGTGCTCCACCATGCTGAGATAGCGCGGCTCGAAGATGTTGAGCGGCAGCTTGCCGCGCGGCAGCAGAAGGACGCCCGGCAGCGGAAATATGGGCAGCGCCGCCGGCAGGTCCAGGACGCGCCGGTAGGGCGTGCCGCCGCTCATGCGAACAGCAGCGAGGACAGGCGCCGGCGCGCCGAGATCGTCAGCGGGTCCATGGGCCCCATCGCCTCGAACAGCTTGACGAGCTGCTTGCGGGCCGCCTCCTCGTTCCAGTTGCGGGCGCGCCGCGCCAGCTCCAGCAGCTCGTCCACCGCGGCCTCGCGCTGGCCGCCGGCGTAGAGCGCCATGGCGAGGTCGAAGCGCGCCTGATGGTCGCCTGCGTCCTGCGCCAGCCGCTGGCGCAACTCGGGAACGGCGTCGACCGCTCCGGCACCCTGCTCCGCCAGCTCGAGGGCCGCGCGCGCGGCGGCGATGCCGGGGTGGCCGGCGTCGTCGGCCGGCATTCCGGCGAGCGTCTTCCTGGCCTGATCGAGTTCGCCCGCCGCCACGTAGCAGCGGACGAGCCCGGCGACGGCGGGCGGATTCTGCGGCTCGTGCGCCAGCACTTGGCCGAAGATGGCGCTCGCGGCGGCGCTGTCCCCGGCGGCCAGCGCCGCCTCGGCCTGCTCCAGCGCCTGGTCGATCGGCGACGGGCCGGGTTGGCCGCCGGCGGTCTTTGCCAGGCGGGCGACGAAGCTCTTGATCTGGCTCTCCGGCAGCGCGCCGACGAAGCCGTCCACCGGTTGGCCTTTGTGAAAGGCATAGACCGCCGGGATCGACTGGATGCGCATCTGCGCCGCCAGCTCCTGGTTCCGGTCGATGTCGATCTTGACCAGCCGCACCGCCCCCTTGGCCTCGCGCACCGCCTTCTCTAGCGCCGGCCCCAGTTGCTTGCAGGGGCCGCACCAGGTGGCCCAGAAGTCGACCACCACCGGCCCCGCGTTGGAGGCTTCGATGACGTCCGCCATGAACGTCTCGGTGGTGCCGTCCTTGATCGGGCTGCCGGCGGGGACGGCCGGCGCGGCGGGGCTGAGCAGTTGTTCCATGAGGGTCCGGGACTCCAGGGATCGGTCGGCTATAAATGGCGCGTCCGGCGCCGTCTGGCAACCCTAGGCCTGGTCCAGGTCGAGGATTTGCGGCGGGTGGCCGCAGGCGGCCAGAAAGGCGAGCAGATCGCCGGGCGCGATCGCGGTCGTGCGGTCGTTGACGAGCGGGTGGCAGTTGAGCGGGTCGCGCGCCAGCAGCGCCTTGTCGATCGCCACCCGGACCCTGCCGTCGGCGTCGTTGATGACCGCGAACGGCGTCACCGCGCCGGGTGGCACGCCGAGATGGGCCATGAGGCGCCGGGCGCTGCCGAACGATAGCCGCCCGGCGCCGAGCCGCTCGCCCAGCGCCTTCAAGTCGATGCGCCGGTCCTCCCCGGTCACCACCAGCCACATGAGACCCTTCTTGTTGCGCAGGAACAAGTTCTTGACGTGACCGCCGGCGAGCTCGCCGCGCAGGGCCTTGGACTGCTCGACCGTGAAGACCGGCGGGTGTGCCACCGTGCGGGTGCTTATGCCGAGCGCCGCCAGGCGGGCCAGCAGCTCCTCGGGCGTGGCGGGGCGAGCGCGATCCATCGCGCCACCATAGCCGCGCGGCGGCCCGCCGCTCAACCCGGACCCGGCCTTGCAAAAGCAAGGTGCCTCGCTATGATCTGGCCGCCTGCCGGTTCGGGCGGGCCGCGACGCGGGCGTAGCTCAGGGGTAGAGCACAACCTTGCCAAGGTTGGGGTCGAGGGTTCGAATCCCTTCGCCCGCTCCAGTT
>CAYPKW010000105.1:0-7398 GCA_964411425.1 uncultured Rhodospirillaceae bacterium
GAGTCTCGATTGACTTTAGTCCATAGGCGGCGCGGCATCGCTCAAAAATGAATCGTCTTTCGCACGCCAAAGACCGACACAACCGCGGCTAGCTCGGAGGCGGTCATGACGATTTTGGGCGCTTTTTTTTGATTGGCGATCGGATCGACAATCCTTGCTCCGATTGTCGCGACAAGCGCATCGGCGCAAGACTGGGAACTGTTTCACCAATTTACGAGGGTCGACGGATTTCTCAGCGATCGGAAGCCCGAGCCGGGCGACTACTTTAATTGGGAAATTTACGACAACCGCACGGCTAAGTACTATTCGGTGTTTCCGATTGATATACAATATGCGGGAGTAGCCGAACTACTCATGGTCGATGTCTATAGCCGCGATTTCCAGCCGATTATTACCGTGCAGGACGAAAATTCCGAAATTATTCATCGCGGCAACAACATGCCGGCACAACATGACCAAGCCGCCAATGCCAAACTTTATCATGCGCGTATGGAATACATTTTGGACGAGACCCGCTCGGAAGAGGGTAGCCATGCCGAGCTGCTGATTACGACCTGGGACACGAGCCAGGGTAGCTATGCCATGGAATGGTCGCTATGGCGGCCCCGCGGCACCGCCGCGGCGCCTGACCCGGCGCCCAACACAGGCAACCTAAGCGACTGCAACTGCCAGGATCCCGCGACCGGCCGCCGGTTCGAGGAACCTATTTGGGAATATGGCAAATGCGATCCCGCGAACGCGATACAGTGGTGCAATTGAACTCGTAGGCGCGGCGTCGCGCGGGGTCCCTCGACGTAAGAGGCGGCGCCCTTCCGTGGAATCCTTCTGCTCCCTCCCACGCAATGGTTGTTTCGAATGCGATTCCCCTGTACATGATCCGACTTCGCCGGCGACGGGACGGATGATCGGTTTTTCCGGATGGAACAGTCTGAAACGGGCATCCGGAAAAAAACCACTCTGATAATGCGCCGTGTCGGCGACAGCGAGGAGTAAATCCTAATCGCCCTGGCCGAGCAGACCACTGCCGCCGACGGCGCCATTATCCAAAGGCAGCGGGACGACAGGCGCGGGGCTGTTCGAGGAATTATACGCCGGGGCGGCATTGTTCATTGGCGCGGGCGCAGCCGCCGCCTGCCCGATAAGTCGCTGCATGACCGCGTCGGGGTTCTCACCGCGCGCCAGCGCCGATTCGAATTCCTTCAGCAACCCAAGTAATTCTTCCTCGCTCATATTAGCCGCTGCCGCGCGCAGGGCTTCGGCCTGGGCACGGGCGCGCAGGCAAAGCTGCGTCGCCGCCGCCGTATAATCCCCGGCGTCAAACGAAGGCATGAGCTCCTGCGAGCCATCGCCGCGCCACGAATAACACATGGAATCCGGCAGCGGCTGCCCACGCGCGGATGCGGCGGCAATCATCATGACCTGCGTCATGTCCGCCCGGTCACCGTCGGCGATCCAGTCCAAGACGGAGGCATCGCCGGTTGACGTCGCATAAAGCGCCGTGAAGAGATCGAAGCCGGGATCGTTGCCCAGGCGTTCGTGAATCAGCTGTGGGTTACGGGTTTCGATCGCGATCAAGGCGATGCAATGCTGCGAGTTATTCGCGCGCGCGCAGGAATCCGGCTCCTTCCATTCAACCGCGACCGTTGAAAAACAGAGCTCCTGATTTTCCGGGCTGACCGTACGACAGCGATCCATGAGGCCCTCGGCGGCAAGCCGATGACATTGATAGGTCGGATCATAGGCGCAAATCGCCTCATCGGCATGCGTCACGGCCGCGGCAGTGAGGCATCTTGCGCGCTCCTCCCCCTGCCAATAGGCGAAACAGTCGCGCAATGCCGAGGCGCCTTCCGTCGTGGCGATGTCGCTGAGATCCGCCGGATTGAGTTCCGGTATGATGGGATGGCTCGCCGGCGGCACGGGCAGGGTTTGCGGCTGCGACTGATCAGATGGCGGGCGGATTTCAGCCGGCGCCAGATGCGCGACGACACCGGAGATGCAGCAGGCGTTCGCGACCGGCGACCCCACGGCCCCCTTCAGCCAGCACGCCGCCGGATTGCCATTCGCCGGGCGCACATAAGTAAACGCCGCGCACCCAGCGTCATTCCTGCAGGCTCGCGCGCAAATTTCCGGATCCGGGCTATCGAGAATGAAGGAATTTATGTCAGAGCCAGGACGATCCACGCCGTCTTCATAAGACTGTATGTATTCCTGACCAAGTGCACTCTCCGCGAACGTGAACGCGATCATACAAAAAATCACGGCAATAAGACGTTTCATGACGCATTCCTCTGGCGCTTCAAGTGCTTGCTTAGAGTAGTTTGGCCCAACGTATCGCTATCAGCGTGCGTTTTCTTGGTCAACCCCCATCCAGGAGTCCGGCAGGGGATTGTCCCGATGCCCGTTGAAATTGGTGAGGCAGGCGCCGAAGGGTGAAGGCTACGCTGTCAGGCTTTGGCGAGCAACAGCCTGATTGCTGGGCACCGCTTGCTACCGAAATACCCGGCCGCTTCAGTGAGGGATTATTGCTCCGGCGTTGACAAAGGATTCCACGCCACCCGGTCCGAAAATCGGGGTCCGGCCTCCTCCACGACCTTGCGATAGAGATGCCAGCTCGAATGTCCGAGCACCGGCAGCGCGACCGCAAGGCCGACGAAAAAGGGCAGGGCGCCGATCAGCAAGGCGCCGGCGACGACGACGCCCCACGTCGCCATCGTAATCGGGTTCGCGACAACCGCTCTTATCGACGTCATGACCGCCGTCGTGACGCCGACGTCGCGGTCCACAAGCATCGGAAAGGACACCACGCTGAGGGCCAGCACCACGACGGCGAAGAGGAAGCCGGCGCCGCTGCCTACGATGATGAGCGCCCAGCCGGACGGGGTGGCGAAGACCTGGCGGGCGAACTCCGCGATCGACTCCGGCACCGCGCCGCCGAAGTATCTCGCGTAAATGGCCTGCGCCGCGAACAGCCACGCGAAATAGACCCCCATCAGCACGAGGCCGAGCGCGGCGATGGCGCGCAGCGACGGGAATCGGAGCACGTCGAAGGCATGGCTCCGAGAGATATCGAGACCCTTCTCGCGGCGCCGGCTCAGCTCGTACATGCCGGTCGCAACCAACGGGCCGATCAGGGTGTATCCGGCCAAGAGCGGGAAGACCAGCGGCAACACCTCGTATCCGGCGGCGGCCCTGGCGCCGATGAGAGTGACGATCGGGTAAATCAGGCAAAGGTAGAACAAGTGGGTCGGCATCGCGTTGAAGTCGGCGAAGCCCCTGGACAAGGCGTCTCTCAAGTCCGCCACGCCGATCTTGCGGACGGCCGGATGAGCGTGCCTATACGCGCCCGCGTCTGCAATCGGCCTTTCATTCGTCATGGTCGTGCCTCCTGAACCGCTGGTCCGCAAGGGTAACGCCAGTATCATACTCTTGTCGGCGGCGGCGCAAGACTGGGCGCGGCCGTGGGGGACCCGCGAAGCCCGCGCGTCGGCCTTCAACTGACGTCGTCCCGAGCCTTGTCCCGAGCGCAGCGAGGGACCTAGACTCAGTCGCCGGGTTAAATGTCATGCCGAGCGCGAGCGAGGCATCTCGACTCGATCGGCAGGGGGTCCTTCGCTGCGCTCAGGGCGACGCTGCCGCGTCCGCGCTCTTGCTTTTATGGGATCGCCGTCCTACAATGATCTTGCTTGCGATTACCGCTATTTGACATTGTGAATCGATCGGCAATAGGCCCCGACGCTGGCGGCCGTCGCGGGCCTGCGTGGCGCCCGCGTCTCCGCCGTCCCGCTTGGCGAATTCTATCCTATTTGCGACATGTCATATGTCGCTCGCCCGCTGCGTATGGGGTCGATCGGCGTTTTTTCTTCTCTCTCGCTGGAGAACGCCCAGCGGGCCGCTCGCCGCCGCCTCCCCCTCCCGGCGAAGCAGCCGGGAAGGGGAGGACAGCCGCGAGGGGTCGCCTTACGCGGCCTTGGCCGGGGCCGCCGCGGCGGCCAACGCCTGGTCGAGGTCGGCGAGGATGTCCTCGATGTGCTCGATGCCGACCGAGAGCCGCACGTAGCCCTCGGACACGCCAGTGGCGATTTGGTCCTCCGGCGAAAGTTGCGAGTGTGTGGTCGTGGCCGGGTGGATGGCGAGGCTTCGCGAATCGCCGATGTTGGCGACGTGGTAAAAGAGCTCGAGCCCGTCGATGAAGCGGCGCCCCGCCTCCTTGCCGCCCTTCAATTCGAATCCGACCAGCCCGCCGTAGCCGCCCTTCAGGTAGTAATCCGCCCGGCGCCTCTGCTCGCCCTCGAAGAAGCCGGGGTAGATCACCCTCGTTACTTGCGGGTGGCGTTTCAGGTACTCGGCCACCGCCGCTGTGTTGCGGCAATGCTCACGGATCCGCAACGGCAGCGTCTCCAGCCCCTGGATGAACAGGAACGCGTTGAAGGGGCTCAACGCCGCCCCCAGATCGCGCAGCAGCACCACCCGCGCCCTTATGATGTAGGCGATCGGCCCCAGCGGCTTCACCGCTTCCGTCCACACCGCGCCGTGATAGCTGGGGTCGGGCTGGTTCAGCGTCGGGAAGCGCTCGGCGTGCCTCTCCCAGTCGAAGTTGCCGCCGTCGACGATGACGCCGCCGATCGAGTTGCCGTGGCCGCCGATGTACTTGGTGGTCGAGTGCACGACCACCGCCGCGCCGTGTTGCAAGGGCTTGCACAGGACCGGCGCCGCCGTGTTGTCCATGACCAGCGGCACCCCCAGCTTGCGCCCGATCTCCGCCACCTCCTTGATCGGGAACACGGTGAGCTTCGGGTTGGGCAGCGTCTCGGCATAGTAGGCGCGGGTCTTGGCGTCGGTGGCGCGGCGGAAGTTGTCGGGGTCCGCGGGATCGACGAACCGCGTCTCGATGCCCTGGTCCTTGAGCGTGTTGGCGAACAGGTTCCAGGTGCCGCCGTAGAGGTCGGTCGAGCTCACCACGTTGTCGCCGGCGCGCGCCACGTTCTGCAGCGCGAACGCCGACGCCGCCTGGCCGGAGCCGAGCGCCAACGCGGCCACGCCCCCCTCCAACGCCGCCACGCGCTCCTCCAGCACGGCGTTCGTGGGGTTCATGATGCGGGTGTAGATGTTGCCCAGCGCCTTCAACGCGAACAGGTCGGCGGCGTGCTGCGTGCTGCCGAACTGGTAGGACGTGGTCTGGAAGATCGGCACCGCGACCGCCCCGGTGCCGGGATCGCTGCGATGGCCGGCGTGCAGGACCAACGTTTCGGGATGCTTGCTCTTGATGGCCATGTCACGTTCTCCCGGATTATTCGGCCGCCCGGCGGGCAGCCGGGGCGGGTGCGAGTTCGATCGTAACGGGCGTCGGGTTGCTCAGGATGTCGAGCACCGGGCAGTGCCGGTCCACCTCGGCCTTGAGGCGCTGGATCTCCTCCGGGGCGGCCGGGCTGTCGATCGCCACCGTGCCGCGCACGCCCCGGAAGCCCGGGCGTACCTTCTCGTCGACGGCGAAGAAACCGCACAGGTCGATATCGCCTTCAAGCTTCACCGCGACGCTCGTCACCGGAATCCCGAGCTTGTCGGCATAGAGCCGGTAGGTAATCTCCTGGCAGGTGGCGAGCGCCGCCAGCACCAGCTCCGCCGGGTTGGGGCCGCGGTCGGTGCCGGCCAGCGCCGGCGGCTCGTCCACGGTAATCCGGAAGTCGCGGATCGCGACCTCGCTTCTCAAGCCCTCGACCTGGCGGCTGCTCGCCTCGAACGTGGCGACCCTCTGCTCGGGCTGCTCGCGCAGCACCTGCTGGACGCCCGAGAACACTTCCTTGAAATTGCTGGCCATCGCATGGCCCTCCTTCGTTGGTTGACGCCGACGGGGCCACGAGAGTCCGTGACGCTTTAGCGTTTGGTGACGCGGCGCAAGCTGCCCCTCAAATTCCCGCGGGTCCGTCGGTGGACCAGACCTAGACCTCCGACACGATTAAAAAAACCGCCGCAGCATACGCTGGGCGGTCTCCTTGCCCGTCGCTTTAGCTGCATTTATTAAGCGCCCGCAAGCTGTCGCTCAAATCGGCGCCGAGACGATGTGAAGCAAATTCGGCGCCCCCTGTCAAGAGGGTTCGTTTGCGCCGGCGCGCCCGGCCCCTATGATGAGGTGGCCCCCGTCAGCCCCGGCACCGCCTTGTCCGACACCGCCCCCGAACCGACGGCCCCCCTCATGCCGAGCTCGTCGAGGGACGACGCCTCGACGACGCCCGCGCTGGCACAGTACCTCGACGCCAAGCGCGCCCATCCGGATTGTCTACTTTTTTACCGCATGGGCGACTTCTACGAGATGTTCTTCGAGGACGCGGTCAAGGCGGCCGCGGCGCTCGACATCGCGCTCACCAAGCGGGGCCGGCACGAGGGCCGCGATATTCCGATGTGCGGCGTGCCGGTGCGCGCGGCGGACACGTATCTATCGCGTCTCATCCGCCAGGGCTTCAAGGTGGCGATCTGCGAGCAGATGGAAGACCCGGCCGCAGCCAGGCGCCGCGGCGCCAAGGCGGTGGTGCGCCGCGACGTGGTGCGGGTCGTCACCGCCGGCACGCTGACCGAGGACGAGTTCCTCGACGCCCGCGCCCACAACTACCTGGCGGCGCTGGCCGGCGCGGAAGGGGCGCTGGCGCTCGCCTGGCTCGACGTCTCGACCGGCGACTTCCAGGTGCAGCCGGTGGCGCGCGACCTGGCCGCGGCGTTGGCGCGGCTCGACCCCGGCGAGCTGTTGCTGCCCGAGCGCCTGCTGCAAGAGCCGGCGCTGTTCGAGCTGCTGGCCGAGTGGAAGGCGCGGTTGACGCCGCTCCCCGGCCAGCGCTTCGACAGCGACAACGCGCGCCGGCGCTTGCAGGACATTTACGGCGTCGCGGCGCTCGAGGGCTTCGGCGAGTTCTCGCGCGCCGAACTGGCGGCGGCAGGCGCGCTCGTCGATTACGTCGAATTGACGCAGGCCGGCCACCGCCCGCGGCTCGCCCCGCCCCGGCGCCTCGCGTCGGGCGCGCTCCTGGAGATCGACGCCGCGACGCGCCGCAACCTGGAGCTCACGCGCAATCTCGCCGGTGAGCGGCAGGGCTCGCTCCTGGCCGTCATTGACCGCACGGCGACCGGCGCCGGCGCCAGGCTGCTGCACGCCTGGCTCGCCGCCCCGCTCACCGATCCCGCCGCCATCGAGGCTCGCCTCGACATGGTGGAATTCTTCGTGCGCGAGCAGGGGTTGCGCCAGGCCGTGCGCCAGGCGATCCACCGCGCGCCCGACATCGAGCGGGCGCTGTCGCGGCTTACGCTGGGGCGCGGCGGCCCGCGCGACCTGGCGGCGATCCGCGACGGGCTGGCGCGCGCCGCGGCCGTGCGCGATCGCCTCGCCCCCGGCGGCGCGCTGGCGCCCAGGAC
>CAYPKW010000106.1:0-7390 GCA_964411425.1 uncultured Rhodospirillaceae bacterium
GTTCGGGAGAGGATGGCGGAATTTCACCTCTACACTGGGAATTCCGCCATCCTCTCCCGAACTCCAAGCCCCGCAGTATCAAGCGCAGTCCCCAGGTTGAGCCCGGGCCTTTCACGCCTGACTTACAGGGCCGCCTACGCGCCCTTTACGCCCAGTGATTCCGAACAACGCTAGCCCCCTCCGTATTACCGCGGCTGCTGGCACGGAGTTAGCCGGGGCTTCTTCTGCGGGTACCGTCATCATCGTCCCCACCGAAAGAGCTTTACAACCCTAAGGCCTTCTTCACTCACGCGGCATTGCTGGATCAGGCTTGCGCCCATTGTCCAATATTCCCCACTGCTGCCTCCCGTAGGAGTCTGGGCCGTATCTCAGTCCCAGTGTGGCTGATCATCCTCTCAGACCAGCTACGGATCACAGGCTTGGTGGGCCGTTACCCCGCCAACTACCTAATCCGACGCGGGCCCCTCCGATGGCGATGAATCTTTCCCCCGGCTTGCGCCGGGGCACATAGGGTATTAGCCGCAGTTTCCCGCGGTTATTCCCTACCATCGGGCAGGTTCCCACGCGTTACTCACCCGTCCGCCACTTTCACCGGGCCCGAAGGCCCGGATCACGTTCGACTTGCATGTGTTAGGCATGCCGCCAGCGTTCGTTCTGAGCCAGGATCAAACTCTCATGTTAATCTCGCCCAATCGCCAATGCCGACCCAAGCACGGGTGCGGCATCCTCGATCGGACGCACTCAAGGATCCTTCACAAACGCGTCTGTCCCGCCTGCGGGTAACCCCTCGGACCGCCGCCTTGGGCCCAGCCCTGAAGCCAGATCCAAGGCACCTCGATCGAGGCGCTGCCCACCAAACGAGACCATCGATGCGTCCGCGACGGATTGCCCAGCGACCCTTTGCCGCAAGGCGTGGACCGCCGCCCACGCATCCCTTCAAACGTCACCACAATGTCAAACAACAAGACGCCCGCCGTCCTTGCGAACTCGCGGGCCTCAGTCACACGCCGATGCGAATCGGGGGCAACCAGTTAATATAGCCATCCCCGCGGTCGGAATCAAGCGGCAGTTTGCCGCACCGAACAATGGGTTATGGGACCGCAGGGTGACGCCCAAAGCATATAGTCGACATGACCGCGGCCGACAAGGCCAAAATCAAAGCAGACCCAGCGCCCGCAGCTCGGCCAGCATTTCCGCGGGCGGTCTACCGCCCGGCCTGCCGCTTGCGGCCAGATCGGGCGGCGCGTCGGCCTCCTCCAGGTAGCGCCAGCCTTGGAACGGGCGGTGCCGCCTCGGCTCGAGCAGGACCAGGCGTCGGGCGAACAGGATGCGGCAATACGATCTGCCATCCTTGTCCACGGCGCGTTCGAGACCGACGATGCGCTGGCGCACGCTCACGATGCCGTTCACCACCCAATAGAGCGAACCCCCGGCCAGGATCTCGTCGCGCCGCTTCGGCATCATACGCGTCCAGTGCGATGGCACGTAGCGCGTGGCGCGACGGCGCGCCTCGGCGGCCTTCCGGCGCTGCCATTGGCGCAAGTCGGCCACGCTGTCGCAGCCGACGCAAAGCTTGATGAGGTGGAGCGTCATGTCGCGTCGGCGAAAGTCAGTAGCTCGGCTCCGTCCTCGACCAGGTCGCCGGGCGCGTAGCGGACGCTGGCCACGACCGCGTCGGCCGGCGCCGCGATCGTGTGCTCCATCTTCATCGCCTCCAGCACCAAGAGAACGGCGCCGCGCCGCACCTTGTCGCCGGGCCGTACCAGGACCTGCACCACCTTGCCCGGCATCGGCGCCGCGAGCGGTCCCGCCCCCGCCGGCTCCGCCTCGCCGGAAAGGCGCGGGCCGGAAAGCTCGAGCGTAGCGCGGACGCCGTCGAGCGAAATCAAGAGCTGCCAGTCGCGGCGCACGACCGTCGCATCGATCCGCTGGCCCGAGAGATCGGCGCGCAATTCGGTGGCCGGCCCGTTCGACGCCCGTATCGCGCCGCTCACCCTGAGGGCGCCGCCGGGAAGTTGCAACCGAGCCTCTCCGGCATGGAAGCGGACCGGCACGACCACTTCCCGCTCGCCGGCGCGGAAGCGCAAATTGTCCTCCGGCTCGATGTTGGCCCGCCAGCAATCGGTCGATTGCCAGGGCGAGTTGGGATCGCCCGAGCGCGCGGCCGCCGCCCGCGCGTCGGCGGCACGCTGCAACATGAGATAGAGGCAGGCGACGGCGAGCGCGCGGTCGCCGACCGGGGCGGGCGCCGGTATCAACTCGGCCCGGTGGCGGTCGATGAAGCCGATGTCGAACTCAGCCGCGGCGAAAGCCGGGTGGGCGGCAAGCGCCGCGAGCAAGTCCAGGTTGCTGGCCGGGCCGACCACTAGGCACTCGGCCAAGGCCGCCTGCAGCCGGCGCAACGCGCCGGCGCGATCGCGATCCGAGGCGATGATCTTGGCCAGCAGCGGGTCATAGTGGATCGATACCCGGTCGCCCGAGCGCACGCCGGCATCGACGCGCACGCCCGCCGATGGCGCCGGCAATCGCAGGTATGTCAACAAACCGGCGACCGGCAGGAAGTCGCGGGACGGGTCTTCGGCATAGAGCCGCGCCTCGATGGCGTGACCGCTCGCCCGGATGTCGTCCTGGGTCAACGGCAGCGCCTCCCCGGCCGCCACCCGGAGCTGCCATTCGACGAGATCGAGCCCGGTGATCACCTCGGTGACCGGATGCTCCACCTGCAGCCGCGTGTTCATCTCCATGAAGTAAAACCGACCGTCCGCCTCGACCAGGAACTCGACGGTGCCCGCGCCCACATAGCCGATGGCGCGCGCCGCCGCGATCGCGGCCGCGGCCATGTCGCGCCGGCGCTCAGCGGTCATTCCCGGCGACGGCGCCTCCTCGATCACCTTCTGATGGCGGCGCTGCATCGAGCACTCGCGCTCGTAGAGGTGGACGATGTTGCCGAAGCCGTCGGCGAACACCTGCATCTCCACGTGGCGCGGGTGCGTGAGATACTTCTCGATCAGCACGCGCTCATCGGCGAAGCTCGCCGCCGCCTCGCGCCGAGCCCCGGCGAGCGCGGCCGCGAAGTCTCCGGCGCGGTCGACCCGCCGCATGCCTTTCCCGCCGCCCCCGGCCGAGGGTTTGATCAGCACCGGGTAGCCGATCCGCCCCGCCACCTTCTCCAGCGTGGCTTCGTCTTGGTCCGCGCCGTGGTAACCGGGCACCAAGGGGACGCCCGCTCTTTCCATTAACGCCTTGGCCTCGCTCTTCGAGCCCATGGCCCGGATGGCCGACGCGGGCGGACCCACGAAAACGAGGCCGGCGGCGGCGCAGGCGGCCGCGATTTCCGCGTTCTCCGCAAGGAAACCGTAGCCGGGGTGCACCGCCGCGGCGCCGGCCCGGCGAGCGGCCTCGAGGATGGCGGAAATATTCAGATAGCTGTCGCGCGCCGGCGCGGGGCCGATCGAGTACGCCTCGTCCGCCATTTCGACGTGGAGTGCCTGCTCGTCCGCCTCCGAATAGACCGCGACGGTGCGAATCCCTAGCCGGCGCGCGGTGCGGATCACCCGGCAAGCGATCTCGCCGCGATTGGCGATGAGCAGCTTGGCGAACATCCCGCTACTTCCGTGTCGTCCAAGCCGGCTTGCGCTTCTCCAGGAACGCCGCGACGCCTTCCTTGGCCTCGTCTCCGGCGCGTATGGCGGCGATGCGCTCGGCGGTGTCGGCTATCATGGCGGCGTCGACCGGGACGCGCCCGACGCGCCGGATGAGCGACTTCGCCGCCGCCAGCGCTGCCGGCCCACCGGCCAGCAGGCTCGCCACCAGCGCCTCAACGGCGTCCCGGAGCGCGGCGCCCGAAACGATCTTATGCACGAGGCCCAGCTCGAGCGCGACGCTGGCATCGAAGCGTTCGCCGGTGAGGAAGTAGCGCCGGGCGGCGCGCTCGCCCATCGCCGCCACCACATAGGGGCCGATGACGGCCGGGACGAGGCCGAGCCGGACCTCGGTCAAGGCGAACACCGCCTCATCAGCCGCCACCGCGATGTCGCACGCCGCCACCAGCCCGACCCCGCCGCCGTAGGCCGGCCCCTGCACAGCGGCCACCGTGGGTTTTGGCAGGAAGTTGAGTGTCTGCATGAGGAGCGCAAGCGCCTCGGCGTCGCGCCGGTTCTCGGATACGGAATAGCCGGCCGCGCGTTTCATCCAATTGAGGTCGGCGCCGGCCGAGAAGCTTTTGCCGTTGGCGGCCAGTACCACCACGCGCACGGCGGGATCGCGGCCCAGCGCGGCGAGCGCCAGGGTGAGATCGGCGATGAGGCGATCGTCGAAGGCGTTGTGCAGCTCGGTACGGTTAAGGGTCACGGTCGCGACCCCGCAATCGTCCCGGTGCTGCAACAGGTCGGCCACGGCGCTCACATGCGGAACACGCCGTAGCCCGTCTTTTCGATCGGCGCATTGAGCGCCGCCGACAGCCCGAGGCCGACGACCATGCGGCTGTCGGCGGGATCTATGATGCCGTCGTCCCACAGCCGCGCGCTGGCGTAATAGGGATGGCCTTCCGCCTCGTACTGGGCGCGAATCGGCGCCTTGAACGCCTCCTCCTCCGCCTCGCTCCAGCCCTCGCCGCGCGAGGCCATGCCGTCGCGCTTCACTTGCGCCAGCACGTTGGCCGCCTGCTCGCCGCCCATCACCGAGATGCGGGCGTTGGGCCACGTCCAGAGGAAGCGCGGCCCGAAGGCGCGCCCGCACATGCCGTAGTTGCCGGCCCCGAAGCTGCCGCCGATGATGAGGGTGAATTTCGGCACGCGCGCACAGGCGACCGCCGTCACCAGCTTGGCGCCGTCCTTGGCGATGCCGCCGGCCTCGTATTTCTTCCCCACCATGAAGCCGGTGATGTTCTGGAGGAACAGCAGCGGTATGGCGCGCTGGCAGCAGAGCTGAATGAAATGGGCGCCCTTGAGGGCGGACTCCGAGAACAGGATCCCGTTGTTGGCGAGGATGCCGACGGGATAGCCGAACAGCCGTGCAAAGCCGCAGACCAGCGTGGTGCCGTAAAGCTGCTTGAACTCGTCGAACTCGCCGGCGTCCACCAGGCGCAGGATCACCTCGCGCACGTCATAGGGCTTGCGCGGGTCGGCCGGAACGACACCGTAGAGTTCGGCCGGCTCGCAGATAGGATCCCGCGCCGGCTGTACGTCGAGATCGACGCGCTTGGTCCGATTCAAGGTGCCGACGATGCGCCGCGCGATGGCGAGCGCGTGCCCGTCGTCGCGGGCGTAATGGTCGGTGACGCCGGACTGGCGGCTGTGCACCTCGGCGCCGCCCAGTTCCTCGGCGCTCACCACCTCGCCGGTCGCCGCCTTCACCAGCGGCGGGCCGCCCAGGAAGATGGTCGCGCCGCGCACGATGACGCTCTCGTCCGCCATCGCCGGCACATAGGCGCCGCCGGCGGTGCAGGAGCCCATCACCACGGCGATCTGCGGAATGCCGCGCGCCGACAGCGTCGCCTGGTTGTAGAAGATGCGGCCGAAGTGGTCGCGATCGGGGAACACCTGGTCCTGGTTCGGCAGGTTGGCGCCGCCCGAATCGACGAGATAGATGCAGGCGAGGTTGTTCTCGCCCGCGATCTCCTGGGCGCGCAGGTGTTTTTTCACGGTGAGTGGGTAATAGGTGCCGCCCTTCACCGTCGCGTCGTTGGCGACGATCACGCACTCGTGCCCCGCGACACGCCCGATGCCGGTGATGAGGCCAGCGGCCGGCACCGGCTCGTCATAGACGTTGTAGGCGGCCAACTGGGACAGTTCCAGGAACGGCGAACCCTCGTCCAGCAGCGTGCGCACGCGCTCGCGCGGCAGCAGCTTGCCGCGCGCCAGGTGCTTGTCGCGGGCCGCCGGGCCGCCGCCTTCGCGAATCTCGGCCACCTTGGTGCGTAGGTCGCCGACGAGCGCCTGGAGAGCCTCGGCATTGCGCCGGAAATCATCGCCGCGGGCGTCGAGGGCGGACTTCAGGGCCGTCATGCGGAGAAACATGACCCGAGGGCCGGCGAGCGGCAAGGGAGAAAGCGGTCCCGACCTTGCTTGTGCGCCCGGCGGCCCTCATAACCTTCGCATGCTCGCGCTTTCCGAGATCGAAGCCGCCGCCCGGGTGGTTTGCCGCGCCATGGCGCCGACGCCGCAGATCCGCTGGCCGTTGCTCTGCGAGCGGACCGGCGCCGAGGTCTGGGTCAAGCACGAGAACCACACACCCATCGGCGCCTTCAAGCTGCGCGGCGGGATCACCTACATTGCCGAACTGAAGCGGCGACAGCCGGATATCGCCGGGGTCATTGCCGCCACGCGCGGCAACTTCGGGCAGAGCGTGGCCGTGGCGGCCAAGCTGGCGGGGCTGGTGGCGGTGATCGTCGTTCCGCACGGCAACAGCCGCGAGAAGAACGCCGCCATGCGCGCCCAGGGCGCGGAGCTCGTCGAGCACGGGCACGACTTCCAGGCGGCCTACGAACACGCCATGGGAATCGCCGAGGAACGGCGGTTGCATCCCGTGCGCTCGTTCCACCCGTGGCTGATCGGGGGCGTTGCCACCTATGGTCTCGAACTGTTCCGGGCCGTGCCCGATCTCGACGCCGTCTATGTGCCGATCGGCCTCGGGTCGGGAATCTGCGGCACCATGGCGGCGCGCGATGCACTCGGCCTCAAGGCCCGCGTGATCGGCGTGGTGGCCGAAAACGCGCCCACCTACGCGCTCTCCTTCGCCGCCGGCAAACCGGTCTCCACCAATTCGTCCGACACTTTCGCGGACGGCCTCGCCTGCCGGGTCCCCGATGAGGAAGCGCTGGCGGCCATCCTCAAGGGCGTCGAGCGCGTCGTCACGGTCTCGGAGGAGGAAATGAGGGCCGCGATGAGGGTCTACTTCACCGACACCCACAACCTCTCCGAGGGCGCCGGCGCGGCGCCGCTCGCCGCGCTCCTCAAGGAACGCGAGCGCATGGCGGGGCAAGGGGTCGCGTTGATCCTGTCAGGCGGCAATATCGACCGCGCGCTCTACGCCCGCATCCTGGCCGACAACCAGGGCTGAAGACTCACCCGCAAGAGTCGGATAGACCTGCCGGCGCCGCGCGCCTGAAGCTGCCGCCATGGCAACCTCGTGGCGCCTATGAACAACGCATCCAGCCTCGCGATGGGGCCGACCGAGTGGCTGCTTCTCGTTACTTTGTCGCTGCTCTGGGGCGGCACGTTCTTCTTCGTCGAGGTCGCGCTTACCGACCTGCCGCCCCTCACCATCGTGTCGATCCGGGTCGGCCTGGCGGCGATCGCGCTTAATGCCCTGGTGCTGGCAACCGGGCAGCGGATGCCCAGCACCGCCCGGCAGTGGCGGCAATTCCTGACGATGGGACTACTCAACAATG
>CAYPKW010000107.1:0-7354 GCA_964411425.1 uncultured Rhodospirillaceae bacterium
CTAAGGACTATGGTATGGGCCTGGTAGGAACGCCGCTCGTCCGCCAAATCGTGGAGTTGCATCACGGCACCATAACGGTGGACAGCACCGTCGGGAATGGCACCGCAGCGCAGACTTGGCTGCCGCAACGGGTCGATATCGCGATAGACGCGCCGGGGGTGCACGAGTCGGCGATCGCTGCGTAGAGTTCATTCAGCGCCTTGGGGATCGACCCAGAGAGCCACCGGCGATGCGAATCATCGACGTCCACTTCTGGCACAGAGCAGCCGTTCGGAGCCGAGCTCGGGTTGGTCCGGAATCAGGCTCAAAGCGGACTTTGCCGGGGTCCATGCGGATATCATGGATTCCGGCTCTTTCACATCTCATCAGGGTTCTGCCCTCTGGTGCCAAAAAATACAAACGATTGGCCGCGGGCGCCCTAATTTGAACCTGCTATAGCCGAAAGCTCTTGAGGTTTCGGACCCACCGTCTCTGATTTCGGTAAAGCGGGTATCAGGCCCCCGCAACCACCTTTATTTGCGCGAGCCCGTCGCGGATCGCGGCGGGCTTTTTGCTGCCCGCAGCCAGGGCGAGGATGCCAGCGACCTCGCCCCTGAGTTCGATGCGTAGCTCGCCGTTCTCCGGGGTGAGAAGGATCTCGTCCACGAGCGAGCGGATCAGCTCCGCGGCCTCAGCCCGGCCCCCCCGGCATTCAGGGCCTGTTGGAGATCCGCTACCTTGCGGCGGTAGAGTTCTGCCACGTTCGGATGCATGAGAGGCTCGGGGGTGCTGGACCCGGCGAGGAGGCTCGAGAATTCGTGCTGGCGTGCTTCGAGCGCGAGGAGCTCGTCCTTGAGGCTGCGGGCGGAAATACCCTCCCCCCCCGATGGCGTCGACGATCTTGCGGATCCGGCGCTCCACGGCTGCCAGTTCGTCCCTGGTCTGCTCGAGCCGCGCTGCCTCCGCCGTGCGGAGCCGGTTCAGCTCGCGATAGAAATCCTCGGCGAACACCTTGAAGAGATTCGGTTCGATAAGGCGGCTCTTGAGCCCCTCCTTGTTCCATGGACGGCTCCTTGAGATGGGATGTCGCGGTCAACGACCTCAACCTGGCACGTCGATGCCGCAGCGGGGCCGTCCACCCCATCAGGTCAGCACGAGCCGACCGCATCGCTGGTTTGACAACCCGGCAACGCTTTGTCCTACTATGGTGGAAGGCTTGCAGAGAGCCGGCACGGTGCCGCTACAAGCGGGCGATAGGGGGGACGGGCGATGGGCAGGGACGTAAGGCGCTTAGCGCCGCACGTCGTTCTGGTCCTGTTTTGCGCCGGCATCCTGCTGCCGCTTCTCTGGGTTCTTAGGGTCGCTCTCACCGACAAGTTGACCGCCTACAAGATTCCGCCGGAATGGGGTTCGCCGAACCTCGGCAACTTTGTCGAGATTTTCGTCACCTACCCGTTCCTGTCCTATTTCACCAATAGCGCCGTCGTCGCCTTCGGTTGCACCGCCTTCGGTCTGCCATTGGCGGCGGGCATGGCCTATGCCTTCGCGCGTTACAACACAGGCGGGCTGGCGCTCCGGCTCCTGGTTCTGTCGAGCCAGATGCTGCCGCCCGTCATCCTGGTGCTGCCGCTGTTCGCGTTGTTCCTCAAGGTAGGTCTGATCAACAGTTGGACGGCGCTGATCCTCGCGCACCTCACCATCAGCATTCCGTTCCTTGCCTGGATCCTCGTCGCCTTCTTCCAGGGCGACGTGGAAATCCTCGAACAAGCGGCGCGGGTAGACGGCGCCTCTCGCCTGCGCACATTCCTCATCATCACGCTGCCCGTCACGGCGCCGGGCATCCTGGCGGCGGGCCTGCTGGCTTTCATCCTCAGCTGGAACGAGTTTCTGTTCGCGCTCATCTTGAGCGGCCCGCAAACCAACACGCTGCCGGTGGGCCTGGCGTCGTTCCAGAGCCACCGGGGCGTCGAGATCGCGCTCATCTCGGCCGGCACGCTGGTGGCCATCCTGCCGGTGTTCATCTTGCTGCCGTTCATGCGGCGGTATCTCATCAAGGGCCTGTCCCTTGGTGCCTTGAAGTGAAGACGACAGCAACCAGAGCAAGCGAAGGAGGGGAGTTGATATGAAACGACTTCTATTGGCGGGCCTTGCCCTGCTGGCAACCGGCGGAATGGCCCGCGCGGATACCGTCCACATCCTGATGGAGACGGTGCCGGACACGCGCTACATCCAGGAACTGCTGCCCGAATTCAAGGCGGCCACCGGCATCGACGTGGAGATCGAGGCGATCTCCTACATCGACATGCACTCGAAGCTGGTGCCGCAGCTCATCGCACCGCAGGGCAGTTACGACGCCATCGTCGTCGACTTCTACTGGGTCGGCGAGTTCACCAAGGCGGGCTGGCTGATGCCGCTCGACGATCTCGTCAAGCGCGACGGCATCGACATCGGCGTCTACGTGCCGAAGCTCATGGACCTGGTGGGCCATGTCGACGGCGTCACCTACATGCTACCGTTCTACAATTACTCGATGGGGATCATCTATCGGCAGGACTTGCTCGACGATCCGGCCAACAAGACCGCGTTCAAGGACAAATACGGCATCGAGCTCAGGGTGCCGGAGACCTGGGACGAGTACGAGAAGCAGGTCGAGTTCTTTACCAGAGACACCGACGGCGACGGCCAGCGCGACTTCTTCGGCACCGTGATCCAGGGCCAGCGCGGCGACTGCATCTCCATGCAGTGGTCGAACTACCTTTACGCCCAGGGCGGGCGTTATCACGACGAGAACTGGAAGCCGACGCTGAACACGCCGGAGGCGGTGAAGGCGCTCGACACCTACCGCAACCACGTCGTGAACTACAGCCCGTTGGGCTCCGAGGGCTTCTGCTTCGATGAGGCCTTCAACGTGATGGCGCAGGGCAAGGCGTACAGCTTCGTCACCTTCAACATCCTCTATGCCAGCTTCGAGGACCCGAGTGCCTCGCAGGTGGTGGGCAAGGTCGGCATCGCGCCCAATCCCGGCGGCGGCCTCAACGGCGGCTGGGGCTGGGCCATCCCGAATTCGAGTCCCAACAAGGACGCCGCCTGGACATTCATCAAGTGGGTGGAGTCGTACGACATCGCCAAGAAGCGGGCGCTCCTGGGGGGCGCGCCGACCCAGACCAAAATCTTCACCGACCCGGAGGTGGTGGCGGCGCGGCCCTACTATCCAACCCTGCAGAAGCTCCTGGAGACCGCGCAGGAGTTTCCCGTCTTCACCTATACGACCGAGTTCGTCGAGGCCCTCGGACGCGAGTTGAACCTGGCGGCGAGCGGCCAGAAGCCCTCGGCCGAGGCACTCGCCGTTGCCGACGAGGAGCTGGCGAAACTGGCCAAGAAGGACGGCAAACTGAAGGAATAGCTCAACCCGGACGGCGGCATGGCCACGGCCGCACCCGCCGGCACGTTAGCGCGACAGGACCGGCGCTTTGGGCTCTTGCTCACGGCGCCGGGCCTGATCGCTCTCGTGCTGGTAGTGATGTTCCCTGTCGTATTCACAGCGTTCACCAGTCTGTACGACTACACGCTGGTGCACCCCAAATACGACACATTCGTCGGATTCGACAAATACCGCGACGTCCTCGGCGACGAGTACATGCACACCTCGCTCTGGGTGACGGGCAAGTTCGTCATCGCTGTTGTCCTGATCGAATTCATGATTGGTTTCTCGGTGGCGCTGGCGCTCAACTCGATCCAGCGATTCAAGAACGCCTACTATCTGATCGTGCTGGCGCCGCTGATGATCAATCCGGTCGTGGTGGGTCTCATTTGGCGGATGCTGCTCCACTCCGAGCTCGGCATCCTGAACTACCTGGTGCGGAGCGTCGGATTGCCGCCGGTGAATTGGCTGGGGGATCCCGACATCGCCTTCTGGACCGTGGTTATGGTGGACATTTGGCACCAAGTCTCCTTCATGGCCATCCTCCTGTTGGCGGGACTTGCCGCGCTGCCGCCGGAGCCCTACGAGGCGGCGCGCATGGAAGGCGCCTCGGTGCTCGACTGCTTCGTCCACATCACCCTGCCGCTGATGCGCCCGGTGATCGCGGTGGCGCTTCTCCTGCGGCTCATCTTCGCGGTGAAGACATTCGACATCGTCTTCATCATGACCAGGGGCGGCCCCGGCACCGCCACCGATCTCATCAGCTACTTCATTTACCGATCCGCGTTCTTCGGGCTCGACGTCAGCAAGGCAGCCGCCCTTTCGGTGGTGCTTCTGGCGGGCGTGCTGGTGCTGACGGTTTGGTTGCATCGCAATATGCGGTCGATGCGCTAAGGAATCTCCATGGCCGAAATCGTCCTCGACAAGGTAAGCAAGATCTTCGCTGGCGGCGTCACCGCCGTCGATTCCGTCGATCTCAAGATCGAGAACGGCGAGTTCATGGTGTTGCTCGGGCCATCGGGCTGCGGCAAGTCCACTACCCTGCGAATGATCGCGGGCCTCGAGCAGATTTCCGGCGGCGATCTCTACATCGACGGCAAGCGGATGAACGAGGTCGATCCCGCCGAGCGCAACCTTGCCATCGTATTCCAGAACTACGCCCTCTATCCGCACATGACGGTGGCGCAGAATCTCGCCTTCGGGCTCAAGCTGCGCGGCGTGCCGCGGGCCGAGATCGAGGAGCGCGTCCGGCGAACGGCGGCGATGCTGGGGATCGCGGACCTGCTCGCGCGCCGGCCGCGGCAACTCAGCGGCGGCCAACAACAGCGGGTGGCGCTGGGCCGGGCGCTGGTTCGCGACCCGCTCGCCTTCCTCCTCGACGAGCCCCTCTCCAATCTCGACGCCAAGCTGCGCGCCGGCATGCGGACCGAGCTCGTCAAGCTGCATAAGAAGCTCGGCACCACGATCATCCATGTGACCCACGACCAAGTCGAGGCCATGACCATGGGCGAGCGCATTTGCATCATGCGGGAGGGCCGCATTGTCCAGGTTGGGCCGCCGCTCGAGGTCTACCGGAACCCGGTCGATACCTTTGTCGCCGGCTTCCTAGCCAGCCCGCCGATGAACCTGATGGACGGGCGCCTTGTCGCGTCGGAAGGAGGGTTGGCGGTCGAGGCCAGCGGCCTCAGGCTGGCGGTGCCGGCGGACTATGCAAAGGCCTGCGCGGCCTATCGCGACCGCGCCATCGTGTTCGGCGTCCGGCCCGAGGATATCCATGAGAGCGCCGGGGCGGGCGAGAGCGCTCCCGTCGACCTTTCGGTGGTGACCGTTGAGGCGCTCGGACCGGAGATCGTGCTGATCGCCGCGCTGCCGGACGGCAAGGAAATCGCGGCGCGCATGGGGCGGGACTTCACGGCGGCGTTGGGCTCCACGCGGCGGGTGCATTTCGACCTTGCCCGCATGCACCTCTTCGACGCCGAGACCAGGCAGGCGATCCCGCGGTCGCCTGCCGAAGGAGTGTAAGGCCATGGCGCGGAAGACCGTGTGGCGCGCGGTTGCCGAGGCCCTGCAGGCGGAGGGGGTGCGTCATCTCTTTGGCCTGCCCGGCAATCCGCTGCACCTGGTGGCGGACGTGCACAAGCATACGGATATCGACATCGTCCTCACCCGTCAGGAGCATGGCGGCGTCTCTTGCGCCTACGCCTATGCGCGGATGACGGCGGCGCCGGCGGTCTGTTTCGGCAACCCGGGCCCCGGCATCACCAACATGGCGACGGCGCTACTGGAGGCCACCAGCGGCTGCCTCCCGGTGGTCTGCATTGCCAACGGCGTCGGCATGGCGGCCGAAGGCCAGGGCGCCTTCCAGGAGCTGGATTCCATCGCCTTCATGCGTCCGGTCACCAAATGGGCGGTGCGACCGACCGCGCCCGCGAGCGTTCCCTGGGCCATCCGGCGCGCCTTCTCGATCGCCCGCAACGGCAAGCCCGGCGCCGTATTCGTAGACATCCCGTCCGACATCGGGTTTGCGGAAGCGAACATGCCCGCCTACGTGCCGTCACCGGGCCGCCATCGCAGCCGTCCGGATGCGGCCGGCGTCCGGGCCGCGGCGAAGCTGTTGGTCCAGGCACGGCACCCGCTCATGCTGTGCGGCTCGGGGGCGGTCAGCGCCGGGGCCTATCGCGAGGTCGCCGCGCTGGCCGAAGCCGTCGGCATGCCGGTCTTCACCACGCCGGGCGGGCGCGGGATTCTGTCCGAGGACCATGCCTTATCGCTCGGCCAGGTCGGGCTCTACTTCTCCGAGTTCGGCAAGGACTACTATGAACGTGCCGACCTCATCCTCTCGGTCGGCTCGCGGCTGGAGGACTTCGAAACCGGAGGATGGAAATACTTTCCAGAGGGCGCCAAGCTGATTCAGATCGACATCGACGCCGATACCATCGGAATGAACTGGGTTCCCGATGCGGCGCTCGTCGGCGACGCGGCGCTGGCGCTGGCCGATCTCGGCGCCGCGTTGCGCGGCGTCGACCGCGCCGGGCGCGGGCGCCGGCTGGCCGCGATGGGCCGTGCCAAGTCCCGATTCCTGCGGCGCGTCGACGCCGAGGGCGCCGCGCGGTCGGGGCGACTGCGCACGCCGCAGATCCTGCATGGCGTCAACCGCGTCTTCGGGCGCAACACCATCCTGGTCAACGAGAACGGCGGCGCCGACCTATGGTGCTACTACTGGCCCTATTACCGCGTGCTCGACCCGGGCGACTGCGTGCCCATGGCCGAGCAGACCGCCATGGGCATGGGCGTGATCGGCACCATCGGCGCCAAGCTCGCGAGGCCGCGCAAGAACGTGGTCTGTATCACCGGCGACGGTGCCATGCAGATGGCGATGGCCGAGTTGGCGACCGCGGCCGAGCGCCGCTGCGGCGTCACCTGGGTGGTGCTCAACAACCGCTCGCTCGGCTGGCCGCAATACCTGCAAGTGCTCGAAGGCAAGCCGCGTGTCGCCACCGACTTCGCCGTTTCGCCGGACTTCGTCGCCTTGGCCGAGGCGCAGGGCTGCCGCGGCATCCGGGTGACCAAGCCGGCCGAGATCGAACCGGCCCTGGAGGCGGCACTGTCCGCGAACAGGCGCGGCATACCGGTGCTGCTCGACTGCCACATCCCGAAGCACGACTACCCGCCGCAGTTCACCCGCTTCCACCGCGAGATCTGGGGGCTTGGCGCCAAGGGCAAGCGCGCAAAGCTTCGGCGCGCCGCAGGCGGCGGCTAGTGGTATGGTTCCGACAAATGGCTCCCACGGGGAAGCCATTTGTCGGAAGCTGAATACCACTAGCGTCAATAGGGTTGTGGGCCGATTCACCCGACAGAAAGTACCCTCTTCTAGGGTCCTTTCTGTCGGGATCGGACCACTAGAAACGGCGCCTGAAGAGGTCGCGCTTCTCATAAACGGCGGCGGCTTCCTCG
>CAYPKW010000108.1:0-7151 GCA_964411425.1 uncultured Rhodospirillaceae bacterium
TTTCCGCCGCATCTGGTATAATCCCTCGACCGGCGCGACAAGCCGTTGAACGGCCGTCCTCCAGGCCCGGCGGTGGGCGGTAGGACAATGGCCGCGCGCGGCCGAAGCGCCATCCCAGCCCGATCGTCCGGAGCGCCATGAAGCTCACCGTAGAACGCAGCGCACTCCTGAAGTCGCTGGCCCACGTGCAGAGCGTGGTCGAGCGGCGCACCACCATCCCCATTCTCGGCAACGTGCTGCTGGAGGCGCGCGACGGCGGCTTCAGCCTCACCTCCACCGACATGGACCTCACCATCGTCGAGACGGTGGCCGCCTCCGTCGGCGAAGCGGGCGACACCACGGCGCCCGCCCACACGCTCCACGACATCGTGCGCAAGCTGCCGGAGGGTGCCGAAGTGCAGATGACGGCCGACGGCAGCAACCAGCTCGCGCTGCGCGCCGGGCGGTCGCGCTTCAGCCTGCCGACGCTGCCCAGGGACGACTTCCCGGTGGCCGCCGCGGCCCAGTTGCCGCACGAGTTCTCGCTGTCGGCGAGTGAGCTCATCGCGCTCGTCGATCGCACGGGCTTCGCCATCTCCACCGAGGAGACCCGCTATTACCTCAACGGCATCTATCTGCACGGCCATGCCGCCGGCGAACACAAGATGCTGCGGGCGGTCGCCACCGACGGCCATCGGCTGGCCCGCTTCGAGATGCCGCTCCCGGTCGGCGCCGCCGACATGCCGGGCATCATCGTGCCGCGCAAGACGGTGGGCGAGCTGCGCCGGCTCTTGGGCGAGAGCGAGGAACGGGTGGACGTGGCGCTGAGCGACAGCCGCATCCGCTTCGCCCTCGGCCCCGTCGTGCTCACCTCCAAGCTGATCGACGGGACGTTCCCCGATTACCAGCGGGTGATACCGACCGGCAACGACAAGGTCTTGACCGTGGCGACGAAAGCGTTCGCCTTGGCGGTGGATCGGGTGTCCACCATCTCCAGCGAGAAGTCGCGCGCGGTGAAGCTCGCCCTCAAACCCAACTCCCTCACCCTTTCAGCGATCAGCCCGGACAGCGGCAGCGCCAGCGAGGACCTCGAAGTCGACTATGGCGGCGGCAACCTGGAGATCGGCTTCAACGCCCGCTATCTGCTCGATATCGCGCAGCAGATCCAGGGCGACAGCGCCCAGCTCAAGTTCGCCGACGCCGCCTCGCCGACGATCTTGAGCGAGGTGAGCGACGCGAGCGCGCTCTACGTTCTGATGCCGATGCGGGTCTGAGGGGCGGCCGATTCTCTCCCCGCCGACACGATCGATCGGGCTTGCGCCGTCCGCCTCGCGCGCCGAGGCGCCGACGTGGCTCGCCCGGCTGTCGCTCGCCCGCTTCCGCTCCTATGCCGAGGCTGCGCTCGAGGTCGATCCGCGCCCGGTGGTGCTGACCGGGCCCAACGGGGCCGGCAAGACCAACCTGCTGGAAGCGATCTCGCTGCTGGCGCCGGGCCGCGGCCTGCGCCGGGCGCGGCTTGCCGACATGGACCGCCGGTCGGCGGGCGAGGCCCACGGGCAGTGGGCGATCGCCGCCCGGCTCGCCGGACCCGCCCCGGCCGAGATCGGCACGTCGCATGAGGCGGCACCGGAGGGCGGCCGCCGTGTCGTCAAGATCGACGGCCGCTTTCAGCGCGGCCAGGCGGCGCTTGCCGAGGTGGCCGCCGTCGCCTGGCTCACGCCGGCCATGGACCGGCTGTTCGCCGGAGGGGCGGGCGAGCGCCGGCGCTTCCTCGACCGGCTGGTCCTCGGCTTCCATCCCGGCCATGCGGAGCGGGTCGCGGCCTACGATCATGCCATGAGCGAGCGCGGCCGGCTGTTGCGGGCGCCGGGTGCATTCGACGCCGCGTGGCTCGGCGCGCTTGAGTCCCGCATGGCGGCGGGCGGCATCGCGATCGCCGCGGCGCGGCGCGACACCATCGCCCGGCTCAACCGCCATAGCGCCGACGGCGAGTTCCCGCGCGCTAGCCTGTCGCTCGCCGGCGAGGTCGACGGCTGGCTCGACCGCATGCCGGCGCTGGCGGCCGAGGAGGCGCTCGCCCAACGCCTCGCGGGCTCGCGCGCGCGCGACCGCGAGCTGGGCGGGGCCGAGGCGGGTCCGCACCGCAGCGATCTCATCGCCGCTGGCGATGCGCCGGCGGCCGAGTGCTCGACCGGCGAGCAGAAAGCGCTGCTCATTGCCATCCTCCTCGCCCATGCGCGGGCGCTGGCGGCCGCGCGCGGCTCGGCGCCGATCCTGCTGCTCGACGAGGTGTGCGCCCATCTCGACGCCCAGCGGCGCGGCGCCCTGTTCGAGGCGCTGCTGGCCTTGGGCGCCCAGAGCTGGCTCACCGGCACCGACGAGGCGCTGTTCGCCCCACTGGGCGGGGCGGCGCAGTTCTTCCGGGTGCGCGAGGGCGCGGTGCAAGAGTCACAAGAGTCATGAGCGAGCCAGCCGCCGAGCCGGGTCCCGAGGCCGCCGAATACGACGCCGCGTCCATCAAGGTGCTGCGCGGGCTCGACGCGGTGCGCAAGCGCCCCGGCATGTACATCGGCGACACCGACGACGGCTCCGGCCTTCATCACATGGTCTACGAGGTGGTGGACAACGCGATCGACGAGACGCTGGCGGGGTACTGCGACCGCATCGACGTGACGCTGAACGGCGACGGCTCGGTCACCGTGCGCGACAACGGGCGCGGGATTCCGGTGGACATCCACGCCGAAGAGGGCGTCTCGGCGGCCGAGGTCATCATGACCCATCTGCACGCCGGCGGAAAGTTCGACCAGAGCTCCTACAAGGTGGCCGGCGGGCTGCACGGCGTCGGCGTGTCGGTGGTGAACGCGCTTTCGGAGGCGCTCGATTTGCGCATCTGGCGCGACGGCACGGAGTATTTCATGCGCTTCCTCAACGGCAACCCGGAGGCGCCTCTCTCCGCCGTCGGCCCGGCGCCGGACGGGCCGCGGCGCGGCACCGAGATCACCTTCCTGCCTTCGCACAAGGTGTTCACCAAGACCGAGTACGACTACGCCACCCTGGAGCACCGTTTGCGCGAGCTCGCCTTCCTCAATTCCGGCGTGCGGCTGTTCCTGACCGACGCCCGCGGCATCGAGCCCGGCTCCGTCGAACTGCATTACGAGGGCGGCCTCGAGGCCTTCGTGCGCTATCTCGACCGCACCAAGACCGCGCTCAGCCCCGTCATCGGGTTCGTGGCGGAGCGCGAGGGGACGGTTGTCGAGGTCGCCATGGAGTGGACCGACAGCTACCACGAGGCCATGCTGTGCTTCACCAACAACATCCCGCAGCGCGACGGCGGCACGCATCTCGCGGGCTTCCGGGCGGCGCTCACCCGGCAAGTCAACCAGTACGCGAGCGACAGCGGCATCGCCAAGCGCGAGAAGGTGCAGCTCACCGGGGACGACGCGCGCGAGGGGCTTACCGCGGTGCTGTCCTGCAAACTGGCGGACCCGAAGTTCTCGTCGCAGACCAAGGACAAGCTGGTGTCCTCGGAAGTGCGCCCGCTGGTCGAGCAGATCGTCAGCGACAAGCTCGGCCAATGGTTCGAGGAGCACCCGAGCGAGGCCCGGCGCGTGATCGCCAAGGTGGTGGAGGCGGCGGCCGCGCGCGAGGCGGCGAGGAAGGCGCGCGACCTCACCCGGCGCAAGGGCGCCCTCGACATGGCCTCGCTGCCCGGCAAGCTGTCCGAGTGCCAGGAGCGCGACCCGGCATTGACCGAACTGTTCCTGGTCGAGGGCGAATCGGCCGGCGGCTCGGCCAAGCTCGGCCGCGACCGGCGGTTCCAGGCGATCCTCGCCTTGAAGGGCAAGATCCTGAACGTGGAGCGGGCGCGGTTCGACAAGATGCTGGGCTCGGCCGAGATCGGCACCATGATCGCGGCCTTGGGCACCGGCATCGGGCGCGAGGATTTCGACATCGCCAAGACCCGCTACCACAAGATCATCATCATGACCGACGCCGACGTGGACGGCTCGCACATCCGCACGCTGATCCTGACGTTCTTCTACCGGCAGATGCCGGAGATCATCGAGAAAGGCTACCTCTACATCGCCCAGCCGCCTCTTTACCGGGTGAAGCGCGGCGCCTCGGAGCGGTACCTCAAGGACGAGAAGGCGTTCGAGGAGTTCGTCGTCGACGAGGGGCTGTCGGGCGCGGCGCTCATTCTGCACGACGGCAGCCAGCGGGCCGGCGCCGACCTGAAGGAGCTGCTGGAGCACGCCCGCCTGGTCCGTGCGCTGTTGGATTCGATCGGCCGCCGCTACGCCAAGTTCGTGATCGAGCAGGCGGCGATCCTGGGCGCGCTCAACCCGGACGTGCTGACGACGCCCGAGCGCGGCCGCAGCGTGGCGGACTATCTGGCTCGCCGGCTCGATGGGTTGACGCCGGCGGTCGAACGCGGCTGGCGGGGCGAGCCCACGCCGGACCGCGGCTTGCGGGTGTTCCGCACCTTCCGCGGGGTGAAGGAGAGCTACACCATCGACGGCCCGCTCATCCGCTCGGCCGAGGCGCGCAAATTGAACGACATGCGCGACGAGCTGCAGCTCGTCTACCAGTATCCGCCGAAGCTCCGGCGCAAGGACGAGACGCTGGAGGCGCGCGGGCCTGGCGAGCTGCTGGAGCAGGTGCTGGCGATCGGCCGGCGCGGGTTGACGATCCAGCGCTACAAGGGGCTGGGCGAGATGAACCCGGAGCAGCTCTGGCAGACCACCCTCGACCCCAACGCGCGCACGCTCCTGCAGGTGCGCGTCAGCCACGTGGACGAGGCGGAGGAGGTGTTTTCGACGTTGATGGGCGACGTGGTCGAGCCGCGGCGCGAGTTCATCCAGGCAAACGCGCTCAACGTGGTGAACCTCGACGTCTGAACGGGGGCCGCCGCGCCGGCCGGGGCCGCGCAAGCCGCGACCCGCTTGGCCGGCGCCCGCTTGGCGCTCCCCAAGCGAGAGGGAAGAAAATTCGACGACCGACCCCATGCGCAGCGGGCGAGCGACATGGCGGATGTCGCAAATAGGACAGAATTCGCCCAGCGGGGGCGGCGGCGGAGGCCCCGCTACCCGCGCCCGCCCATCCGTCCGCCGGCGGGGAGCAAGTCCCTTGCCGCCGCCGTCCATGCGTAAAGCAAGGGGTCTAACTATCGATTATCGAGGAACGACCCAAATTACCGCGGAACGGCGCCATTTTTTGGCCGGTCGGCAGTGCTTCACAATGTCAAACAGCGCCCGCCCGCGGGGCGGATCCTCGGCGGGCCTTCGCCCGCGGCCTCGAGGCGACCCCACTATAGGAACTTTTTCACGCGTGTCAAGGGAACCGTTCCCAGGCAGCCCGATGCTGCCGGCGATATGGGGGCCTGCTCGCGGGCGCCGGCAGCCACCGGCGGCGGTCTGCGAATCCTCAGCATCGCAGCAGAATTCCCTCACGACGGCTTCCGACGGCGGGGTGCGGTGAAGGGGTCCAGGGTCGCCACCCCCGTCGGGGCGAAGTCCGACACGTTGCGCGTCGCCACGATGATCCCGTGTTCAAGCGCGGTGGCCGCGATCGCCAGATCGAGACCCTTGTTACCGGTCTCGGCGGCGAGCCGCCCCCAGCGGCGCGCGATGCCGACGGTGAGCGGCAGGACGCGGTCGCCGTAAGCGCGCAGCGTCACGTCGAGCCAGTCGGCGAGCGCGGCGGCGAAATCCGGGTTGGCGGTTCGCTGCCGCTCGATCCCACGCTCGATCTCGCCCACCGTCACGACGCTGAGGAAGAGGTCATCCGGGGAAACGGAGCCGAACCAGGCCACGACACGAGTGTCGCGCCGGCGCTTGCGGAGCTCGGAGAGAACCATCGTATCGAGGAGATACATCAGACGGTGGGCTCGCGCAGGCTCCCCTCCAGGCGCTCGAAGGCGCCGTCGTCGGCGGGCATCGCCAGGAGATGGCCGACGAAGCTGGGAGCTTTCAGCCGCTCGAGGCGCCGGAGGCGTGCGTAGTCCTCGACGGCGACTACCACCACGGCCGGCTTGCCGTGCTTGGTCACGGTCTGCGGCTCGCGGCGGGCGGCCTCGATGACCGCGCTGAAGCGGTTCTTGGCGTCCTGGACCGACCAGGTGGAGCGGCGCATGGCGGCCTCTCTCTAGCTAGAATATCTAGCTAGAATATGGCGCCCTTCCCCTGTGGCGTCAAGCAGCCCCGCGCGTCGCCCAGGAGCGCCCTGAACTCGTCGCCGCTGGCGTAGCAGAACACTACTTCCGGCCATTCCTCGGCGACCTTGCGGTAGAACGCGCGCGCGGATGCGTTTGTCTTCAGCACCTGCCAGGTCATGAACCGCGCGCCGGCGGCGAGCGCATCCCGCGCCGCCGCGCCCATCAACGCCAGCCCGATGCCCCGGCCGCGCGCCCGCGGCATGACGTAGAGATCCGACAGCAACAGCCCCGGCGCCGCGGTTTCGGTGTCGTAGAGGAGCCAGTGGAGCGCATAGCCGACGACGTGCCCGGATTCCGCCGCCACCATCATGGCGAAGGCGGGCCTGGGCCCGAAGCCGTCGGCCATGAGCCGGCGCTCGACATCGGCCGGCGGCCGCCAGCCCATCTCGACGAGCAACGCCTCGATCATCGCCGCCACGCCCGGGCATTCCGAGGAGAGGGGCGCGCGCAATTCGAGGCCGGGCGGCGAGGGCGCCGCCGCCAGCCGCTCCAGCTTCCGGCCGCCGGCCCCGCACATCAGGATGGCGGCGGCCTCGTGGCCGACTCGGGCGTAGAACCCGCGCGCCTCGGTGTTGGCGGCCTCGACGGTCCAAGCCGCGAGCTCGGCGCCGGTGGTGCTGCCCGCGCGCGCCACCGCCGCCACGAGCGCGCGCCCGAGCCCCCGGCGGCGCCACCTCTCGGCGACGTAGAGATCGACGAGGAAGACGCTCTGCGCCATCCGGTCGGTGTCGTAGTCGGGGCAATGCAACGCGTAGCCCACGGGCCTGCCGTCGATCTCGGCGATATGTCCGGCGAACGCCGGCCGCGCGCCGAATCCCGCGCGCCGGAACGCCTCGGCGTCGAAGGCGGGCGCGGGCTTCAACTCATGCCGGCTCAAGGCCGCGCACATGGCCGCGACCGCCTCGCCGTCCTCGGGGCGAGCCGGGCGGATCGTCGCGTTATCGAGGCGCGGCATGGG
>CAYPKW010000109.1:0-7150 GCA_964411425.1 uncultured Rhodospirillaceae bacterium
ATGAGCCGATCCTCCCTCTTCGCCGCGTTGGCGCGGGGTCGAGGCTAGGAAGTCTCGGGTCGCGGCGCAACCGCCGCAATGCGGCGTTAGCCCTTCCGCTCGGCCTCGACCATGGCCTTCATCTCGTCCATGCCTGCTGCCCAACTTGGTCGTGGCCAAGCCTGCGGGCGGGTCATCGTCCGCGATCAGGAACCGCGGCCTTGCCGGGCGGCGGGTTCCTATCCCATGATCGCCGGCGATGAAGCGATCCGTAGACAAGGCCGAGGGCGCGCTCGAGACCGATGTCCTGGTGTTGGGTTCCGGCGCCGCCGGGTTGGCCGGCGCGCTGGTCGCCAGCGTTGGCGGCGCCCCGGTGGTCGTCGTGGAAAAGTCGCCGCTCATCGGCGGCAGCTCGGCGATGTCGGGCGGCTGCACGTGGATCCCCAACCACCATCACAAGGAAGAGATCGGCCTTTCGGATTCGGCCGACGAGGCGCTGACCTATCTCCGCGCCGTGGCGCCGGCCGGCTGGGCCGCAGTCGAGGAGCCGCTGTGGCGCGCTTTCGTCGAGCACGCGCCCGAGATGTTGCGCTTTGTCGAGCAGCACACGCCGCTCTGCTTTGCCCCCGGTCGAGAGCCCGACCCCTACGCCGAGGCGCCCGGCGGCAAGAGCTTCGGGCGGTGCCTGTCACCGCGCCCGCTTCCGATGTCGATCCTGGGCCCGTGGCGCGCCAAGCTGCGGCCGACGACGATGATGCACAGCTTCAACTACGACGAGCTTGCCGATACGCGATTCTTCGCCCGGCCGATGCTGGGGATGCTCAAGTTCGGCTGGCGCGCCGCCTTTCGCAAGCTCATGGATCGGCAGTCGATGGGCAGCGCCCTCATCGCCGGGATGTTGCGCGGCTGCCTCGATCGGGGATGCACGATCCTGCCGGGAACGCCGGCGCGCCGGCTGATCGTCGAGAACGAGCGCGTCATCGGCGCCGAGTGCGAGCGCGAGGGGAGGGCTTGCTTCGTGCGGGCCCGGCGCGGCGTGCTCATCGCCACCGGCGGCTTCGAATGGAACGCCGGGATGATGGCGCGTCATCGGCCGGGCCCGGTGGCGCTTGCCGCCTCGCCCGACACCAATACCGGCGACGGCCAGCGCATGGCCGAGGTGGTGGGCGCCAAGCTCGACCGCATGGACCAGGCGCTGATCTATCCGACCAAGGAGGTCATTTACGAAGGGCGGTCGCACGGCGCGCCGACCGCGGACCTCAAGCTGCCGCATATCATCCTCGTCAACCGGCGGGGAAAGCGTTTCGTCAACGAGGTGCAGGTCAACATCGGCCTGGCATTCGAGGCACGTGACCCGGCCACCGGTCAACCGATCCACCTGCCGGCTTGGCGCATCTTCGATGCGCAATATGCCGGCAAGTATCGGCACGCGCTCCCCGCGCGGCGCAAGCCGCCAAGGTTTTATCAAGCGGCGACATTGACGGCGCTGGCGGCAGCGATTGCGGTCGATGCCGACGGCCTGGCCGCCACCGTCGAACGCTTCAACCGCTTTGCCCGCAGCGGCCGCGACGAGGATTTCGGGCGCGGCAGCCACCTCTGGGACACGACGACGCTGGGTGACCTGCGGCAGCGGCCCAATCCGGTGCTGGGAACGATCGAGCAGCCGCCGTTCCATGCCGTGCCGTTCTACGCGAGCTATCTCGGCACCAAGGGCGGGCCGCGCACCAATGAGCGCGGCCAGGTGTTACGCCCGGACGGCAGCCGCATCGCCGGGCTCTATGCCGCCGGCAACGCGATGGCCAATCCGTTCGGCTCCAAGGCGGTGGGGGCCGGCACCACGCTCGGCCCCTGCCTCACTTGGGGCTACATCTGCGGGCAAAACCTATTGCGGGAGAATGCTTGACGCTGGCGGTCGCGATCAACGCCGGTTGGTATTAGCCCTTCCGCTCGGCTTCGATCGCGGCCTTCATCTCGCTCATGTCGACGGCGCCCGGGATGAGCCGATCGCCGAGAACGAAAGCCGGTGTGCCGGTGATTTGGAGGGCCCTCGCCAACTCGATGTTGCGGGCGATGGTAGCGGCGATGGCGGGCGCCTGCATGTCGCGGCGCAGGCGATCGAGGTCGAGGCCGACGCCCTTCGCCAGGTCGAGCACCCCCTGTTCGGAGAGCTCACCCTTGGACGTCATCATCGCCATGTGGAAGTCGAGGTACTTGCCTTGTGCATTGGCCGCCAGCGCGGCGCTCGCGGCGTACTCGGACTCCGGCCCCAGGATCGGAAACTCCTTGAACACGACACGAAGGTCGCCGTCCGCCTCGATCATGGCCATGAAGTCCTTAGCGACCGACTTGCAGTAGGGACAGCGGTAATCGAAGAACTCGACGACCGTGAACCTGGCCTCGGGGTTGCCGGCCACGGGATCGGCCGGGTCGGCGATGAGCGCGGTCTTGTGCTCGGCGATCGCCGCGGCCTGGCCCGCCGCCGCGGCCGCGCCGTCGCGCGTTTCCATGGCGCGGACGGAATCGAGGATCACCTCCGGATGCGCCATGATGTAGTCGTGGATCAACTGCTCGATGGCCTTGGTGTCGGCCGGCGTCATCGGCTCCTCGGCCGCGGCACCAGGCGCCGCTGCAACCAGCAGTGCGAACGCGATCACGCGCATGGCCATCGGGATCGGGTGCCTGTTAATTGCCCTATCCATCGGGCGCGCCGAGGATGTCGTTGGCTCGGATCCAGGCGGGCGAACCTTCGGGCAACTGCTTCAAGGCACGCTCGGCCTGGGCGCGCGCCTCCTTGCGGTTGCCCCTGGCGCTCGCCGCCTCCGCCAGCGCCAGCGCCGCCATGGACAGTTGCCCGTCGCGGCCGTAGGCCACGGCCAGCAGCCGCCATGCGCCCGCGTTGCGCGGCTCGAGGCGCACCACCTCGCCGAGGCCCGCGATCGCGGACTTGTTCACCGCCGGGTCCTCGAGCGCGATCTGCGTCTGCGCCAGGCCGAGCCGCAGCAACGGCTGCGTCGGCGCCAAGGCCACCGACCTCTCGTAATAGGGCAGCGCCTCCTTGACGCGGCCGTTCTCGTATAACATCTGGCCCTTCAATTCCTGGAAATAGGGGTCGTCCGGCCGCTCGGCGATCAGCTCGTCGAGCAACGCCAGCGCCTTGCCCAGGTCGGCGGCGCGGTAATAGCCGATGGCACGAGCGTAGCGGGCCTCCAGGCTGCGGTCGGTGTCCGGGTAGCGCTGCAGCGTGTGGCGCAGCGGCTCGATGAACCCGAAGAGCTTGGCCACCATGCGGCGGTGCGCGGCGAGGAACGCGTCCGAGTCGGGCGCATCGCTGTAAGGCGAATGCGCGACGTGCTCGCGGACCGTGGCGATGCGCTCGCGGCTCAGCGGATGGCTCCTCAGGTAAGGGCTTTGCCCGCTGGACAGCAACGCCTCCTGGCGCTCCAGCAGTTGCAGTGTATCCAGTATGCCGCGGGCCGATTGGCCGGTCTTGTCCAGAAGCGCGAACGCGGCATGATCGGCCGCCGACTCCTGCTCGCGGTTGTATTGCAGCAGCGCAAGTTGGGACGCCGCCTGTCCCGCGCCGATGACGGCGGTGCCGGCGCCGCTCTCTCCGGCGGCGACCGCCACACCCACGCCGAGCACGGCCGCGATGATCGATTCGATCGCGGCGGCCTCGAGCGCCTCCTGGGCGCGGGCCAGGTGCCCGCCCGCGATGTGGCCCGTCTCGTGCGCGATCACGCCGATCAACTGGTTCGGCGTCTCGCTGCGGACGATGAGGCCGCTGTGCAGGAACAGGTTCATGCCGCCCGCGACGAAGGCGTTGAGCCGATCGTCTTGGATCAGGTACACCTTGACCGCTTCGGGGTCGAGGCCCGCCGCCTCGAACAGTGGCGTTGCGTAACTCCGGATGATAGCTTCGATCTCCGCGTCGCGGATGAAGCTCGCCCGTTCGTCGGCGCGCGCCGGCGCCGCGACGGCTATCGCCGCGGCAAGCAAAAGGAGTTGAGTGCGTTTGCGCAAGTTCGAAATCCGATCCGTAGTCTCAATAGCTGGGCGTCGCCGCCGCGAGTGTCAATCGCTGATTTTGGCGTTGGCCGGATGTCTGCTGGCGGCTTGTGGGCCCTCGCCGCCGGTTGGCGTCCTCGGCAGCGTCTCCGGTTTCGCCGGCGCGGTGGCGGCCGACGAACCGCGCGCGGCCACGGTCGGCCGCGACGTGCTTGGCGCCAACGGCAGCGCCGCCGACGCGGCGGTGGCGATGTATTTCACGCTTGCGGTCACACTGCCGTCCTCGGCGGGGCTGGGCGGGGGCGGCGTTTGCGTGGTGCACGACGCCGAAAATCGCGTCACCGAGGCGCTCGACTTCCTGCCGCGCCCGGCCGCCGCCGGCGGCGTCGCGGTGCCCGCCAATGCGCGCGGCATGGCGGCGCTGCACGCCCGCTACGGTCGGGTGCGCTGGACGCAGCTGCTGGTCGAGGCCGAGAATCTTGCCCGTTTCGGCACGCCGACGAGCCGGGCGCTGGCGCGCGAACTGGCGACGGCCGGGGTCATGATCGTGGCCGACCCCGAGGCCGCGGCGATATTCCTCAACCGAGACGGCACGCTGCTGGACGAGGGCGATCCGCTGCGCCAGCCACAATTGGCCGGGGTCTTGGCGCAGCTCCGCCAGAAGGGCGCGGGAGAGATCCATACCGGCGTCGTCGCGCGCACGCTGTCGGAGGCCGCCAAGTCGATCGGCGCCCCGCTGGAGCTCGACGATCTGCGCCGGACGGTGCCGCAGTGGCGCGAAACGGTGCAACTGCCCTGGGGCCACCAGGTGCTCCATTTCGCGCCGACGGCGGGCGGCCTGGTCGAGGCGCAGCTCGTCGCCATGCTGAGCGAGGCACGCGACTATGCCGGTGCCGATGCGACCGAACGGCCGCACCTGTTCGCCGAGGCGTCCAAGCGCGCGATCGTCGGGCGCACCCGCTGGCTTCGCCCCGACGGCGGCAGCGCCGAGGCCGCGAGCGAGCTGCTGTCGAGCGAGCGCATAGAAGCCGCGATGCACGGCTACGACGGCGAGCGGGCGACCCCCGCGGCATCGCTGGGCGCCAGCCTGCAAGCCCGGCCGGAAAACCCGTGGGCCGCCAGTTTCGTCGCTGTCGATCGCGACGGTTTCGCCGTCGCCTGCAACGTCACCATGAACGGCCTGTTCGGCAGCGGGCGCATGGCGCCCGGTACTGGCTTGCTGCTGGCCCCCGTCGCGGGCGAGCCCGGCGGCGGGGCGGCCTGGCTCGGGCCGGTCATTATGTCGAATACGCCCAACGGCAGCCTTTATTACGTGGCCGCCGCCTCGGGCGGGCCGACGGCGGCGACCGCCATGGCGAACGTGCTGTTGCGGGCGCTCGACGGCGAGGAATCGCTGGACGCCGCCATGCGGGCGAAGCGGCTGCACCACAACGGCGCGCCCGACGTCGTGTACTACGAGTCGGGCGAAGACGCTGGTGTGCTGGAGGCGCTCGCCCGGCGCGGCCATCGGGTCGAGGAGGCGGGCCTGCTCGGCCGCGTGCAGGCCATCTGGTGTCCCGAATCGCTCCAGGGCGAACCGGAGACCTGCGAGGTCGAAACCGACCCGCGAATCGACGGCCTCGCCATCATCGTCAACGAGTAAAGCCGTCGTGGCCCTGAAGATTGCCAAGCGCGGCTCGGTGCCGCCGTTCTTCGCCATGGAGGCGATGCGCGCCGCCAACGTGCGCGCGGCGGCGGGCGAGCGCGTGCTGCATCTGGAGGTGGGCGAACCCGGCTCGGGCGCGCCCGCGGCCGTCATCGAGGCGGCCCGGCGCGCGCTTGCGGGCCGCATCGGTTACACCGAGGCGCTCGGCCTGCCCGCCTTGCGCCAGCGCATCGCCCGGCATTATGGCGACACCTACGGCGTCGCCTGCGATCCGGGCCGCGTCGTCGTGACGACCGGCTCGTCCGGCGGATTTCTGTTGAGTTTCCTCGCGGCTTTCGATCCCGGCGACCGGGTGGCGCTCGCCGCGCCCGGCTATCCCGCCTACCGCAATATCCTGCTGGCGCTTGGCGTCGAGCCGGTGACGCTGCCGACCGGGCCGGACGATCGCTTCCAGCCGACCGTCGAGCTGCTGCGATCGGTGCCGGGCAGGCTCGACGGGCTCATCCTCGCCAGCCCCTCCAACCCCGCCGGCACCATGCTCGACGAGGCGTCGTTCCGGCGCCTCGCCGGATACTGCCGCGATCGCGGCGTGCGTTTCGTGTCGGACGAGATCTATCACGGGATTACCTACGGCATGACGGCGACGAGCGCCGTGGCGCTCGACCCGGAAGTGATCGTCGTCAACAGCTTCTCCAAGTACTACGCCATGACCGGCTGGCGGCTCGGCTGGATGGTGCTGCCGGAAGGCCTGGTGCGCACCGTGGAAACGCTGGCGCAGAACCTGTTCATCTCGCCGCCGGCCCTGGCCCAGCTCGCCGCTCCGGCGGCGTTCGACTGCCGCGCCGAACTCGATGCCAATGTCGCGCGCTACCGGCGCAATCGCGACCTGCTGCTGGATGAACTGCCGCGGGCCGGGTTCGATCGATTGGCGCCGGCGGACGGCGCATTCTACATCTATGCCGACGTCTCGCGGCTCACCAACGACAGCGACGAGTTTTGCCGGCGGATGCTGGCCGAGACCGGCGTCGCCGCCACGCCGGGCCGGGACTTCGATCCCGAGCGCGGCCACCGCTATCTCAGGTTCTCGTTCGCCGGTTCGGTCGAGGACGTGGCCGAAGCGGCGCGCCGGCTGGTGGCTTGGCGGCGCTAGAGCGGCATCAGGCTGACCGGGAATGGCTCGTCACTGCGGTGCTGGTGCATTCGGCTCCATGCATGGTCATTCCGAGTGGAGCGAGGAATCCGGCGCGTTAGCGTCGTCCTGAGCGCAGCGAAGGACCCCCTGCCGAGCGCGTCGAGATGCCTCGCTCGCGCTCGGCATGACATCGAACCCGGCAGCGAGTCTAGGTCCCTCGCTGTTCCCTCGCTCCGCTCGGGACAAGGCTCGGGACGACAAGAGGGGTCGGCCGCGGCGAAAACCGGGGCATCGATTCCAGTCAGCGCAATTCCGCGCTAGTCACTCGCCACTGCGGCGCCACCAGCCTCGGCGGGTCGGTTGCTCGGGCGCTTCCTCGGTCGCGCTCT
>CAYPKW010000110.1:0-7107 GCA_964411425.1 uncultured Rhodospirillaceae bacterium
CGCCCGCCGCACCAGATCGCACTTGGCGAGCCATAGCAGCGCGAGGTGCAAACCGGCGCGCTGCTCGGGCGCTACGCCCTCGAGCAGGTCGGCGACCGTGAGGCGGCCGGCGGCCACCAGCTTTTCCAGGGCGGCTACGACCGCCGCGTCGGGGACCCCGGTTTCGGCCGTCGGGTCGCACAGCCTCAGGGCTCGCAGGCGCGCGACCGCTGCCCCATCCGCCCCTGGGCCGGGCACGATCGCGTCGTCCGGCCCGAGGCTGCCGGTGGCGTAATGGGCGAACAAGGCGAACGGGTCCTCATGCGTCGGGTTGGCCGGCCGATCCGGGCGCAGCGGCGCCGATTCGCCGTCCGTGGCCCGCCGCCGGCCGAGCTCGGCCCATAGCTCCTGATAGGCCCGCACGACGACGCGCCAGTCGAAGCGTCGCCGCGCCTCGGTTCGGCCGGCGGCGCCCATGCGCCGGCGCAAGTCGGCGTCCCCGATCAGCCGCGCATACGCCTCGGTACATGCCGCCACGTCGACGGCGACGTGACGGCCGGCGGAGCCGATATAGCGATCGTAGGTGAGCGCTCCCGTCTCATGCTCGTAGGCCAGGCGCCGGCCGAGGCCGGGCGGCGGCATCACGGTCGGAATCATGTAACCGGTCAGGCCGTCGATCACCGTGTCGCGGTAGCCGTCCCAGTCGCTGGCCACCACCGGCAGGCCGGCGGCCATCGCCTCGATCGGTGTCAGCCCGAAGGTCTCCTGGATGTTATCGGAGAGCGTGGTGAACAGATCGGCGGCGAACCAGATTTGCCGGCGCACGTTGGGCTCGCGGCCGTCGAGGAAGATGGCGTTGACCGCCGGGCACAACTCGCGGGCCCCGTCGCGGAAGGCCTGCTCGATGTAGTCGTTGGCGAACCAGCCGGCCTGGATCAGGTGCAGCCGCCGGCCGGATGCTGTCGCCGCCCGCTGCATGGCGAGGTACATGGGCAACGGATTCGCCTTCGCATGGAAACTCAAACGCCCGACGAAGAGCGCGGCGACGTCGTCGGCGCCGATGCCGAGCCTGTCGCGCCACTCGCGGCGAGCCGCGTCCGCGGCGGGGCCGCCCGCCAGCGCGTCCGCGTCGACGCCGAGCGGCACGGTCGCCAACTGGGGCCGACAGGGCGTTGCGGCGCCGAGGCGGTCGGCGAGGTAGTCCTGCCAGTTGTCGAGCAACCGCTCGACCATTCGGCGCACGGCGTCCGAGGTGCAGATCACCGCGTCCCAGGATTGCACCGGCGCCACCAGCATGTCGGCGATGCCGCTCATCACGCCGGCGCTGGCGGTGGTATGGGTGATGCCGCAGATGCTGTAGGCGCGGTTGCCGGCGGGACGGCGCTGCCAGGCATGGCGCGCCAGGACCGGCTCGCCGACGAACAGGCAGCCCGCTTTCGCCACCGCGGCCGGCGCGCCCTGGCGCAGCCAGACCACCTCGCGCCGCGCCCCTCCGGCCGCCTGCAAACGGCGGGCGAAATCATCCGCGTCGGCGCGCCGCGGCGCGCAGCAGTAATATCGGTCGACTTCCGCATGGCGGCCGAATGCCCTGACGAAGCCCTCGCCGGCGGCGTGCCGACCCATCAACTTGGGCCGGCTGGTGTCGACCATGTCCGGCACGTAATAGATGGCCGCATTGGCCAGTTCCTGGATCACGCCGCGGATGCCTCCTTTATCGGCTGCCGCATAAGCCCCTGAGCCGGCCGGGCAAACTTGCTACAATGGGACAAGGCGGCATTCGGCAGGATTGCAGAAAGGTCGAGCCATGAGAACCCGGAACAGCGGCTCCGTGATCGCGGCGATCGCGCTGGCCGCGGGGGTGCTGGCCTCGACGCCGGCCTTCGGCGGGTGCAGCGACCCGCCGGGGCCGGGCGTGGATTGGTCGCGCTGCGACAAGTACAAGCGCAACCTCAGCGGCGCCGACCTGAGCGGGGCCGATCTGGCGGGCGCCGAGTTGGCCCGGAGCGACTTGCGCAAGGCCATCCTGGTCAACGCCAGCCTGGTTGATGCACATTTGAGCTGGGCCAACCTGAGCGGCGCCAACTTGAGCGGCGCTAACCTGGTCAAGGCCGATATGCTGCGGGCCGATCTCAGCAACGCAAATCTGATGGGCGCCATGCTGGCCGGGGCGGAGCTCAGTCGCAGCAATATGCGCGGCGCCAACCTGACGCAGGCCGACCTCACCAAAGCGGGCCTGACGCGGATCGATCTTCGCCGCGCCGACTTGACGGCCGCCAACCTGACCAAGGCGGAAATGAGTCGGGCGGCGTTGGAAGACGCCAAATTGTCCGGCGCCAATCTCACCAAGGCGAGCTTGGCGCGGGCCGACCTTCGCGGCGCCGATCTTGGCCGCGCGATCCTGGCTCAGGTCTACTTGGCTCATGCCGACCTGCGCAACGCGAAGCTGACGGAGGTCGATTTCGAGGGCGCCAGCCTGTTTCGAGCCGATCTTCGGGGCGCGGACCTGTCGCACGCCCGCGGCTTGACGCAGCTCCAAATCGACGAGACGTGCGGCGACGAGACGACGCGGCTGCCGGCGGGTATACAGCCGCCCGGGACTTGGCCGTGCCAGGGCGATTCCTCGGACGACGATTGACGGTTGAATGCTGACGGCTGATAGCGGACAGCAATCGTGCTATCGTAACCCCATGCCGCTCGACATCGTCCATTCGGTCTGTCCGCACGATTGCCCCAGCACTTGCGCGCTGGAGGTCGAGCGGCTCGACGCCACGCGCATCGGCAAGGTGCGCGGCGCGCGCGACAACGACTATACGGCCGGGATCGTGTGCGCCAAGGTGGCGCGCTACGCCGAGCGTCAGCACCACGCCCTGCGCCTCGGCCAGCCGCTGCGCCGGGTCGGCGACAAGGGGCAGGGCCTCGCGGCCTTCCGGCCGATTGGGTGGGCAGAGGCGCTCGACGAAGTGGCGGAAAGGCTGACGCTTGCCGCCCAGCGGCACGGCTCGGAGGCGGTCTGGCCCTACTTCTACGCGGGCACCATGGGGCTGGTGCAGCGCGACGGAATCGATCGCTTGCGCCACGCCATGCGCTATTCCCGCGAGCACGAGACCATCTGCGTGGCGCTCTCCGACGCCGGCTGGCTGGCGGGGGTCGGCGTGAAGCGCGGCGTCGATGCGCGCGAGATGGCCGAAGCGGACTTGATCGTGGTGTGGGGCGGCAACCCGGTCGCCACCCAGGTCAATGCCATGACCCACATCAGCCGGGCGCGCAAGGCCCGCGGCGCGCCGTTGGCGGTTGTCGATCCCTACCGCACCGGCACGGCGGCGGTCGCGGACCTGCACCTGCCGCTGCGGCCCGGCACGGACGGCGCGCTGGTGGCCGCCATGATCCACGTGCTGTTAAGGGAAGGCTATGCGGATCGCGCCTACATGGCGCGCTACACCGACGCGCCGCGGGCGCTCGAGGCCCATGTGGCGACGCGGACGCCGGAATGGGCGGCCGCCATCACCGGCCTCGATGCCGGAACCATCGTCGAGTTCGCGCGGACCTACGGCCGCGCCAAGCGGAGCTACATCCGCGTCGGCTACGGGTTCACGCGCTCGCGCAACGGAGCGGCGAACATGCATGCGGTGACCTGCCTGCCGGCCGTCACCGGCGCCTGGCAGCACCGCGGCGGCGGCGCGCTCTACAGCAACGGCGGGCTATACCGGCTGGACCGGACGCTGATCAAGGGCCTCGACCGGCTCGATCCAGCGACGCGCCTCCTCGACCAGTCGCGCATCGGCCCGATCCTCACCGGCGACCGGCGCGACCTCGCCGACGGCCCGCCGGTAACGGCGCTCTTCGTCCAAAATACCAATCCCATGGTGGTGTGCCCGGAATCGGTCAAGGTGCGCGACGGCTTCCGGCGCGACGACCTGTTCGTGTGCGTGCACGAGCAGTTCATGACCGACACCGCGGCGATGGCCGACATCGTGCTGCCGGCGACGACGTTCCTCGAGCACGACGACATCTACGTCGCCGGCGGCCATACCTATATCCAGGTTGCCCGCAAGGCGGTCGAGCCGTTCGCGCAGGCTAGACCCAACCATTGGGTCGTTTGCGAGCTGGCGCACCGGCTGGGGGCCGAGCACCCGGGCTTCCGAATGACCGAATGGGAGATCATCGAGGCCACGCTCAAGGCCTCGGGCCTGCCCGGGGCGGACACGCTCGACGCCAGCCATTGGCACGACTGCGCGCTCGATTTCCGGCGCGCGCATTTCCTCGACGGCTTCGGCACGCCGGACGGCCGTTTCCGGTTCAAGGCCGACTGGGCGTCCGTGGGCCGCGACCATGCGGGCCTGACGGTGCTGCCCGACCATTGCCCCAACATCGAGGCCGCCGACCGCGAGCATCCGTTCCGGCTGGTGGCCGCTCCGGCGCGCCAGTTCCTCAATTCGAGCTTCACCGAAACGCCCGGCTCGATCGCGCGCGAGGGGCGGCCCACGGTCCTCATGCATCCGCATGATGCCGAAAGGCTCGGCGTCGGCGACGGCGGTCGCGTGCGGCTCGGCAACCGGCGCGCCTCCATCGTCCTCCATGCGCGACCGTTCGACGGCTTGCAGCCCGGCGTTCTGGTGGTCGAGAGCATTTGGCCGAACGGGGCGTTCGAGGAAGGTCTCGGGGTCAACGCGCTGGTCGGCGCCGACGCGGGCCCGCCCAATGGCGGCGCGGTGTTCCACGACACGGCGGTCTGGGCCAGGCAGGCCTGAAACCCTGTGCCAGGCATGGCCGGCGATCGCGACAAGCTTCCGAGCAAGACTCCTGAGCGCGAGGTCGAGGCGTTCTTGCGACGCGTCGCCGCCGCGCCGGCGCAGCGCACCGCCGGAACGCGCGGTCGCCTGCTGTTCGCCATCGACGCGACGGCGAGCCGCCAGCCGACCTGGGACAACGCCTGCCACATCCAGGCCGAGATGTTCGCCGAAGCGGCCGCCCTCGGCGGCATCGACATCCAGCTTGCCTACTATCGCGGGTTTCATGAGTTCGTCGCGACCGGCTGGCTCGACCGGTCCGCCGAGCTGCAAAGGCACATGGCCGCGGTCGCCTGCCTCGGCGGCAGGACCCAGATCGGGCGCGTGCTGCGCCACGCCATCGCGGAATCGAAAATCCAGCGCGTGAACGCGCTGGTGTTCGTCGGCGACTGCATGGAGGAGGACCTCGACGAGCTGTGCCATCTGGCGGGCGAACTCGGCCTGCTCGGCCTGCCCGCGTTCGTGTTTCACGAAGGTCGCGACGCGGTCGCCGCCAAGGCGCTGCGGCAGATCGCGCGGCTCTCGGGCGGCGCCTACTGCCGTTTCGATGCCGGCAGCGCACGCCAGCTTCGCGAGCTCTTACGCGCGGTCGCGGTCTACGCCGCCGGCGGGCGCAGGGCGCTCGAGGACTACGGCCGGCGCGCCGGCGGGGCGGCGCTGCGCCTCACGCACCAGATCGCCAAGCCGCGATGAGCCTGGCCTACCTGTTCCTCGGGCTTCTGCTCATGGTCGGCGTCGTAGCATGCCTGCGCTGGCTGGCCGCGATCGATCCGGCGGCCCTGGCGCGCGCCGTCAAATGGATCGCGATCGCTCTAGGCGCCATCGGGGTCGGGCTTTTGGCGTTCAGCGGGCGCATCGGCCTGCTGGTTATGGCGGCGTCGGTCATGCTGCCTCTCTACATGCGTTGGCGCGGGCAGCGCCAGCGCGCGCGGGCGGCCGCCGGACCCAGCGGGGGACAGACGTCGCGCATCGAGACCGCCTACATCAGGGTGACGCTCGACCACGACACCGGCGGGCTTGCGGGCGACGTGCTGGCCGGCCGCTTCCGGGGGCGCCAACTCTCCAGCCTCGCCCTCGCCGAACTGCTCGAGCTGCTGGCGGAATGTCGGGCCCATGACTCTCAGTCGGTGCCGCTGCTGGAGACCTATCTCGACCGCGAGCACGGCGCGGACTGGCGCGGCGGCGAGGAGCCGTCGGCGGAGCAGGCCGGCGGCGCCGGCAGCGGCGCCATGTCGCGCGCCGAGGCGTATCAGATTCTGGGCCTGCAGCCGGGAGCGGCGACCGAAGAGATCAAGGACGCCCATCGCCGTCTCATGCTGAAGCTGCATCCGGACCGCGGCGGTTCCACCTATCTCGCGGCCAAGATCAATCGGGCGAAGGACGTGCTGCTCGGCGAGTAGCACAAGTTGCGCTCCTTGGCCGGCCTGTGGCACAAACGCACCATGTCGAAGCCCCTCCGCAAGGCGATCTTCCCGGTGGCCGGTCTCGGCACCCGGTTCCTTCCCGCCACCAAGACGATGCCCAAGGAAATGCTGCCGGTGGTGGACAAACCCTTGATCCAGTATGCGGTGGAAGAGGCGCGGGCCGCCGGCATCGAGGAGTTCATCTTCGTCACCGGCCGCGGCAAGAGCACCGTCGAGGACCATTTCGACCATTCGGCCGAATTGTACGACGCCTTGGTTCGGCGCCATCGCGTCGCCGAGCTCGAGCAGATCATAAACCTGCGCTCGGCCCCGGGGCAGGTCGTCTATGTCCGCCAGCAGGAGCCGCTCGGCCTCGGCCATGCGGTATGGTGCGCGCGCAACCTGATCGAGGACGAGCCGGTCGCCGTGCTGCTGGCCGACGATCTCATCCAGTCGAGCGTGCCGTGCTTGCGGCAGATGGCGGAAGCGCATGAACGAGTGGGCGGCAATCTGGTGGCGGTGACGGAGGTGCCGCGGGCGGACACCGGCCTGTACGGCGTCATCGAGCCCGGCGCGTCGGACGGCCAGCTGATCGAGGTCAAGGGCGTGGTCGAGAAACCCGCGCCGTCGGCCGCGCCCTCCGCCATGGCGATCGTCGGCCGCTACATTCTGCAGCCGGCCGTGTTCGGAGCGTTGGGCAGACAGCGCCCAGGCGCGGGTGGCGAGATCCAGTTGACCGACGCGCTGGCGGCCATGATCGGCCATAGTCCCTTGCGCGGCTTCCGGTTCGAGGGCCGCCGCTTCGACTGCGGCGACAAGGCCGGGTTCTTCGAAGCCAACGTCGCCTATGCCCTGCGGCATCCGGTCATCGGCGAGGCCGCCCGGCGCACCATTCGGCGCTACGCCGAGGGCCTGGACGCCGGCGAGACCACGGCCGC
>CAYPKW010000111.1:0-7033 GCA_964411425.1 uncultured Rhodospirillaceae bacterium
TGCGCGCCTTCGCCCAGGGCGGCTTCGCCGACCTGCACAAGGTGCATCGCTGGAACCTCGACTTCGTCGCCGACAGCCAGCAGGGCCACCGCTACGCCGAACTCGCCGACCGGCTGTCGGAGACGCTGGATTTCATGGCGGCCTGCGGTCTCACCGCCGAGACCGCGCCGCAGATCCGCGAGACCGAGTTCTTCACCAGCCACGAGGCGCTGCTGCTCCCCTACGAACAGGCGCTCACTCGCGTCGACAGCCTGACCGGCCAGTGGTACGACTGCTCGGCGCATTTCATGTGGCTCGGCGATCGCACCAGGGCGCTCGACGGCGCGCACGTGGAGTTCCTGCGCGGCGTGCATAACCCGATCGGCCTCAAATGCGGCCCCACTCTCGAGGCCGACGAGCTGCTGCGGCTGATCGAGGCGTTGAACCCGAAGAACCTCGCGGGCCGGCTCACGCTCATTGCCCGCATGGGCGCCGACAAGGTGCAGGCGAAGCTGCCGGCCTTGGTCCGCGCCGTGCGCCGCGCCGGGGCCAAGGTGCTGTGGTCGTGCGACCCGATGCACGGCAACACCGTCAAGTCCTCGACCGGGTTCAAAACGCGCGCCTTCGACCGCATCCTCGCCGAGGTGCTGGGCTTCTTCGCCGTGCATCGGGCGGAAGGCAGCCATGCCGGCGGCGTCCATGTCGAGATGACCGGCCAGGACGTGACCGAATGCATCGGTGGGGCGCAGGCCATTACCGAGCAGGCGCTGGCCGACCGCTACCACACCCACTGCGACCCGCGACTCAACGCCAGCCAGGCGCTCGAACTGGCGTTCCTGGTGGCCGAGGGCCTGAAGCGCGAGCGCGTCGCCAACGGCCGGCGCTTGGCCGCCTCGGCGTAGTGCCTCATGCTCAGCCTGTCGAAGCATGAGCTTGTCGAAGGGGGAGGCCCTCGTCCCTCGACAAGCTCGGGATGAGGAGGCTCGGGACGAGGCTGAATCGTTGCCAACGCTCATCCTCACACTGAGCTTGTCGAAGTGCGAGGATGAGCGGATGAATTTTTCAGCAACCTGCCAGAGCCGCCCATAACACCGTCCCCGCCATGCACCCCAACCTCGACGACCTCCCGGCCTGGACCGACCAGTATTTCCTGAAGACCAAGAGGGCGGTCGAGCGCTTCGGCGACAAGACCGTCACTTACGCGATCTTCCTGCGCCGGCCCGTGGTCTCGGCGCCGCGCCTCGCCGTGGACTGGCTCAAAGAGATGGCCGCAGCGCGCGGCGTCGAGTTCAAGATCGAGGTCAATTACGAGGAAGGCAAGTGGGTCGGCGCCGGCGAGCCGATTCTCTATCTCGGCGGCTCGCTTGCCCACCTGGTCGACTTGGAGACCATCTTCCTGCAGAAGCTGGGCCCGGCCTGCGTCGCCGCCTTCAACGCCTACACCATGTGCGCCGACCTGCCCAAGGTCGGGTTCCTGGCGATGGACGCGCGCCACTGCGCCGGGCTCGAGATGGCGGAGCTGATGGCCTACGCCGCCAGCGTCGGCTCGGCGCGGGCGCGCCGCAAGGTGGGCGCCAAGGGCTTCGTCGCCAACGCCACCACGGCGACCGCGCATTACTTCGGCCTCGCCGAGGGCAAGGGCACCATGCCGCATGCCCTCGTCGGCTATGCTGGCTCGACGCTGCGCGCCGCCGAGATATTCCATGACACCTTCCCCGATGACGACATGACGGTGCTGGTCGATTACTTCGGCCGCGAGGCCACGGACTCGCTCGCCGTCTGCCGGCGCTTCCCGGAGCTCGTGACGGCGAACCGGCTCGCCGTGCGCATCGACACGCCCGGCAGCCGCTTCGTCGAGGGCCTCGACCCCTCGGCGTCCTACGCGGTGCTGGAGCGCCACGTGCCGCAGGCCATCCGCGGCTACCGCAACGAGTCCGAGTTGCGCTACCTGGTCGGCGCCGGCGTCTCGGCGGCGGCGATCTGGCACCTGCGCGACGCGCTCGACCGCGAAGGCTTCCGGCGGGTCACGCTCGTCGCCTCCTCCGGCTTCGATCCCGCAAAGTGCAAGGTGATGGCGGACGCCGCGGCGCCGGTGGACGTGATCGGCACCGGCTCGTTCCTGCCGCAGCGCTGGTCGGAGACCTACGCCACCGCCGACATCATCGAGTACGACGGCAAGCCGACGGTGAAAGTGGGCCGCGAGTTCCTGTTGCGCAAGCGATGAGACACTGATGACTCACCGCTACTTCGCCGGTGGGGCGAACGGAATCTCGACCCAGACATAACCCGCCTCGTTGCCGCCCGGCATGCGGGCGTGGCGAAGCGCCCAGGAGTGCCCGTTCGCCGTGTCGAACAGCAGGTTGAGCCTGGACGAGCCTTGGTTGAGGTCGCGGTCGGGCTGGTCGATTTCGACCAGCATGAAATGCTCGCCGATGTCGAGCGCGCCCAACGGCGGCCGGTCGTTCTCGGCCCCCGCCGCGGCCGGGCACAGGGCAATCCAGGCGGCAAGGCATGCCCGGCGGCCGGCTCTACGTTTCCAACTGACGGCTGCGTTCATGTTCGCCTCTCCGTCTTGTCGGTTGTAGGCTTAACCGGCGTGGCGCGGCAGCCTAGCATGGTGTATCTGTCGCCCGACGGGAAGCGTTTCCGGCCATGACCGACAGCCTTGCGATCGCGCTGGCCCAGCTCGACCCGGTGGTGGGCGACATCGACGGCAACCTGGCCCGGCTGCGCCGCGCGAGGGCCGAGGCGGCCCGGCTCGGCGCCGACCTCGTGGTGGCGAGCGAGCTCGTCGTGTGCGGCTATCCGCCGGAGGACCTGGTGCTGAAGCCGGCGTTCCAGGCGCGCTCGGTCGAAGCCGTGCGGGCGCTCGCCGGCGACACCGCGGACGGCGGCCCGGCCATGCTGGTGGGATCGCCCTGGCCGGAAGGGAACAAGGTTTACAACGCGGCGCTCCTGCTGGCCGATGGCGCGGTCGCCGCCTCTCGCTTCAAGGTCGATCTGCCGAACTACGGCGTGTTCGACGAGCAGCGGGTGTTCGCCGGCGCTTCGCCGCAGGGGCCGGTCAATTTCCGCGGCGTGCGCCTCGGCGTCATGATCTGCGAGGACATGTGGGGCACGGAGGTGAGCGAGTGCCTGGTCGAATCCGGCGCCGAGATCCTGATCGTGCCGAACGGCAGCCCGTACGAGCGCGACAAGCATGACCGCCGCATCGCGCTCGCCGTCGCCCGCGTGGTCGAGACCGGCCTGCCGCTCGTCTACGTGAACCAGGCCGGCGGCCAGGACGAACTGGTGTTCGACGGCGCCTCGTTCGTCCTCGACGCCGATCGGTCGCTCGCGGCGCAGTTGCCTTGGTTCGAGGAATCGGTGTCGGTGACCCGCTGGCGGCGCGACGAGGGCTGGCGTTGCGTCTCCGGCGAGCTGGCGGCCCCTGTCGATGGGCTCGGCGCCGTCTATCGGGCGCTGATGCTGGGCCTCGGCGACTACGTGGCCAAGAACGGGTTCCCCGGCGTCATACTCGGTCTGTCCGGGGGCATCGATTCCGCGCTGTCGGCCGCGGTGGCGGCCGACGCGCTCGGTGCCGACAAGGTGCGCGCCGTGATGATGCCGTCGCGCTTCACGAGCCAGGCGAGCCTCGATCTGGCGGGCGAGTGCGCGCGGCTCATCGGCATTCGCCTCGACAGCGTGCCGATCGAGCCCGCGCTGGCGGCGTTCGGCGCCATGCTGGCGCCCGCCTTCGCCGGGCGCGAGGCCGACGCGACCGAGGAGAACATCCAGGCCCGCGCCCGCGGGCTGACGCTGATGGCACTGTCCAACAAGTTCGGCCACATGGTGCTGTCGACCGGCAACAAGTCGGAGATGTCGGTGGGCTACGCCACGCTGTACGGCGACATGTGCGGCGGCTACTCGGTGCTCAAGGACGTCTACAAGACCACCGTGTTCGAGCTCGCGCGCTGGCGCAACCAGCAGCACCCGCCGCGCGCCAAGGGGCCGGCCGGACGAGTGATCCCGGAGGCCATCATCGCCCGCCCGCCCACCGCCGAGCTTAAGGAGAACCAGACCGACCAGGACAGCCTGCCGCCCTACGAGCAGCTCGACGACATACTGCAATGCCTGATCGAGGGCGACATGGCGGCCGCCGACATCGTCGCCCGCGGCCACGACCGGGCGCTGGTGAACAAGGTGTGGAGCATGCTGGACCGTGCGGAATACAAGCGCCGGCAGGCGCCGCCGGGGGTGAAGATCAGCGCCCGCGCCTTCGGGCGCGACCGGCGCTACCCGATCACCAACGCGTTCCGCCGGCTCCTCGATTGATGGCGGCCGCCGTCCGCCTGCGCTTCGCGCCCAGCCCGACCGGGCGCCTGCATGTGGGGAACGCCTATGTGGCGCTCGCCAACTGGCTGTTCGCCCGCAAGGCGGGCGGCAGCTTCGTGCTGCGCCTCGACGATACCGACCGCGAGCGCTCCGATCCCGCCTTCGCGGCGGCCATCGAGGAGGACTTGCGCTGGCTCGGGCTCGCCTGGGACCTTTTCGCGCGGCAGTCCGAGCGCGCCGCGGTCTATGACCGGGCGGTGGAGCGGCTCAAGTCGGCGGGCCGCCTCTATCCCTGCTACGAGACGCCCGAGGAGCTGGAGCTGAAGCGAAAGCGCCGCCTCGAGCGCGGCCTGCCGCCGGTGTACGACCGCGAGGCGCTCGCGCTCGACGACGTGGAACGGGCCCGGCTGGAGGTCGCCGGGCGCCATCCGCATTGGCGCTTTCTGCTCCGCCCCGGCGCGGTCGAGTGGCACGACCTGGTGCGCGGCCGCCAGCGCGTGGACCAGGCGAGCCAGAGCGACCCGGTGCTGCTGCGCGCCGACGGCAGTTTCCTCTATACGCTGCCTTCGGTGGCGGACGACATCGACCTCGCCGTCTCGCACGTCGTACGCGGCAGCGACCACGTCACCAACACCGGCGCGCAAATCCAGCTCTTCGAAGCGCTGGGAGGGCCGGCGCCGGCCTTCGGCCACCTGCCGCTGCTGCTGGACGCCTCGGGGGCCGAGCTGTCCAAGCGGCAGGGCGCGGCCTCGCTCGCCGAGCTGCGCCGATCCGGCATCGAGCCGATGGCGGTCGCGGCCTGCCTCGCCCGCCTCGGCACCGGCGATCCGGCGGAGCCGATCGCGCGGCTCGATGACTTGCTGGCGCGTTTCGATCTGGTCAAGTTCGGCCGCGCCTCACCGCGCTTCGATCCCAAGGAGCTGCGCCGCCTCAACGCCCGGCTCCTGCACCGGTTGACCTTCGAGGGCGTCGCCGACGAGCTCGCGGCGCTCGGCCTCGGCGGCGTCGATCGGTCGCTATGGGACGCCGCGCGCGGCAATGTCGAGACGCTCGCCGACCTGCGCCTGTGGCACGAGGTCTGCGGCGGCGCCGTGCGGCCCGCGATCGAGGACGCCGGTTTTACGGCGACGGCGGCGCGGCTCCTGCCGCCGGAACCCTGGGACGCCGGCGTGTGGGAGGTCTGGACCAAGACGCTGAGCACTGCGACCGGGCGCACCGGCCGCGAGTTGTTCCGGCCCCTGCGGCTTGCCCTCACCGGCCGCGAGCGTGGACCGGAAATGCGGAATTTGTTACCCCTCATCGGTCGCGAGCGCGCCCTTGCGCGTCTCGCCGGCAACACCGCGTAAGAGCTGTCGCTGGCGGCATGGCTATCCTGCTGTACAACACGTTGACGCGCCGCAAGGAGCCGTTCCAGCCGATCGATCCGGCCAACGTGCGAATGTACGTCTGCGGCCCCACCGTCTACGACCTTGCCCATATCGGCAACGCCCGGCCGGTCGCGGTGTTCGACACACTCTATCGCCTGCTGCGCGCGGTTTACGGCAAGGCGCACGTCACCTACGTGCGCAACATCACGGACGTGGACGACAAGATCATCGCCGCGGCGGCCGCGTCGGGCGAGGACATCCGGGCGCTGACGCTGCGCACCACGGCCGCCTATCACGCCGACATGGCGGCGCTCAACGCGCTGGCGCCGGACCGCGAGCCGCGCGCCACCGACTACGTCGCCCAGATGATCGCCATGATCGAGCGCCTGCTGGCCAAGGGCTTCGGCTACGCGGCCGACGGGCACGTGCTGTTCCACGTGCCGGCGATGGCGGAGTACGGTCGGCTCTCCCGCCGCTCGCTCGACGAGATGATCCTCGGCGCCAGGGTCGAGGTGGCGCCCTACAAGAAGCATGCGGCCGATTTCGTCATGTGGAAGCCGAGCGGGCCGGACCAGCCCGGCTGGCCGAGCCCATGGGGACGGGGGCGGCCGGGTTGGCACATCGAGTGCTCGGCCATGGCGAGCGAGCTGCTGGGTGAGACCTTCGACATTCACGGCGGCGGGCTCGACCTCGTCTTCCCCCATCACGAGAACGAGCTCGCCCAGAGCCGTTGCGACCACGCCGGCGCGCCGCTTGCGCGGGTGTGGATGCATAACGGCTTCGTCCAGGTTGGCGCCGACAAGATGTCGAAATCGCTCGGGAATTTTTTCACCGTGCGTCAGTTGCTGGAGGAGGGGCATCGGGGCGAGGCGATCCGGCTCGCGCTGCTCGCGGCCCATTACCGCCAGCCGGTCGACATCAGCCGCGACGGCCTGCGCGAGGTGAGGGCGCAGCTCGACCGCTTCTACAACGCCCTCGACAAGGCGGACGAGGTCGAGGCCGCGGCGAGCGAGACGCCGTTTGCGGTCATGGCCGCGCTGGAGGACGACCTCAACACTCCGATGGCGCTCACGCACCTGCACGAGACGGCGAGCGCGCTCAACAAGGCCACGGCGGCGCACGATCGGTCCCGCCTCAAGGGTCAGTTGGTTGCGGCCGGCGCCCTCTTCGGCTTGCTGCAGCAGACGCCGCGCTCCTGGCTGCACGGCGACGGCGAGGACGCATGGATCGACGAGCGGATCGCGGCGCGGGCGGCCGCGCGCAAGGCCCGCGACTACGCCGCGGCCGACCGCATCCGCGACGACCTCGCCGCCAAGGGCATCCTCCTTGAGGACGGTCCCGCCGGCACTACCTGGCGGCGGGCCGGCTAGTCT
>CAYPKW010000112.1:0-1073 GCA_964411425.1 uncultured Rhodospirillaceae bacterium
GCAACTATGCAGTGAGATTTGACTGGAGCGACGGCCATAATACTGGCATTTACGCCTTTGACCGTCTCAGAGACCTTTGCCAGTGCCCGATTTGCAGCCACTAGCAGGCCTGCTCCGCTATCAACCTAAGGAGAATTCGGAACATGGTTAACGCAAAGTCCAAGGTCATCTCACGCACCGCCACTAAGTCCCGCGACCTCGACCCCGAATACAAGTGGGGCTTCGTCACAGATATCGAGGTCGATCGCGCACCCAAGGGCCTCAATGAGGACATCGTCCGCCTGATTGCCGCCAAGAAGGGGGAGCCTGACTGGATGCTGGAGTGGCGGCTTCGGGCCTACCGCCATTGGGTCTCCCTGAAGTTTGAGGAGCCCAAGTGGGCCAAGGTCAGCTTCCCCCCCATCGACTACCAAGACATCTACTACTACGCTTCGCCCTTAAAGGAGAAGCGTCCGGAGAGCCTCGACGAGGTCGACCCGGAGCTGGTGGCCGCCTTCACAAAGCTCGGTATCCCTATCGAAGAGCAGAAGATGTTCACCGGCGTGGCCGTCGACGCTGTCTTCGACAGCGTCTCAGTGGCCACGACCTATCAGAAGACCCTGGGGGAGCTCGGCATCGTTTTTTGCTCCGTCAGTGAAGCCATCCAGAAGCACCCCGACCTGGTGCGCAAGTACTTGGGCTCCGTGGTGCCCTACACCGACAACTTCTTTGCCTCCCTCAACTCCGCCGTCTACAGCGACGGCACCTTCGCCTACATCCCCCCGGGCGTACGTTGCCCGATGGAACTCATGACCTACTTCCGCATCAACACCGAAGGCACGGGCCAGTTTGAGCGCACCCTCATCATCGCCGACAAGGGCAGCTACGTCAGCTACTTGGAAGGCTGCACGGCGCCGATGCGCGACGAGAACCAGCTGCACGCCGCGGTGGTCGAGCTGGTCGCCCTCGACGACGCCGAGATCAAGTACTCGACGGTGCAGAACTGGTATCCCGGCGACGAGCAGGGCAAGGGCGGCATCTACAATTTCGTCACCAAGCGCGGCGATTGCCGCGGCCGCAATTCCAAGATCAGT
>CAYPKW010000112.1:1083-6958 GCA_964411425.1 uncultured Rhodospirillaceae bacterium
CTGGACGCAGGTCGAGACCGGCTCGGCCATCACCTGGAAATATCCGAGCTGCATCCTGCAGGGCGAGAATTCGGTCGGCAAGTTCTACTCGGTGGCCGTCACCAACCATCGCCAGCAGGCCGACACCGGCACCAAGATGATCCATATCGGCAAGAACACCAGGAGCACGATCATCTCCAAGGGCATCTCCGCGGGCCACGCGCAGAACACCTATCGCGGGCTGGTGCGCATCCAGCCGGGCGCCCACGGGGCGCGCAACTTCACCCAGTGCGACTCGCTGCTCATCGGCGACAAATGCGGCGCCCATACCGTGCCCTACATCGAGACGCGCAACCGCACCGCGCGCGTCGAGCACGAGGCCACCACCTCGAAGATCAGCGAGGACCAGTTGTTCTACTGCCTGCAGCGCGGCCTCAAGCAAGAGGACGCGGTGTCGCTGATCGTCAACGGCTTCTGCCGCGAGGTGCTGCAACAGTTGCCGATGGAATTCGCGGTCGAGGCGCAGAAGCTCGTCGGCCTCAGCCTCGAAGGCAGCGTGGGGTAAGGCGTCATGCGCAACCGGCCGATGCTCGAAATCCAGGACCTGCACGCCACCGTCGCCGGCAAGCCGATCCTCGCCGGCCTCGATCTGGCGCTCCCAGCCGGCGAGGTGCACGCCATCATGGGGCCGAACGGCTCCGGCAAGAGCACGCTCGCCTACCTCATCGCCGGGCGCCCCGGCTACGAGGCGAGCCGGGGCCGCGTGCTGTACGAGGGCCGCGACCTGCTCGCCATGGCGCCCGAGGAGCGCGCCCGCGAAGGCGTGTTCCTCGCTTTCCAGTACCCGGTCGAGATCCCGGGAGTCGGCACCAGCAGCTTCCTCAGGACCGCGGTCAACGCCGTGCGCCGGCACCGCGGCGAGCCCGAGTTCGACGCCATGCAGTTCCTCAAGCTGCTAAAGGACAAGCGCCAGCTGCTCGGCATCGAGGAGGAGATGCTGCGCCGCGCGCTCAACGTCGGGTTCTCGGGCGGCGAGAAGAAACGCAACGAGGTCCTTCAGATGACGCTGCTGGAGCCGCGCCTCGCCGTGCTGGACGAGACCGACTCCGGCCTCGACATCGACGCCCTCAAGACGGTGGCGCGGGGCATCAACGCGCTGCGCTCGCCCGAGCGCGCCATCTTGCTCATCACCCACTATCAAAGACTGCTCGACCACGTGGTGCCCGACCGCATCCACGTGCTGTCGGAGGGCCGCATCGCCCGCACGGGCGGGCGCGAGGTGGCGCTGGAGTTGGAGCGCGAGGGCTACGGCGGCGCGCCCGCCGAGGCGGCGGGAGCTTGACCCCGATGAGCGCGCTGGCACGGGCGCTGCCTTACACCGAGCGCTTCGCGGGCGTGGCGGCGACGCTGCCTGGCGCCGGCCATCCGGCCATGGCGGCGCTGCGCCGAAGGGCGATCCAGCGGGCCGCCCTAGGGTTGCCGACGGCGCGGGTCGAGCGCTGGAAATACACGTCGCTCAACCCGCTGTTCGACACGCCGTTCGAGCCGGCGCGCGAGGCGGAGCGAGAGGTATCGGTCGAACTACCGGAGGCGCCCCGTCTGGTCTTCGTCAACGGGCGGCTGGCGCAAGGGTTGTCGCGGCTCGAGGGGCTGCCGTCGGGGATAGAGCTCGGCGGCCTCGGCGCGCGACTGGCGGCGGACGGCGGCGGGCTCGCGGCGCAGCTCGCCCTGCACGGCGAGGACGACGCGCTCGGCGCCCTTAACACCGCGTTCATGGCGGACGGTTGCGTGCTTACGGTCGGGCGCGGCGTGGCGCTCGACGAGGCCATTCACCTGCTGTTCGTCGGGCGGGCGGGCGAAGCCCCCCTCGCCTTTCATGCGCGCAACCTCATCCGCCTCGAACCCGGCGCCTCGGCCACCGTGATCGAGCGCCACATCGGCGACGACGCGATCTACTGGTCGAACCCGCTGAGCGAGATCGCGGTGGGCCAAGATGCGCGTCTCCAGCATTACAAGTTGCAGGACGAAGCCCCGCGGGCCATCCACCTGGCGCAGAACAGGGTGACGGTGGCGGCGGGCGGCTGTTACGAGAGCCTGGTGCTCGCGGTCGGCGGGGCGCTGGCGCGCAACGAGATCGCGGTGCGCCTGGCCGGCGCCGGCGCGCGGTGCCGACTGGACGGCGTGTACCTGGCGCGCGGGCGCCAGCACATCGACAACACGACCGAGATCGTGCACGAGCACCCCGAGACCGTGAGCCGCGAGACCTACAAGGGCGTGCTCGACGAGCGCGCGCGGGCGGTCTTCCAGGGCCGCATCGTGGTGCGGCCGGACGCCCAGAAGGCGGACGGCCAGCAGTTGAACAAGACCCTGCTGCTGTCCGCCCAGGCCGAGATCGACAGCAAGCCCGAGCTCGAGATTCGCGCCGACGACGTGAAGTGCGGCCACGGCGCCGCCGTCGGCGCGCTCGACGAGGAGGCGCTGTTCTACTTGCGCGCCCGCGGCCTAGACGGGGCGGCGGCGAGCCGGCTGCTGACCGAGGCATTCGTGAGCGACGTGATCGAGGCCATTACCGACGCCGGCGCGCGCGCCGCCGTCGCCCTGCGGGTCGGCGAATGGCTCGGCGCCGTGCCGGAGAGCAACCCATGAGCGTCGAGCCAAGATTGCGCCAACTCGACACGGCGCCCTACGACGTGGAGCGGGTGCGGGCCGACTTCCCGATCCTGGCGCGACCGGTGCACGGCCGGCCGCTGGTGTTTCTCGACAGCGCGGCCAGCGCGCAGAAGCCGCGCCCCGTGCTGGAGGCGATGCGGCGCTGCTACGAGGAGGAGTACGCCAACGTCCACCGCGGCGTCTATTGGCTGGGGGCGCGCGCGACCGAGCGCTTCGAGGCGGCGCGCGAGACGGCGCGGCGCTTCCTCAACGCCCGCGAGCAGCGCGAGATCGTGTTCACCCGCAGCACCACCGAGGCGATCAACCTAGTCGCGGCGAGCTACGGCGCCCGTCTCGGCGCCGGCGACGAGGTGGTGCTGTCCGTCATCGAGCATCACTCCAACATCGTGCCGTGGCAGCTCCTGCGCGAGCGCACGGGCGCGGTGCTGCGCGTGGTGCCGGTCGACGATGCCGGCGAGTTCCTGCTGGAGGAATACCGGAAGCTGCTCGGCCCGCGCACCAAGATGGTGGCGGTGACGCATGTCTCGAACGCCATCGGCACGGTGCTGCCCGTCGCCGACATCGTTCGCCTCGCCCATGCGGCGGGGGCGGCGACGCTGATCGACGGCTCGCAGGCCGCCCCCCATCAGAAGGTGGACGTGCAGGCGATCGGCTGCGACTTCTATGTCTTCACCGGCCACAAGGTGTACGGCCCGACCGGCATCGGGGTGCTGTACGGCAAGGCGGACCTGCTCGAATCGATGCCGCCCTACCAGGGCGGCGGCGAGATGATCCGCAGCGTCAGCTTCGAGAAGACCGAGTTCGCGCCGCCGCCGGCCCGCTTCGAGGCGGGCACGCCCAACATCGCCGGCGCCATCGGGCTGGCCGCCGCCATCGACTACGTCGAGGCACTCGGGTTCGACCGCGTGCACGCCCATGAGCAGGCGCTGCTGGCTTACGGCACCGAGCGTCTCGCCGAGATTCCGGGATTGCGCATCCTGGGCACCGCCCGGCACAAGGCCGCGATCCTGTCCTTCACGCTCGACGGCGTGCACCCGCACGACATCGGAACTGTGCTCGACCGCCACGGCATCGCGGTGCGCGCCGGCCACCACTGCGCGCAGCCGACCATGGACCGCTTCGGCGTGACCGGCACGGCCCGCGCCTCGTTCGGGGTGTATAATCGCCTCGACGAGATCGACGCGCTGTTGGACGGCCTCATGCGCGTCAAGGAGATCTTCCGTTGATGTCCGACCTGCGCGAGCTTTACCAGGAGGTCATCCTCGACCACAGCCGCCAGCCGCGCAACTGCCGGCGGCCGGCCGAGGCTACTTGCGAGGCGCGCGGCGACAACCCGCTGTGCGGCGACAAGGTGACGGTGTACGTCACGCTCGAGAACGGAGTGGTCAAGGACGCCGCGTTCCAGGGCCGCGGCTGCGCCATCTCGACCGCCTCGGCCTCGCTCATGACCGAGCTGGTCAAGGGCAAGACCGAGGGCGAGGCGAAGAGGATGTTCCGACGCTTCCACGAAATGGTGACCGGCAAGGGGGACGGCGTAGAGGCGGCGGAGGAGGACGGCTTCGAGCGGCTCGCCGTGCTGTCCGGCGTCAGCGAGTACCCCATGCGCGTCAAGTGCGCGACGCTATGCTGGCATACGCTCGCCGCGGCGCTGCGCCACCAGGCGGCGCCGGTCACGACGGAACTGCCGGCGACGGAGTAAGGCGATGGACGAGAGCCCGACAAAGAGCGGCGAGGAACCGGCCGGCGAGATAGCGTCGCCCGCGGGCGACGCGCTGCGCGAGGCGGTGGTCGAAGCTCTGCGCACCGTCTTCGACCCCGAAATCCCGGTCAACATCTACGAGCTCGGTCTGGTGTACCGGTGCGAGGTGGACGCTGCGGGCAAGGTGGCGATCGATATGACGCTGACCGCCCCCGGCTGCCCGGTCGCCGGCACCATGCCCGGCATGGTCCAGCAGGCGGTCGCGGCGGTCGAGGGCGTGAGCGAGGCCACCGTCGAGCTGGTCTGGGACCCGCCCTGGAACCAGTCGATGATGAGCGAGGCGGCGCGACTTGAACTCGGGATGTATTAAGGCGATATTGAGAAACCGGAGGTAGATAACCAGCATGCTTCCCACCGTCATCACGCTGACCGAGGCCGCCGCCAACCGGGTCAAGCAGTTGGTCGCCCAGCGCGAGGGCGACCGGCCGCTGGGCCTTCGCGTCGGCGTCAAGTCGAAGGGCTGCTCCGGGCTCTCGTATTCGGTCGAATACGCCGACGCCAAGGGCCAGCACGACGAGGTGGTCGTGGACAAGGGCGTCACCGTGTTCATCGACCCCAAGGCGACCATGTTCATCCTGGGCAGCGAGATGGACTACGTCGAGGACAAGCTGCAGTCGGGCTTCGTGTTCCGCAATCCCAACGAGAAGGGCCGCTGCGGCTGCGGCGAGTCGTTCCACGTCTGACATCTACCGTTGATCTAGATCAAGGCGCCGATGCCCGTCGCGGACGACTCTGCCCCGTGACAACGGGGGCCGGACCGCGATGTTCGACGTCCTGCATCAGCTTACCCTCGACCACGCGAACCTGAAGAAGCTGCTCGGCCTCATCGAGCGGCAGTTGGCGACTTACGCGGGCGGCGGCGCGCTCGACATCGAGGCGCTCACGGACATCGTCGAGTACCTCCTGCATTACCCCGACCTCTGCCACCACCCGAGGGAGGACCTCATATATCGGCGCCTCAAGACCATCGACGAAACGGCCGCGAAGGCGGTCGGCGACATCGAAAGCGAGCACGAGACGCTAGCCCGGCTAACGCGCGGCTTCGCCGCCGCCTGCCGCGCCGCCGCCCAGGACGTGGAGCTTCCGAGAGCGCAGTTCGAAGCCAGCGTGCGCGATTTCATCGCCCACTACCGCGAGCACATGGAGCTGGAGGAGACGCATCTTTTTCCGCTGGCGCTGAGGTCGCTCACGGCGCGCGACTGGTGGGAGATCGATAACGCCGTCGTGGCGGCGGCCGACCCGCTGTTCGGCGGCAAGATCGAGCGCCAGTTCCAGGAACTGCACCTGCGCATCCTCCGGTTCGGCGCCTGAACCGCCTGCCCCCCTCCAGCGGCGGGGGGAAGAAAATCGACGATCGACCCCATGCAAAGCGGGATTTCTCGCTGGGCGCGACGCCCAGCGGGGACGGCCGATCGCCCCACACCCGGATGTAGGGGGCTGAGCTAGACGCAGCGCAGCCGCCGCCGC
>CAYPKW010000113.1:0-6954 GCA_964411425.1 uncultured Rhodospirillaceae bacterium
CTTACGGTACATGAGGCCAATATTGACCTGGGCCCCGGAGAAGCCCTGCTCCTCCAATGGCAGCCATTCCCTCAGCGCGGTCGCGTAGTCGCTGCGGTCATAGGCGGCCGTTCCGTCCTCGAAGTCGGCGCTGGCTGGGCCGGTCAGGGCCAAGACAAGGCCGGCGACAAGAGCGAATCGCATCACCACGATATTCATTCTCCACCTGAGGGCGGCAACGTCGCGGCGCATGCATCCATGCATCCAAGTGTGGTGAAGCTAGAATAGGGCGCCCGGTCTGGCAGAGCAAAGCGTCTTGCAGCTCCACGGCGGAGATTCCGATGGGATTTTTCGCGCTCCGACCCAAAGAATCTCCACGCATTGACCCCAACTGCAAGGCAACGTCCTTCTGGAAGAGGGCTCGTTCCATGCGCCACTTGTGGAGGCGCGCGCCGAGGGTATGCGGATTCTCCACGTGTGGCTTCGCTTTCAATGGTTTCAAGGATTAAGTCCTCGCTAACCATCCCTCGTCGACACTGGGGCCAAGAAGCAATCGGGGGGCCGCATGGCCGAGCGCGCCGAAGCCGTGGGTCGCGAGAACCAGGAGAGCATCCTGCTCGACTACGTGGAGCGGCTCGGCCGCTTCCGCGAGGGCCGCCAGGCCGTGCACGTGCATCTGTCGCGGCTCAGGCCCCATAACCGGCGCGGCCATCACATGCGGATCGCCGGCGCCGCCTTCGACCGCCTGGTCAAGAGTTTCGAGGGCGGCCTGTTCCGCATGGCGAACGGCGACCTGGTGTTCCTCGCCAGGGGCGCCGGCGTGTCCGACATCGACGAGGCGATCCTGCGCCTGTGGTTCCTGTTCAGCGACGATCCGCTGGTGAGCGAGGAGGTCGACGGCGAGGACCGCTTCTGCACCTGGTACGACCTGGAGCGGGATTACCCCCGGTTGCTCGTGCTGGCCCGCCGGCTGGCCCAGGGTCGCCGCGAGGCGGCGCCCGCGCCCGCCGTCGTCGGCGCGCCCAAGAGCCGGCCGCTGGAGCTGCGCCATCTGGCCGAGGTCGAGCGCGTCGCCGCCGCCGCCGACCTCGCCAACCTGCTGCGCCGCCAGCCGGTCTGCTTCATCGAACCCGGCCCGGCGCCGCGGGCGCTGTTTCACGAGATCTACGTCTCCATCGCCGACCTGCGCGACGCCGTGCTGCCCGGCGTCGATCTGGCGTCCGACCGCTGGCTGTTCCAGCATCTGACCCAGACCCTCGACCAGCGCGTGCTGGCGCTCCTGATGCGCGACGGCATCGGGGTCGCCGGTGGCTTCAGCCTCAACCTCAACCTGGCGACCGTGCTGGCGCCGGAGTTCATGCAGTTCGACGCCGCCATGCGAGGGCGCGCCGACGGTTCCATCACCGTCGAGCTGCAGCAACTCGACATGTTCGCCGATTTGTCGAGCTACCGCTTCGCCCGCGACTTTCTCAAGGACCGCGGCTATCGCCTGTGCCTCGACGGCGCCGACCCCCTGATCCTATCGATGTTCGATCACGCCCGGCTCGGCCTCGATCTCGTCAAGCTGCGCTGGCAGAAGGGCATGAGCGAGGACCTTGCCGGCGAGCGCCTCGACGAACTCAAGGACATCGTCGCCGCGATCGGCCGCGACCGCGTCATCTTGTGCCGCTGCGACGGCGAGACGGCCGAGCATTTCGGCCAGTCGCTCGGCATCGCCATGTTCCAAGGCCGCCACGTCGACGCCTTGCTGCAGGGTGTGCGCCGCCGCGCGCTCGCCTGATTCAACCTTTGGGCGCGTGCTTGGCCAGGATGCGCTGCAGCGTGCGCCGATGCATTCTGAGGCGCCGCGCCGTCTCCGATACGTTGCGGTCGCACTGCTCGAACACCCGCTGAATGTGCTCCCAGCGCGCCCGGTCGGCCGTCATCGGTTGGTCGGCGACCGGCGGTAGTGGTCGGGCGTGCTCCAACAGCGCCCGTTCCACCGCGTCCGCGTCCGTGGGCTTCGACAGGTAATCGACGGCGCCGCTCTTCACCGCCGCAACGGCGCTGGCGATGTTGGCGTAGCCGGTCAGTACGACGATGCGCATGTCGGCGTCGAGCCGGCGCAGCGCCGCCACCGCTTCCAGTCCATTGCCGTCGCCGAGCCGCAAGTCCACCACGGCGAACTGGGGCGGCGCCGCCTCGGCGGCGGCGATGCCGCTGGCGACGCCGTCGGCGGTGGCGACCTGGAACCCGCGGCGCTCCATGGCGATGGCGAGCCGCTGGCGGAACGGCGCGTCGTCGTCGATGATCAGCAGGCGGCGCGGCACGGCACTCATGGCGAGGGTCCCTCCGTCTCCAACGCTTGGCGCGGCCACGTCACCGTCACCCGCGCGCCGCCCTCGGGCCGGTTGGCGAAGGCAAGCCTGGCCCCGGTGCGCTCCAGCAGGGTCTGGGCGATGAAGATGCCGAGGCCCATCGGCGCCTCGTCCTCGGCGCGCCCCTGCGGGCCACCCGACAGATAAGGCTCGCCCAGCCGGTCGAGCAAGGCCGGCGCGAAGCCGGGGCCGTCGTCGACGATGGCAACGCTGACGCGCTCGGCGTCCCAGCGCAGGGCGATGTCGACGGCCGCGCGGGCGAACTGCGTGGCGTTCTGGATCAGGTTGCCGAGGCCGTGCACGAGCTCCGGCCGGCGCACCGCCTGGGGCTCGCCGCCGGCGCCGTCGGCCTCGATGGTGAGCGCGATCTGCCCGCGCCGGTGCGCCGCGGCGGCGGTCTCGACCAGCGCCTTCAGCGGCAGGCGGCCGACCGGCTCTGTCTCGGCCTCGGGCCGCGCCGCCAGCCCGGCCAGGATGGCCCGGCAGCGCTCGCTCTGGCTCAGCAGCAGGTCTACGTCCGGACGCCACGGGTTATCGGGCGGCAGGTCGCGGTCGAGCTCGCGGGCGACCACCGCGATGGTGCCGAGAGGGCTGCCCAGCTCGTGCGCCGCCGCCGCCGCGAGCCCACCCAAGGCCGCCGCCCGGTGCTCGCGGTCGAGCGCCATCTGCGTCGCCGCCAGCGCGTCCGACATGCGCCGGCCCTCTTCCGCCACGCTGAACACGTAGGCCGCCACGAACACGGTCGAGAACGCGAGCGCCAACGCCAGCCCCAGCATGAACAACGGCTCAGTTTGCAGCCCGCCGGCGCGCCAGGGCAGCGGCAGGTGATACGCCGCCAGCACCCCCACCGCGGCGACGGCGGTGAGCGAGAGCGCCGCCGTGCTGCGCCGCGACAGGCTGGTCGCCGAAACGGTGACCGGCGCCAGGATCAGCGCCGCAAACGGATTGCCGAGGCCGCCGGTCAGATACAGCAGCACGGCAAGCTGCAACAGGTCGTAGCCGAGAAAGGCGGCCGCCGCGCGGTCGCCCAGCATCGCCGGCTTGCGGCCGAGGCTCGCCCACAGGTTCAACGCCGCCGAGGCGGCGACGGCGCCGAGCGCCCACCAGATCGGCAGCGCATAGCCGAGCCCGACATGGACCGTCAGCAGGGCCGTCGCCTGGCCGGCGACCGCCACCCAGCGGACCAGCACCAGCGTGCGCAGGCGCACCCGGCCGCGCGCGGCGCGGGCGAGCGTCATGGTCGCCATGCCGCCATCTAGCTGGGCCGCGGCGGAAACCGCAAGCTCCGGCCGCTGGTCCGACGGCGCTTTTCCGGGCATAAGAGAGGCCCCATGAGCGCCCCCGCCATCGTCGTCGAATCCCTGAGCAAGCGCTTCCAGCGCGTCGTCGCGGTGGACGACATCGACTTCGTCGTGCCGCGGGGCGCGGTGGTGGCCCTCCTGGGCGGCAACGGCGCCGGCAAGACGACGACCATCTCGATGCTGCTGGGGCTGCTGCTGCCGACGGCGGGCCGCATCCGGGTGCTGGGCGAGGACATGCTGAAGCACCGCTACCAGGTGCTCGGGCGCATCAACTTCTCGTCGCCCTACGTGGACCTGCCGCGGCGCATCAAGGTGCGCGAGAACCTCAACGTGTACGCTCATCTTTACGGGCTGGCCGATCCGAAGCAGCGCATCGCGGAGCTGGCGCGCGACCTCGCGATGGGCGATCTGCTGGCGCGCCCGACCGGCCAGTTGTCGGCCGGGCAGCGGACGCGAGTGGCGCTCGCCAAGGCGCTGCTCAACCGGCCGGAGGTGTTGCTGCTCGACGAGCCCACCGCCTCGCTCGATCCCGACACGGCCGACTGGGTGCGCGGCTATCTCGAGCGTTACCGGCGCGAGACCGGCGCCGCCATCCTGCTTGCCTCGCACAACATGGGCGAGGTCGAGCGGCTGTGCGACGACGTGCTGATGCTACGCCGCGGGCGCATCGTCGACCGCGGCGCGCCGGCGGAGCTCATGCGCCGCTACGGCCGGCGCACTCTGGAAGAGGTGTTCCTCGACATCGCCCGCGCGCCGGGCGATGGCGTGACGCCGGGGTCGGCCGCTTGAGCCTCGCACCGTCGCTCAGGCGCATCGGCGCCATGGTGCTGCGCCACGCCTACGTGCTGCGCGGCTCGTGGCCGCGGCTGATCGAGATCGTTTACTGGCCCACCATGCAGGTGGTCCTGTGGGGCACCATCTCCACCTTCCTCGCCACCAACAGCTCCTGGGTCGCCGGCGCCTTCGGCGTGCTGCTGGCCGCGGTCATGCTGTGGGACGTGCTGTTCCGAAGCCAGCTCGGCTTCACGCTGTCGTTCCTGGAGGAGATGTGGTCGCGCAACCTGGGCAACCTCTACGTCAGCCCCTTGCGCCCTTACGAACACCTGCTGTCGCTGATGGCGATGAGTCTGATCCGCACCCTCATCGGCGTCCTGCCGGCGATCCTCCTGGCGATTCCACTTTACGACTACTCGATCTTCAGCCTGGGCCTGCCGCTGATTGCGTTCTTCGCCAACCTACTCGTCATGGGCTCGGCCATCGGCATGTGCGTCACCGCGCTCATCCTGCGCTACGGCGTCTCGGCCGAGAACCTCGCCTGGTTCGTCATCTTCATGTTGGCCCCGGTGGTGGCCGTGTATTACCCGGTGACGGTGTTGCCGGACTGGCTGCAGACGATCGCCTGGGCGATCCCGGCCACCTATGTGTTCGAAGGGATGCGCGCCGTGCTGTTCGATGCCCGCTTCCGCACCGACCTCTTCTTCGGCGCCGTGGCGCTCAACGTGCTCTACACCGGCGTCGGCATCGCCGCCTATCTGTTCGCATTTCGCGTCGCCCGCCGGCGCGGGCTACTCCTCCACGTGGACGAGTAGGCGCTCAGCCCGATCGCTCCGCGTCCCGCGCCGCCTTGCCGCTGACGCCGGCCTCGGCGAACGTCGCCATGCCGGCGTAACAGGCGACGGCGGCCTTGAGGATCGGGATGGCGAGCGCGGCGCCCGAGGCCTCGCCCAGCCGCATGCCGAGGTCGAGCAGCGCGCTCTTCCCGAGGCGCGCCAGCAGTCGGCGGTGGCCCGGCTCGGCCGAGACATGGGCGACGAGACAGTGGTCGAGCGCGCGCCGGTCGAAGGCGAACAGTACCGCCGCCGCCGCGGTCGAGGCGAAGCCGTCGAGCAGCACCGGTGTCTGAGCTAGTCGCGCCGCGATGACGGCGCCCGCGATCGCCGCTAGCTCCTGGCCGCCGAGGCGGTTGAGCGCCTCGAAGGGATCGCCGAGATGCTCGCGGTGATGCGCGACGCCCTCTGCGACAACAGCGGTCTTGCGTGTGAGCGCGGCGCCGACGACACCTGTGCCTGGACCCGTCCAGTCGCTCGCCTCGCCGCCGAACAGCGCCAGGCACAGCGCCGCCGCGCTCGTCGTGTTGGCGATGCCCATCTCGCCCAGGCACATGAGGTCGAGGCCCGGCTCCACCGCCATCATGCCGTAGGCCATGGCGCCGGCGCACTCCTCCTCGCTCATGGCCGGGCGCAAGGTGAAGTCCTCGGTCGGCCGGTCGAGCGCCATCTCGTACACCCTGAGATCGGCGTCCGCCGCCCGGCATAACTGGTTCACCGCCGCCCCGCCGGCGATGAAGTTCGCCACCATCTGTTTCGTTACCTCCGCCGGGTAGGCCGAGACACCCTGCGCCGCCACGCCGTGGTTGCCGGCGAATACGACGACCCGCGGCCGGGCGAGGCGCGGCTCGTGCCCTTGCCAGGCTGCCAGCCACTCGACCAGCTCCTCCAGTCGGCCGAGCGATCCCGGCGGCTTCGTCAGGCTCGCCTGGCGCGTCGCCGCCGCGCTCGCGGCCACGAGGTCCGGACCCGGCAACTCGCGCATGAGCCGGCGCACCTCATCGAGCGTGGCAATGGGCTGGGACATGGCGGTTCATGCATAGCTGTTTCGGCGGCAGGCGCAATTGTCATATACCTCGCCCACCGGAGGTTCGCCCCATGTACGACGACCATCGTTTCCCCGTGGACTGGCTGCTGCGCTGGCGGCGCGATTTTGCGACCGCACTCGCGTTCCTGACGCGGTTGCCGCTGCCGGGGGTGGCGGGGGGCGATCTCAGGGAGGCGGCGCGGGCGTTCCCGTTGGCGGGGCTAGTCGTCGGGCTAGTGGGCGGGCTCGTCTTCCTGCTGGCGCGGCGGCTCTCGCTGCCGCCCCTGGTGGCGGGGCTGCTCGCGGTTGGCGCGACGGCGCTCGTGACCGGCGCGCTGCACGAGGACGGGCTCGCCGACGCCGCCGACGGGCTCGCCGCCGCCGATCCGGACGAGAGACTCGCCATCATGCGCGACAGCCGCGTCGGCGTTTATGGCGCGCTGGCGCTCGTCTTCTCGGTCCTGGCGCGGGCCGCCGCGCTTGCCGCCTTGGCGGGCGCCGCGGCGGGCGCGCTCATCGCCGCGCACGCCGCCTCGCGCGCCCTCGTCGTGGCGGTCATGTACCGCTTGGCGCCGGCGCGCGCCGACGGGCTCGCCGCCGCCGCCGGCCGTCCGGACGAGACGGCCGTGCTGTGGGCGCTCGGACAGGGCGCGCTCATCGCGGTGCTTGCCGCCGGCGTCGTC
>CAYPKW010000114.1:0-6621 GCA_964411425.1 uncultured Rhodospirillaceae bacterium
TTCGATGGATAATCGGCGCGCCCAGGAAGCCAGCGGGGCTGGCTGGACGCAACGTGGGCCGGAACAAGCGCCAAGGGGCGTCAAGCACACATATCAGGTGGAGGAATCAATGAAAGACAGGAAGGTTGGACATGCGCGCGGCCTCACGCGTCGCGCGGCATTGCAGGGGATCACGGCGACCGCCGGGGTGGCCGCGGCATCCCTGGCGGCGCCGGCCATCGTGCGGCGCGCCGGCGCGGCCGATCCCATCAGGGTCGGGGTCATCTCGCCGCTCACCGGCGCGTGGACCGTCTACGGGCGGGCGCACGCCTCGGGCTTCGAACTGGCGGTGGACGAGATCAACGCCCGCGGCGGCGTCCTCGGCCGGCCAATGGAGGTCGTGCTCGGCGATTCCAAGACCGAACCGCGCATCGTCGTCGAGCAGGCGAACCGCCTGATCCGGCAGGAGAAGGTGGACTTCCTCGCCGGCACCTTTTCGAGCGCCGAGCGCCAGGCCGGCGCCCCGGTGGCGACCCAGGCCAACAAGGTCCTGCTCTATCCCACCTTCTACGAGGGGCAGGAGAAAGAGTACTTCCCCGGCGTCTGCAACAAGAACATCTTCATGTTCGGGCCGGAGCCGACCCAGCAGGCCTACCCGTTCATGGAGTTCATGATGAACAAGTTCGGCAAGAAGTTCTTTATGATCGGGTCGGACTACGTGTGGCCCCGCGTCACCAACCTGGTGACCAAGCGCAAAATCGACGAGCTCGGCGGCGAGGTGGTGGCGGAGGTCTACATCCCCTTCAACACCCCGCAGTACGATTCGGTATTGCGCGACATCCGCAACTCCGGGGCCAACATCATCTACCACTCGCTCACCGGCAGCGACACGGTGAACTTCGGGCAGCAGTTCCATGCCGCCGGCATGAGCGAGGACTTCGCATACTGGACCGTGGACGACGAGGAGGTGGTGACCTCCGGCCTCGGCCCCGAGGTCTCGGCGGGCCACTACGTGAGCTTCGACTACTTCATGTCGATCGGTCATGCGAACAACAAGACGTTCCTCGAATCCTTCAAGAAGAAGTATGGGCCGGACGCGCTGATGAACACCGTCGGCGTCGCCATGTACAACGCCGCGCATATGGCGGCGCTCGCCATCGAGAGGAAGGGCGAAGTCAGCACGGACGCTCTCCGCGAGGGTCTCGAGGACCTGGTGTTCGACAAGGCGCCGCAGGGCACGGTGACGATGCGCAAACTCGACCATCAGGCGGTCGTGCCGTCCTATCTCATGCGGGTGCGGGCGGGATGGACGAGCGTCAACGACATGTTCGAGGAGATCATGTCGGTGCCCGAGGCGATCCCGCTCGACGCCCGCTGCGATTACCCGCTTAAATAGAGCGGCGACCGGCGGCCCGGGCCGGCATGGGGGCCCGGGCCGCCGGAGAGGGCGGGGAGATCATGCTGTCCACCACGCTCAGCGTCCTCATCGACGCGAGTCTGTTGACGCTGACGCTGGCGCTCGCCTCGCTGGGGCTCGCGATCATCTTCGGCCTCATCGGCGTCATCAACATGGGCCACGGCGCCATGCTGACGCTCGGCGCTTATCTCGTCTGGGCCTGCCTCGGCGCCGGCGTACCGTTCGTCGTCGCGGCCTTGCTGGCGGGCGCCGGCGTGGCTTTGGTCGGGTTGCTGCTTGAGCACTGCATCATCCGCTATTTCTACGACCGCCCCTTCGACACCATCCTGATCACCTGGGGCTGCTACCTGATCGGCACTGAGTTGATCAAGCTGTCGTTCGGCACCAACTTCCTCCACGTGCCGAGCCCGCTGCCGGACGCCTTCGACCTCGGCTTCCAGCGGGTTCCCGCCTATCGCGCGGTGCTGGCCGTCTTCACGCTGGCGTTGCTCATCGGCATCGCCTTCGTCTTCTTCCGCACCAACCTCGGCATCAAGATCCGGGCCTTGACCCAGGACCGCGAGATGGCGAGCCTGCTTGGCCTCGACATCGGCGCTACTTACAAGCTGGTGTTCGTTGCCGGCTCGTTCCTCGCTGGGCTGGCCGGCGCACTGATCGCACCGATGTTCAGCGTCCACCCCTACATGGGCATGGACTTCCTCATCCGGAACTTCTTCGTCGTCATCGTCGGCGGCATCGGGCAGCTCCTGGGCGGTACGCTGGTCGGCAGCCTGCTCATTGGCGGGGCCGAGACCTTCTTCGCGCTCTTCTCGACGCAGACCTTCGCGCAGACGGTGGTATTCGCGCTCGCCATCATCGCGCTGCGCCTCCGCCCCGAGGGCGTGCTGACGTCGAGGCTGCAACGATGACGGCCGCACTCGCCGCCGCCGCGCCCTCGCTGGCGCGTCGGCTGACCTCTTCGGAGGACGGCGCGGCGCTTGTGGCTTTCCTCCTGCTGGCCCTGCTGCCGATCCCGATCTCGGGATACCTGATCTACATCCTGCCGCAGTACATGCTGCACGGCGTCATGGCCATGTCGCTGGCATTGCTGTGGGGCCGCGCCGGTATCCTCAGTTTCGGCCAGGCCGGCTTCTACACCATCGGCGCCTACATTATGGGACTCGCCTATCTGTGGGTGCCGCTGGTCAATCCGGCCTATGCCGCGATGGCGATCGCGCTCGTGATCGGCGGGCTGCTCGCCGCCGTGCTCGGCTATTTCATGTTCAGCGCCGGCGTGCGCTCCACCTATTTCGTCATCGTCACCTTGGCCGTCTCGATCATCGTCCGCCAGGTGGCGGTGAGCCAATCGCAGATCACCGGCGGCTGGAACGGCATGTACATCGAGCGCATGTCGCTGACCCTCGGCGACTGGCTCAGCATCTCCCTCTTCGATGATGCGCCGATGTACTACTTCGTGCTGGCTATCGTCGTCGGCGTCTACCTGCTGCTGCGCTGGCTGGTCGGCGCCAAGTTCGGCAAGGTGCTGGCCGGCATCCGCGAGAACGAAGACCGTGTGCTCTCGCTTGGCTTCGATGTCTCCCATTATAAGACGGCCGCATTCGCCCTCGCCGGCGCCATCTCGGCCTTCGCCGGCGCGCTCTATGGCACCAACGCGGGTTTCGTGGCGCCGGCGCTCGCCGACGTGAACTTTTCCACCGAGGTCGTGGTCTGGGTGGCGATCGCCGGCCGGACGAGCCTGCTGGGCGCCTTTCTCGCCGCCATCGCCGTTTCCTTGCTGTCGAACTATTTGAGCGCGCTGATCCCGGCCTACTGGCCGCTCATCCTGGGCCTAGTGTTTGTGGCCGTAATCGTCTATTTCCGCGGCGGCGTGGCTGGAGCACTCGAGCGCTGGAACCGGCACCGGCTCGAACGGCGGGCGGCCAATGGCTGAGCTTCTGCGCGCCGAGGGCCTCACCAAGACGTTTCGCGGCTTGGTCGCCAACAGCGCGATCGACTTTGCGATCGCGGCCGGCGAGATCCGCTGCCTCATCGGTCCCAACGGCGCCGGCAAGACGACCTTCATCAGCATGATCTCCGGGCATCAGCGGCCGACCTCCGGGCGCGTCCGCTTCAAGGGCCGCGACATCACCGGGCTCCCCGCCCACCGCATCGCGCGCATGGGCATCCTGCGCAAGTTCCAGACGCCCGCCGTGTTCGACAACCTGACGGTATGGGAGAACATCGAATTGGCCGCCTTGGCGACCGCCCTCTCGGCGAGGCGGCGGCGCGCGCGGATCGCCGACACGCTCGGCCTCGTGCGCCTCGCAGCTGCGGCGGAGCAGACCGTGGGCGCGCTCGCTCACGGCCAGCGGCAATGGCTGGAGATCGGCATGCTGCTGGCCCGAGAAGCCCAGCTCCTGCTGCTGGATGAACCCACCGCGGGCATGACGGCGGAGGAGACGCACTCGACGGGCGAGCTGATCCGCCGGTTGGTGCGCGAGATGCACCTCTCCGCCATCATCATCGAGCACGACATCAACTTCATCCGCGACCTGCAGGCGCCGGTCACCGTGCTGCACCTCGGGCGCATTCTGGTGGAAGGCTCCTTCGCCCAGATCGCGCACGACGAGCGGGTGCGCAGCGTCTATTTGGGGAATGCCTGATGGCTCTCGTCGCCGACTGCGTCTCGGCAGGCTACGGCACGGTGACCGTGCTGCGCGGCGTCAGCTTCGGCGTGGCGGAGGGCGAGATCCTCGGCGTCCTCGGGCGCAACGGCATGGGCAAAACCACTCTGATCCGTTGCCTCGCCGGAGTCATCGTCCCGAGCGCGGGCACTGTCTCGCTCGCCGGCGAGGACATCACTCGGCTGCCGGCGCACGAGCGCGCCCGGCGCGGCGTCGCCACGGTCGTCCAGGGCCGCGGCATCTTCCCGCGCCTGAGCGTGCGCGAGAACCTGGAGATGGGCCGCATCGCCGGCGGCCACGTCAAGCGGAACCGGAGCGAGGAGGTATTGGCCTACTTCCCGCACCTGGCCGAGCGGCTCTCGCAGGCCGCCGGCACGCTGAGCGGCGGTGAGCAGCAAATGCTGGCCATCGGCCGGGCGCTGATGACCGACCCCAAGGTGATGCTGCTGGACGAGCCCTCGGAAGGCATCATGCCGGTGCTGGTGCAGCAGATCGCTAAGATCGTGCAGGACATCAACCGCCAGGCTGGGCTTACCATCGTCATCGTCGAGCAGAACGTGCCGATGGTCTTCGGCCTGACCGATCGCTGCATCATCCTGGAGAAAGGACGCATTGTCGCCGAGGGTACGCGCGAGCAGGTCTCCAGCAGCACTGTCATGAAGGACTACCTTGCCATCTGATCGGTCCGGCAACGACGAACAAGGGGATTATCCATCAAAGGAGGCCAACATGTCGATCCAAGCACCAAACGTAGAGCAAGTCCGGGACATCGCCGCCGAGTTCGGTATCGACCTCACGCCGGAAGACGCGGCGTCCTTCACCGGCCTGCTCAAGGGCATGAAGCCGTCTTATGATCGCCTGGACGAGCTCATCGAGCCGAGGCTCCCGGTGAAGTACCCGCGTACCGTGGGCGCGCGTCCGCCGGCGGCAGAGAACCCGTACAACGCCTGGGCCTGGAGGGCCGAGATTCGCGGCGCCGCTACGGGGCCGCTGGCGGGCAAGCGGGTCGCGATCAAGGACAACATTTGCGTGGCCGGCCTGCCAATGATGAACGGCTCGCGCGTCCTCGAAGGCTATGTCCCCGAGATCGACGCTGTCGTCGTCACCCGCATCCTCGATTCCGGCGGCTCCATCGTGGGCAAGACTGTTTGCGAAGACCTGTGTTTTTCCGGCGGCAGCCACACGAGCAAACCTTTGCCGGTAAAGAACCCGCGCAAGCCTACGCATTCGGCCGGCGGCTCGTCGAGTGGCAGCGCCGCAGTCGTGGCGACGGGCGAAGTCGACATGGCGCTGGGCGGCGACCAAGGCGGTTCGATCCGCATGCCGGCCTGCTGGAGCGGAATCTACGGGCTTAAGCCGACGCACGGGCTCGTTCCCTACACCGGGATCTTCCCCATCGAGCTCACGCTCGATCATTGCGGCCCGATGGCTGGGACGGTGGCCGACGTGGCGCGGCTGCTCGCCGCAATCGCCGGACCGGACGGTCGCGATCCGCGCCAGATCGATTGCGCCACCCAGGACTACAGGGCGGCCGTCGGCAAGGGCGTAAAGGGCCTCAAGGTCGCCGTCGTCAAGGAGGGCTTCGGGCGCCCCGAAAGCGAGCCAGTCGTCGACCGAAAGGTGAAGAAGGCAGCGCTACGCCTGAAGGCCCTGGGGGCCGAGGTGGCCGAGGTGTCGATTCCCATGCACCTCGACGGCCTGCACATCTGGAATGGCATCATCATTGAAGGCTCGACCGAACTGATGATCAAGGGCAACTCCATGGGCACCAATTGGGAGGGCCTCTATACGACGAGCCTGCTGGATGCCTACGCCCGCGGCTGGCGCTCGCGCCCGAACGACATGTCCGAGACCGTGAAGATGGTGCTGTTCATGGGCCAGTACCTGAACCGCTACTACCACGGTCGCTACTACGCCAAGGCGCAAAACCTGAAGTGGGCGCTGCGGGACGCGTACGACGCGGTGCTGAAGCGCTACGATCTTCTCGCCATGCCCACCAACCCGTTCCGCGCAACGGCGCTCCCAGCGCCCGATTGCTCGCGCGAGGAATATGTCGGGCGGGCACTCGACATGCTCGGCAACACCTGCCCATTCGACGCCAGCGGGCACCCGGCCATGAACGTGCCCTGCGGCATGGAGGACGGGCTGCCGATCGGCCTCATGCTGGTGGGCCGACGCTATGACGAGGCGACCGTCCTGCGCGCGGCGGCCGCGTTCGAAAAGCTCGGCGACTGGAAGAAGATGTGACGCGGCGCCGGTAAGACGCCGCCCCGGCTCGTGGCGCGGCGGCACGCCTTTTTGCCGTCGCGGCCCCGGGGTGCCTGTGCTAGGAACTCGGCCCGCCGGGGGCTGCTGCGGCCCGGCCGGCGCGGAGCCTTGCTGCGATGCCGACCTTCCTCGAATTCGAGAAGCCGATCGCCGAGCTCGAGGGCAGGATCGAGGAACTGCGCCATCGCACCGACGCGGGCGAGGCCAGTCCGGCCGAGGAGATCGCCAAACTGCAGGCGAGGGCCGAGCGCCTGTTGAGCCAGACCTACGGCAAGCTCACGCCATGGCAGAAGA
>CAYPKW010000115.1:0-6430 GCA_964411425.1 uncultured Rhodospirillaceae bacterium
CCGGCACCATCCAGAACGACATCCTGAAGGAGTTCATGGTCCGCAACACGTACATTTACCCGCCCGGCCCTTCGATGCGCATCGTGGGCGACGTCATCGCCTACGCCGCCAAGCGCATGCCGAAGTTCAACTCGGTGTCGATCTCCGGCTACCACATGCAGGAGGCGGGCGCGACCGCCGCGCAGGAGCTCGCCTTCACGCTGGCCGACGGCCTCGAATACGTGCGGGCGGCGTTGGCGCGCGGGCTCGGCGTCGACGAGTTCGCGCCGCGGCTGTCGTTCTTCTTCGGCATCGGTATGAACTTCTTCATGGAGATCGCCAAGCTGCGCGCGGCACGGCTGCTGTGGGCGCGGCTCATGCAGCGCTTCGAGCCGGGCAATCCGGCAAGCCTCGCGCTGCGCACCCATTGCCAAACCTCGGGCGTGAGCCTCACCGAGCAGGACGCCTACAACAACGTGGTGCGCACCGCGATCGAGGCGCTCGCCGCGGTGCTGGGCGGCACCCAGTCGCTGCACACCAACGCGCTCGACGAGGCGGTGGGCCTGCCGACCCCGTTCTCGGCGCGCATCGCGCGCAACACTCAGCTCATCCTGCAGGAGGAAACCGGCATCGCCAAGGTGGTGGACCCGCTCGCCGGCAGCTACTACCTGGAGAAGCTGACCGCCGAACTGGCGGCGGCGGCGATGTCGCTCATCGAGCGGGTCGAGGCGATGGGCGGCATGACGGCCGCGGTCGCCGCCGGCATGCCGAAACTCGAGATCGAGACCGCGGCCGCCCGCCGGCAGGCGCGCCTCGATCGCGGCGAGGAGACGATCGTCGGCGTTAACAAGTATCGGGCGCCCAATGACCGGCCGGTCGCCGTGCTCGACATCGACAACGCCAAGGTGCGCGAGACGCAAACGCGGCGCCTCGAGGCGCTGCGCGCGAGCCGCGACGGCGAGCGCTGCCGGCGGGCGCTCGACGCCATGAGCGAGGCCGCCCGCGCCGGCGCCGGCAACCTGCTGGCTCTCGCCGTCGAGGCGGCGCGCTCGCGGGCCACGGTCGGCGAGATTTCCGATGCGCTGGAGCGGGTGTTCACGCGCTATCGCGCGGCGCCGCAGGGCATCAGCGGCGTGTACGGCGCCGCCTTCCGCGGCGACGCCGCCTTCGCCCGCCTCAGCGCGGCGGTCGGCGAATTCGCCGAGGAGGAGGGCCGCCGGCCGCGCCTCTTGGTCGCCAAGCTGGGGCAGGACGGCCATGACCGGGGCGCCAAGGTCATCGCCACCGCCTTCGCCGACCTCGGATTCGACGTCGATATCGGCCCCTTGTTCCAGACCCCGGAGGAGGCGGCCCGCCAGGCGATCGAGAACGACGTGCACGTCGTCGGCGTCTCGACCCAGGCCGCCGGCCACATGACGCTGGTGCCGCGGCTCATCGCGGCGCTTGCGGCCGCCGGTTCGCGCGACGTCCTGGTGGTGTGCGGCGGCGTGATCCCGCCGCAGGATTACGAGTTCTTGACCGCCAAGGGGGTCGCCGCGATCTACGGTCCGGGCACCAATATCCCGGCTGCCGCGGCGGAGATCCTCGGGCTCATTCGCCGCCGGCGCAAGGCGGCATAAGGACGAGAGAAGCGAGCAGTGACCCCACGCGAAATTCTTACATCCGCTTTTTCGATGGCCGGCGCGGGCGACCTACTGCGCCGCCACGCCGCGCTGATCGGCGCCGCGGCGACCGCCCTCTGGCTGCTGCTGTGCGCGCTCTATCTGTTTGGCCGGGTTGGCGCGAGCGAGCTTGCCGGCCTGGCGCCGCACGAGTTTGGCGGCGTGGTGGCGGGCGTCGCGACGCCGCTCGCCTTCCTGTGGCTCATGCTCGTCATCTTCGTCGGCCGGCGCGACGCGCGGCGCGATATCGACGTGCTGCAGCGGGAGATTCGCGGCCTCTCCTACTCCAGCGAGGACGCCGAGCAGCGCATCGCCACGGTGGCGCAGTCGATCTCGCGCCAGTCCGGCCTGCTGCGCCGCACCAGCGAGGAGGCGAACAACGTCCTGGAGCGCCTCGACCGGGGGTTCAGCAGCCAGCTCGCCGACCTGACCGCGGCGACCGAGCGCGCAACCAGCATTACCGAGCGGGTCGAGGGGTCGCTGCGCCAGCAGGCGGCGGCGCTGGCCCAGCAGCGCGAGAAGCTGGCCGCCGACGCCGAGTCGGACGTGCACTCGCTCGTCGCCAACCTCGAGCGCCACCGCGGCGAGCTCGCCGCCGCCGGCGAGGCCGCGATCGACGCGCTGACAGCCGCCATGGCGAAGACCGCCGCCGAACGGCGGCGCGACCTGGAGGAAGCGAACCGCGTCGGCACCGAGAGGCTCGCCGAGGCGCTCGCGCGCCAGCGCGAGACACTGACCAAGGCCGCCGCGGCTGAAGTCGATGCCTTGGCCGAGCAGCGCGCCGCCGTGGCCGAGCGGGCGCGCGCCGAGGCGGAGCAGTTGTCGCGCATTCTGGCCGAGCAGCAGGCCGCCATGGCGAGCGCGGCGGAGGCGGCGCGCAACGCCCTCGTCGAGCTATCGGGCAAGGCCTCCGGAGAGTTCGCCGAGACCTTGGCCCGCCAGACTGCCGCCGTGGCCGAGGGGCTGCGGAAAAGCCAGGAGCAGTGCGGCGAATTGCAGCGCGCGATGCAGGCGCAGGCCGAGACCCTGGTGGCCGCCAGCACGCGGTTCGGCGAGCGCTTCGCCGGCGCGTGCAAGGCCGTATTGGAGAATCTGGCGTCGGCGAGCGAGGTACTGTCGGGCAAGAGTGCCGCGCTCGAAAAGGCGACGCTCGCCCATGCCGGCGCGCTGGCCGGGGCCGGCGAACGCGCAGTGGCGCAGTTCCGCGACACGGCCGGCCCGCTGGTCGACGAACTCCGCGGCTTGGCCGAGCGCGTTGCCGACAGCTCGTCCGACCTGCGGGCGACGGCGCGGGCGGAAACCGGCACTTTGATTTCGGCCCATGACGACGCGGTCGCGCAGATTCAAGAGGTCTGCGCCGCGCTCGCTCGCGACGTGAGGGCGGCGACGGAGACGGCCATCGCCCAGGGCGCGGCGGCCGAGAACGCGACGCGCGCCGAGACCGCGGCGCTGGGCGCCGCCGCGGAGCACTCGATCCAGCGCGTGCGCGAGACCTGCGCCGCCTTGCTCGACGAGATCGTCGAGGCGTCGAGCGTGGTGGCAAGCCGGACCGCCGCCTTGGAGCTGGCCGCCCGCGAGCACGGCGATACGTTGACCGCGGCCAGCAACATGGTTACCGGGCGCTTCACTCAGGTGGTGCAGGAGCAGCTCGAGGCCATCGGTAGCCTGTCGCGCAGCGTGGTGACCGACGGCGAGAAGCTGCGCCAGGTGACGACCGCGCAGGCGGCGCTGCTGGCCGAGACCGCCGAGGGCGCCGGCGAGCAGTTGACGCAGCGTCTCACCGCCCGGCTCGACGACATCAACACGGCGTTCGCGGCGGCCGAGCAGCAAAGCGCCGTCCTGCAGTCGGCGACGCGCCGGCAAGGCGAGGACCTGATCGCCGTCGTCCGGCAGGCGGGCGGGCTGCTGATCGAGACCCTGGAGGGGCGCCTCGGCGAGGTCGAGGGCATCTTCGCCGCCGCCGAGCAGCGCACCGGCGGGATGCACGACCGGTCGCTGTCGCGCGGCGAGGCGCTGGTGGCCGATGCCGAGCGTCTGGGCCAGATTCTGCTGCGCGGCATCGAGGCGCGCATCACCGAGGTCGATGCCGCCTTCGCCGCCGCCGAGGCGCGCAACGCCGCCCTGCATGACGCGGTGAGCGGCCATTCCGTGTCGCTGATCGAGGCCGCCCGGCGGGCGGCGGCGGAATTCGAGCGTTCGGTCGAGGGGCAGGCGGGCGGCATCGGGCAGATCATCGCCCGCATGGCGGCCGAGGTCGGCAGCGTCAATGCTGCCATCGACCAACAGGCGCGCAAATTGGACGGCGTGGCCGATCATGCGGCGCGCGCGGTTCGCGCCGGCATGGCCGAACAGTCGGCCGCCATCACGGAGTATTTCGAGCGCGTGGCGCAGAAGGGCGAACGCATCCATGACCTGGTGCGCGGTCAGACCGACCTCTTGTCCAAGGCCTCGGAGCAGGCCACGGTGGTGGCGGTCACCATGCGCGACACTATGCGCGAGCAGGCGCGGCTCCTGACCGAGGCCGCCAACGAGGTGAGCGAGCGGGCGACCGAGGCGGGCCGGGCCTTGAGCCTCCATGTCGACGACATCACGCTCGCCATTCGTCGCGCGGTCGAGGAGAACGCCGCCCACCTCAACGCGGCCAGCGCTTCGGTATCGGCCGGCGCCGCCGACATGCAGGGCGCCTTGCAGCGCGAGCGCGACGAGTTGACCCAGGCCGTCGCGCAGGCGAAGGCTGGCGTGGAGGAGGTGCGCCATTCGCTGCGCGCCAACGTGGACGAGGTGTTGGCGATCACCGAGCGGGTGAAGGAGGATTCGCTGGCCGTCGGCCAGACGCTGCGCGAGGACACCGACAACCTGGCCGCCGCCGCGAAGGCTGCCGCGGTGGAGGCCGATTCGCTGCGCCAGATCCTGCAACGCAACGCCGATGGGTTGGTGCAGGCCTCCGATCAGGCCAACGCGCAATCCATGGCCCTGCAGCGCATCTTGCAGCAGCAGGGGCAGGAGCTGCGCGAGGCGGCCCGCGCGGCGGCCGATCAGACCTCCTCAATCGGCGATGCGTTCCGCACCCAGTCCGCCAACCTTACGGCGGCCATGACCGACGCGCAGCACCGCGTCGACGCGGCGGGCGCGGCGCTGCTGCATCACGCCGAGACCCTGTCGGTCGCGGTCGACGCCACGATCGGCGAAGGGCGCGCGCGCCTCGATACGGCCGGCGCCGCCATACGCGGCCACGCCGCCGAGTTGACCACCGGGCTCGACGCGGCGGTGGACCAGGCGCGCGCGCGCATCGGCGCCGCCGGCGACACCCTCAGGCAGAACGCGGTCGGCCTGTTGTCCGCGATCGATACCGTGCTCGCCAAGGCCGGCGCCGCCGGCGTCGTCATCCGCGAACAGTCGAGCGAGTTCGGCCGGCTTGCCGACCTCAGCACCGAGCGGGTCGACTCACTGCGCCAGGAGGTGGGCATGCTGGTGTCCACCATCTCGGCCGCGGCCGGCGACGCGGCGCACCTGGCGCGCGAGGCGGCGGCAAGCGCGCGCGACGACGCGACAAGGCTCGTCGAGACGACGCGCCAGGTCACCGAGCAGGCCATGGGCGTCAATGCCGCGGTCCAGCAGCAGCTCCAGGAGCTGAACGGCCTGGCCGGCCAGATCGAGGAGACGATCGCGGGTCTCGGCCGGTCGTTCCACCAGGAAGGGGCGTCACTGGCCGAGACCACCGCGGCGGTGCAAACCGACACCAAGGCCGCGCGCGATCAGCTCGCCCGCTTCGCCGACGAGTTGATGGGCGCCGCCGAACGGATCAACGCCCGGCTCACCGGTATCGGCGCCGAATTCGACGCCAAGGCGGCCACCCTCGTCAAGGCCGCCGACCATGCGCTCGGCCGCGCCGGCGAGGTGGGCAAGGCCTTCGACCAGCAGTCGCGGATCGTCTCGGGCGCCGTCGGCGCCGCGGTCGACAAGGCGGACAACCTGGTCCAGCGCGTGCGCGCGCAGGCCGAGGACCTCGGCGAGGCGGCGGTGAAAGCCGCCGAGCAGTTGAAGAACCTGCAGCAGATCCAGCAGAGCGCGTCGCGCGACGTGTTCTTGAAGTCGGCCCAAGAGGTGATCGACGAATTGAACCGGCTGGCAGTCGACATCAACGGCTTGTTGGACGAGGACATTCCGGAGGACATCTGGAAGAGCTTCCAGCGCGGCGACCGCTCCGTGTTCGCCCGCCGCCTGGTGCGCCTCAAGGACAGCTACACCATCCCGGCCATCCAGCAGCTCTACCACCGGGACAACAAGTTCCGCGACCTGGTGACGCGCTACATGCGCAAGTTCGAGGCCCTGCTCGGCCAGGCCAGCAAGGCCGATCCGGAGGACATGTTGCGGGCGACCTTCCTCACCGCCGACGTGGGCAAGCTCTACCTGGTGATGGCGCGCACCATCGGGGTCACGGAGAAGGTGCAGTGACGCGGCCGAGCCGGACCCGCGCCCGGTGAGCGCGGCGGGCGAGGTTTCCGGCCGCCGGTTCGGCGGCCAGCGCGCGGCGCTCGAACCGCTCCCACCCGATCCGCTGGAATCGTCAACTGCTACCGCCTGCGCAGCCGTATCGAATGCCGCATCGGTCATCTCAAAGCCAACCGCGCCCTCGCCACGCGCTATGACAAACTCGTCGACAGCGTCCTCGGCATGCTCCATCTCGGCACCACCAAAACCTGGCTCAAGTTTGTCCACAGGGCCCAATATCCCAAGGGCATCAAGTGTAGGTAGAGCCGCATGAAACAGGGTTCCATGATCGTCGCGAT
>CAYPKW010000116.1:0-6351 GCA_964411425.1 uncultured Rhodospirillaceae bacterium
CATGAATCGCAATGAGAACGCCGCAACTTAGTGCTTCATCCGGGGAATGCGGGCTTACTATGATGCTGTACCTTACGCCGATCTCTCCGACTTCTTCTTCGTCTGGCTGAAGCGCATGCTGCCGGGGCATCCGCTGCTGCGCGATCCGTCCGACCCGGCCAACCCGCTCACGCCCAAGGCCGCCGAGATCGTCCAGGACGAGACCCGTGTCGTGGCCAACCAGCCGCACGACCGAGCCTTCTTCGAGGAGGCGATGGCGCGGGCCTTCGCCGAGGGCCGGCGCGTGACGCACGACGACGGCATCGGCGCTGTCGTCTTCGCCCACAAGACCACCGAGGGCTGGGAGGCGTTGCTGTCGGGCCTGATCCGCGGCGGCTGGACCATCACCGGCTCATGGCCCATCGCTACGGAAATGGCCTCGCGGCTCCGCGCGCGCGAGTCCGCCGCGCTGGCCACCAGCGTCCACCTCGTCTGCCGTCCGCGCGTCGAGGAGCGCGTCGGCGATTGGGCGGAGGTGTTGCGCGAGCTGCCGGGGAGGGTCGCCGACTGGATGGCGCGGTTGGAACGCGAGGGCTTGCGCGGCGCCGACCTGGTGTTCGCCTGCATCGGCCCGGCCCTCGAAATCTTCAGCCGCCATGCCCGCGTCGAGACCGCCGACGGGCGCGCGGTGCCGCTGGGCGAGTATCTGGAGAAGGTGTGGGAGGTGGTGGGCCGCGCCGCCCTGGAGCAGGTGCTGGGCACGGCCGAGGCGCGGGCCCGCAACGGTGGCGCCGGGGCCCTCGAAGAGGACGCGCGGCTCACCGCCCTCTTCCTGTGGACCCTTCAGGCCGACGTGAACGGCAATGACGACGGCGCGAACGACGGCGACGCCACCGCCGATGATGACGACGATGAAGAAGAAACCCGCCGCTCGGCCAAGGGCCATACCCTCATCTATGACATCGTGCGCCGCTTCGCCCAGCCGCTGGGCATCCATCTGCCTGTCTGGGAAGGCCGGATCGTCGAGATCGAGAAGGGCGTGGTGCGCCTGCTGCCCGTCACGGAACGGGCCAAGCAGCTTTTCGGCGACGAGGGAGCGCGAGGGCTAGCCGCCCGCATCGAGCGCAGCCCGAAGAGCGTGCCTCAGCTTGAACTGTTCGCCGCCGCCGAGGCGCCGGAGGCTCCGCAGGTGCGCGGCCGGCGGCGAAAAGCCCCGCAAGCCGAGGCCCGGGTCGCGCCGGAACAGGTAACGACCCTCGACCGCGTCCATGCCGCCATGCTGCTCCAGCAGGCCGGCCAGACGAACGCCTTGCGCGCCCTCCTGACGGCGGAGAAGGAGCGCGGCCCCGATTTCCAGCGTCTGGCCAACGCCCTCTCGGCTCTTTATCCTAGGGGCGGCGAGGAAAAGCGGCTCCTCGATGCGATGTTGCTTGCGGTGCCGAGAAGCTGAAAGGCAACCGCTGCCGTCGGGAATCTATTATGACGAACATCGTCCGATGGTTTGACGACTTCCCAGCGCGCGCGTTGGAATTGTTGCGAGAGGTCGAGCCCATTGCTGCGAGCCTTGACCGCAAAGGCTCGCTCGGTCTTCTAATCGCACCCGCCTTGATCATTGCGCCGTACGAGCGCCTTCAGCGACATGGGCGCCGGACAAATCCGCAAGCGGACTATTTGCGCTTCCCTCGCGCGTACCAAGAATTCGATCGCGTGATGTGTTCACCATTCGGCAGAGCTGCGTTTTGGACGCACGAGACGCGCTCAACTGCCTCCGATTGGCGTTGCAGCAAGGTAATCCGCGACATTGCGACGCCACACTCGTGGCAAACCGCGCGCGGCCTTCGACCCAACGAGGCTGGATTTTGGTCGAATGACATCCTCAACTGGGAAACTCGCCGAGTCTGGAAGGCACTCCGTGATTCGCTGGCGCACTGGAATGTGGTTACTTCCGAGCGGGATTACCGCAACTTCGATGAGAGTGGGACGATGGAGCAGTTTCTGTTTTATCGTTCGGATCAAGATGAAGGTCCTTGGGATGCAATTGCCGTCTCTCCTGACGCATTTCTCGGGTTCCTTAAGTCTTGGGCCGGGTTCCTGAGTCGCGGCCCCGCGCGTGAGGTCCTGGCGGCGACTGCGGCAGCATAGAAAGGATCTGAAAAGGTGGACCCCTGGTACAAGATCGCCTTACCGCGTAGAGAGGTCCGCGAGGGCCGCTCGTTCGATCCCAACGAGTTCGCCATCGCGCTCGAGCAGGTCGTCGCCGGCACGGCGCCGGCCGACTACAGCGACCCAGAGAAGTTCTTCGCCCGCACCTATTTCACGCGGGCGCTGGCCGAGCACGCTGGCACGGTGTTGCGCCGACTCGCCGGAGAGACCGTCAACGCGGCGCCGGTGCTCTCATTCATCACCCAGTTCGGCGGCGGCAAGACGCACACGCTGACGGCGCTCTATCACTTGGCAAGGAACGGGCCGAAGGCGGCGGCCTTCGCCGGCATTCCCGAGCTGCTGGCCGGGCAGAACCTGACCGCCGTTCCGGCGGCCAAGGCCGGCGTCTTCGTCGGCAACGCCTGGGACCCGCGCGAGGGCAGCGAGACGCCGTGGCTGCACCTCGCCCGCCAGATCGCCGGCGACGCCGGCGTGAAGGCACTGGGCCCGGCGGCCAGGACGACGGCGCCCGGAACCGAGTCGCTGGGGGCGCTGTTCGCGGCCGCCGGCGGACCGGTGCTGCTGCTGATGGACGAGGTGCTAAACTTCCTCAACCGGCATCGCGATCTGGCGGACGGTTTCTACTCCTTCGTGCAGAACCTGACCGTGGCGACGGCCGGCACGCCCAAGGTCGCCGCCGTCCTCAGCCTGCCCAAGAGCCAAGTCGAGATGAACCCGTGGGAGCAGGACTGGCAGGCGAGGATCACCAAGGTCGTGAAGCGCGTCGCCAAGGACCTCATCGCCAACGACGAGGCCGAGGTAAGCGAGGTCGTGCGCCGCCGCCTGTTCGAGGACATCGGCCATGAAAAGGCCCGCAAACCGGTGGCCAAGGCCTACGCCGATTGGTGCTTCGAGCGCCGCGCCCAGCTTCCGCCGGAGTGGACCTCGGTGGACACCGCCGCGACCGAGGCCAAGGCGCGCGAAGCGCTGCGCCAACGCTTCGAGGCCTGCTATCCGTTCCACCCGGCGACCCTGTCGGTCTTCCAGCGCAAGTGGCAGACCCTGCCGCAGTACCAGCAGACCCGCGGCACCCTCGCCATGCTGGCGCAGTGGCTGTCGAAGTCGTACTTGCGCGAGCATCAGACTGCCGGACGCGAGCCGCTGGTCACCCTCGGCTCGGCGCCGCTCGACGACCGCGACTTCCGCGCCGCCATTCTGGGCCAGCTAGGCGAGCCGCGCCTGGGGGCGGCGATCGAGACCGACATCTCCGGCGACCACTCCCATGCCGGCGCCCTCGACGCCGACACGAGGGGAGCGCTGCGCGGCATCCACCGGCGGGTCGGCGCCGCGGTCCTGTTCGAGTGCTCCGGCGGCCAGACCGACAAGATCGCCCACCTGCCGGACCTGCGCTTCGCCCTCGGCGGGCCGGGCGTGGACACGGCATCGATCGATGTTGCCGTGGCGAAATTGGAAACCAGGGCCTTTTTCATCCGCCGCGCCGGCACCGATGGTTTCCGCATCGGTCCGAAGGCGAAGCTCAACAAGGTGATGGCCGACCGCCGCGCCTCGCTCGACGAGGAGAACGAGGTGAAGCCGGCCCAGCGCCGTCTGGTCAAGGAACTATTCGAAAGAGGCGCGGCCGTGCCCGTCATCGCGTTCCCCGAGGATGGAACGGCGGTCCAGGACATGTCGCGTCTAGCGCTGGTCGTCATGGACCCGGCCGTCGAATGGGACGGCAACGGCGCCGTGCGCGAGCGCATCGCCGAGTGGACGAAGCGGCGCGGCAATTCCGCGCGTCTCTACCCCGCCTCCATCGTCTGGTGCCTGCGCAAGGCGGGGCGGACGCTTGCCGAGCGGGTCGAAATCTTGCTCGCCTGGCAGCGCGTGGCCAAGGACATCGTCGAGGGCACGCTCGGCCAGGACGTGGAGGCGGACGACCGGCGGGAGGTACAGGCGAAGCTGAAGGGCGCCGAGGAGGAAGCCCGCGACGCCGTGTGGGCAGATTATCGCTTCGTCGTCTTCGCCGACAGCCGCGAACCCGGCGGGATCAAGTCGACCGACCTCGGCGCCGGCCACAGCAGCGCCGCAGAGACCCTGAGCGGCCGCGTCGTCACGGCTCTGAAGCAGCAGGGGCTGCTCGGCGAGGCGGTTGGGCCGGGCTACGTCGAACGGCATTGGCCGCCGGCGCTGAAGGTAGCCGGCGCCTGGCCATTGACCGGTCTGCGCCAAAGCTTCCTCGACGGGTCGCTCACGCGCCTTCTCGACCCCGATCGCGCCCTGAGGACGAAGATTCCGGAGTGGGTGGAGAGCGGCGAGTTCGGCTTTGCCTCCGGCCCGCGCGAGGGCGGCTACGACCGCGTCTGGTTCGCCGAACCCGTCGCACCGGAAGACGTGAGCTTCGAGCCTGGCGTGTTTCTCCTGACCAAGACCAAGGCGCAGGAATTGAAGCGCGGTCCCGAGATCGGTCCCGAGCCCGTGCCGCCGGGACCACAGCCCGTGCCGCCGATCGAGCCGGGGGTTCCAGGGACCGAACCGGGCCGCGAGCCGGGTAGCCAGTTTGTGACCCTGCGGATCGCGGGCGCCGTCCCGCCCGAGCAGTGGAACCGGCTCGGCACGAGACTGATCTCCAAGCTGCGCCAAGGGTCGGCGCTGACGCTGAACGTCACCTTCAGCGCGACGGTGGACCGTGCGCAGGCGGCCTCGCTGAATGCGGACTTGAAGCAGGCGCTCGCCGACCTAGGGCTCGAGAACGCTCTTATCGTGAGCGAAGAGGGGAAGTGACGCGCCTCGACGCTGCGCGCGGCGGTTCGACCTGCCTTTGTCTCTCGATCCGACCTCGACCAACGCAAGCGGTTGCGTCGGAATGTCGATCGGTCGGCGGCGAGGGGCCCCCCTTTTCGGCATTATGCGGCCGCTCAATCGAATGCCGCGGAAATGTCCGTCCTGTCAATGTCGTCCTTAAGCTTGCCAAACCGTTCGGGTTCCGCTCGCGCCGCGGTGACGATCTCCTTGGCCTTGGCGAGGCTCGTCCGCCCCATGCCGGTCCCGGCGGCGGCCTTGTCGCGGGCCTGGCTTCCATGTTCAGGCAACTTTCCTGAACGTGGCTTGCCGGGGCGCCCCTGCCGCCCCTTCGCCGCCTTGCGCTCTACGTCTTCGATGGCCTCCGCCACGGCCACGGCCTCGCTCGGCAGCAAGTCCTTCCGCACCATGTTCTCGTCGCGCTCGCCGCGCACAATCGCAGCCAGATCGATGACGGTGACAGGCACCTTCTTCCAGCCAAGCAACTTGCAGGCTTCCAGTCGACGCGCCCCGGCGATCAACTCCCCGTCCGACGTCACCCACCACGGGATGCAGCAAACCCACGTCGTGGATGCTTCTCGCCAAACCCTCGATGCCTCCCATGACCTTGCGATGGCGCCGGCCAACGTGGGTCGTTGAGAGAGGCAGCGCACGCCCCTTCATTCCACAGCTTCAGGCCGCACCTTCGGCGGAATCGCCAGCACCCCCACTCGCGGCGCCCGCTCGAACCCTGGCGACACCAACTGCGGCATGATGGTCGCCACCTCCGCCAGTCAGGCGATCATGAACTCGGGATCTCGGCGACCGCGGGTGGTCAGCGATGCGGCGTCGCCTTCTGCGATGTGGTGGGGCCCGGTCATGTCGCGGTGTAACCCCGCGCGACGCGGCAGGCGCGAGCCCGGCAAGGGCAGCAGCCACCATCTCGACCGCGGAGAGAATTTTGCAGAAAAATTTTGCGGGAAAACTACAGCAGGGAGAGAAGAAATACGTCCATGAATCAATTGTGATCTCCCCCCGACGCAGCGGTTGCGTCGGAATGTCGATCGGCGGCGCGGGACGGGTCCCCTTTTGCCGCATTATGCTGGCCGAGGTCTCTGGCATTCGTCATCGACGCCCGCCGGTGATGGTGAGCAGGGTCCGGCCAACCTCCCCCGGCCCATCCCGAGGTGCGCTCTCAGGCGGCATCGCCGTCGCTGAACACCGCTCGCAGATGAGCGACGGCCCGTTCCGGCTCAGAGTCGACCGCCGCCCCAGGCCGCGGATCCCGAAGCGACGCAGCGGCCCGGACAGGACCGCGAAACCGATCCGCCTGCTTACCCCCTGCTTACCCGACGATTCCGCCGAACCGGGGCGTCTTGCTAACTGATTGATTATACTGGTGCCCAGGGCCGGAATCGAACCAGCGACACGCGGATTTTCAGTCCGCTGCTC
>CAYPKW010000117.1:0-6073 GCA_964411425.1 uncultured Rhodospirillaceae bacterium
GCATCTTGCCAATCCTCGACGACCCATTTGCTGAGCTTGACGCACACAACTGGGGCGCGCGCCCAGGTGGGGCGACCCGACCGCCAGAGGAATGCGCGTTTACCGACGCGACACCCCGTTAAGGGGTGCCGCCCATGGCTCGGCGACCTACCCAAGCGGTGCGCCGCCGCGCTAACATCGACCTTGCGCGAGGTGCGGTCGAACGCGCCCTGGGGGAAGGGGAGCCTATGACGAAACACGGTATGCTGGTCGAGCGAACGGCCATCGTGACCGGTGCCGGTACCGGAATCGGGCGCGCCATCGCGCGAGCACTGGCGCGCGAGGGCGCCCGCGTGGCGGTCACCGATCGCGATCTGGCCACGGCCGAAGCCGTCGCCAAGGAGCTTGGACCTTCGAGCGTCGCATTGCGCCTCGATGTAACTGACGCCGCGGCGACTGCCCGCGTTTTCGCCGAGGCCGAGCAGCGAATTGGCGGCTTCGATCTCCTCGCAGCCAATGCCGGCGTCTCCACCATGAATCGCGTGGTGGATCTCACCGAGGAGGAATGGGACGCCAACATGGATGTCAACGCCAAGGGCGTATTCCTCAGCAATCGGGAGGCCGTGCGCCGCTTTCTGGCGCGCGGCACCAAGGGCATCATCGTCAACACCGCCTCGCTCGCCGGCAAAGTGGGGGTACCGCTCCTCGCCCATTACAGCGCCAGCAAGTTCGCGGTGGTTGGGTTCACGCAAGCGCTGGCCCGCGAGGTGGCGGGCGACGGCATCCGCGTCAACTGCGTCTGCCCCGGCTTCGTGCGCACGAGCATGCAGGATCGCGAAGTGCTGTGGGAGGGGAAGCTGCGCAGCATGTCGCCCGAGGCGGTGCGGAAAGAATACGTCGACCTCACGCCGATGGGGCGTTTGGAAGAACCCGAGGATATCGCCGACGTGGTAGTGTTCCTGGCCAGCGACCTCGCCCGCTTCATCACCGGCGAGGCGATGAATGTGACCGGCGGCGTACGGATGGATTGAGACTCAACATGAAGACCGGCTCCCTCAAGAGAGTCTTCGGGCATCGCAAGCCGATCATTGCCATGGCGCATCTGCCTCCCCTGCCTGGCGCCCCACTCTACGATTCGAAGCGCGGCATGGATGGCGTCGTCACCGGCGTCGCCAAAGACCTTCAACGACTGCAGGACGGCGGTATAGACGCGGTGATGTTCGGCAACGAGGGTGATCGGCCATATCTGCTCGATGCCTCGCCGCAGAGCCTTGCCGCCATGGCCGCCGCTGTCGCCGCCCTGAGGCCTCAGCTCCGCGTGCCCTTCGGGGTCGACTATCTGTGGGACCCGGTGGCGACCGTGGCACTCGGCGTCGCCACCGGCGCCGCCTTCGGCCGCGAGATCTTCACCGGCGTGTACGATTCCGACATGGGGTTGTGGCAGCCGAATGCCGCCGCGGCACTGCGCCTGCGCCACGACCTCGGGCGCGACGACATGGTGTTGATGTTCAACGTCAACGCCGAATTCGCGGCGCCGCTCGGCGAACGGTCCATCGAGGCTCGCGCCAAGAGCGCGGTGTTCTCCTCCCTTGCCGACGTGATCCTTGTCTCCGGCCTGATGACGGGCCAGCCGGTGGACCAGAGCCACTTGCGCAAAGTGAAGTCGGCGGTGGGCGACACGCCCGTCTTCGCCAATACCGGCGTCAATCGGGACAACGTCGCTGACATCCTCGCCGTCGCCGACGGCGTCATCATCGGCACGCACCTCAAGTTAAACGGCAACACCTGGAACCCGGTGGACGCGGACCGGGTCAAGCGCTTCATGGAGACGGTCGAGCGATCGCGATAGCAGGCCAGCCTATGCCCCTCCTCCTCGGCCTCGATATCGGCACCACCTCGACCATCGGCATTCTGATCGACGATAAGGGCCGCACGCTTGCGACGGCGAATCGGCCGTGCCGCCTCCACTCGCCGCACCCGAATTGGGCCGAGGAAGACGCGGACGAATGGTGGCGCAACTGTTGCGCCCTCGTCCCGGAGCTCCTGGCTGCGGCCGCCTGCAAGGTCGACGACATCGCCGCTGTCGGCGTCACCGGGATGGTCCCGGCCGTTGTCTTGATGGACGAGACGGGCCACATTCTTCGCCCGAGCATGCAGCAGAACGACGCGCGCGCGGTGGAGGAGATGGCCGCCATGCGCCGCGCCATCGATCCAGATGCGTTCTTTGCCCGCACCGGCGGCAGCATCAACCAGCAGTTGGTGGCGCCGAAATTGCGGTGGGTCGAGCGCCACGAGCCGCAGGTGTTCGGCCGCATCGCCGCCGTCTTCGGTTCTTACGACTACATTGCGTTCCGGCTCACCGGCCGGGCGCATGTCGAGCAGAACTGGGGCCTCGAGTCCGGCTTTGTCGATCTCTCGACCGGCGCCTATGACGACGCTCTCGTGGCACTTGGCGGCATTGGGCGCGGGCAGCTGCCGCCCCTCGTCGTCTCGCAGACGATCGTCGGCGAGGTGACGCCGGAGGCGGGCGCCGCAACCGGCCTCGCCGCCGGCACGCCCGTAGTTGCCGGCTGCGCCGACCACGTCGCCTCTGCCTTCGTCGCCGGCGCCGTGACCGATGGTGACCTAGTGGTGAAGTTCGGCGGTGCCGGCGACATCTTGTTGTCGGCGGGCCGGCCGGTAACCGATCGGCGCCTCTTCATCGACCATCACATCGTACCCGGACTCTTCTTCGTCAATGGCTGCATGGCGACGAGCGGCAGCCTTCTCGACTGGATCCTCCGGGAATTCGCCGCCGGCGAAGCGGCGGCGGCGCAAGCGCAAGGGCAGTCCCCCCATGCGCGCCTCGATCGCTTGGCGGCTGAGGTCAGCCCCGGTGCCGAAGGCGTCGTGCTGCTGCCATATTTTCTCGGCGAGAAGACGCCGCTGCACGATCCGGCGGCGCGCGGCACCTTGGTGGGGCTCGGGCTCCACCATCGCCTGGCCCATGTTTGGCGCGCCGCCCTCGAAGGCGTGGCGTTCGGCTTTCGCCACCATATCGACGTGTTCGCGGAGATGGGCCTCGCCGTGCGGCGTGTTCTCGCTTGCGATGGCGGTGCCGCCAGCGATCTCTGGCTGCAGATCGCGGCCGATGCCTTCGACCGCCCGGTCCAGCGGCTCCTGAACCATCCGGGGTCGAGCCTTGGCGCCGCTTACGTGGCCGGCGTCGGCGCCGGCATCATCGACGGCTGGGGGCACATCACCAACTACGTCAAACCGGGACGCATTTTCGAGCCGGTCCCGTCCCGGCGCGTTGCCTACGACCAGGCTTACGGCCTCTATCGGGACCTGTATGAGCGGCTCAAGACCCTGTACCCTCGGCTGGCGGCGTTGTCCCCCGACTGGGCGGGATTGAGAATGAGCGAACCCGGCGCCAATCGCTGGAAGCGGTACGAGGTGTGGGACGCCCGTCCCCTGCGCCTCGACAAGTTCGCCGTCGAGGATCCGGCCAACGGCTTCCAGGCCGCCGCCAGCCCCGCCGATCCTCGACCGTCGATCGGGCTCGCCGACAGCCGGGTTACCGAAATGGACGGCGTGGCCGAAGCCGATTTCGACATGATCGACTACTTCATCGCGCGCCACCACATCGACCCGACGGTGGCACCGGAGGCGATGGCGCTCGATTCCGCCGCCTTCGCCCGGATGTTGATCGACATCGATGTCCCGCGTGACCGGGTGGTTCGCCTTGCCGCCGGCATGACTCCGGCCAAGCTGGCGGAAGCCCTGTGCCATCTCAACGCCGTCGAATTGACCTTCGCGCAGACTAAACTGCGCAGCCGGCGCCAGCCCGCGAACCAGGCACATGTCACCAACGCGAAGGACGATCCGATTCAGATGGCGGCCGATGCCGCCACGGCCGCGCTCTACGGATTCGACGAGGTGGAGACCACCGTTCGCGTGTCGCGCAATGCCCGGTCCAATGCCATCGCCTGCGCCGTCGGCGCCGCGGCGGCGCGTGAGGGGGTACTGATCCAATGCTCGGTGGAGGAGGCGGAGGAGTTGCGCCTCGGCTTGGCCGGCCTCACCTCCTATACCGAGACCATGTCGGTCTACGGCACCGAAGCGAGCTTCGTCGACGGCGACGATACGCCCTGGTCAAAGGCGTTCCTCGCCGCCGCCTACGCGTCGCGGGGACTGAAGGCCCGCTGCACCTCCGGCTCCGGCGCCGAGCTGTTGATGGGATATCACGAGGCCAAGTCCATGCTCTATCTGGAGGCGCGCTGTCTTTGCCTCCAGCGGGCGATGGGGGTTCAAGGCACCCAGAACGGCGCCATCGACGGGGCGCCCCTGGTGGCCAGCGTGCCGGGTGGCCTGTGGGAGATCCTGGCCGAGAACGTGCTGGCGGCCCTGCTCGATCTCGAATGCGCCTCGGGCAACGACACGCGCTTCACCGAATCGGAAATCCGGGTCGGCGCCAAGATCGTTCCCCACCTTCTGGCTGGCACCGACTTCATCTGTTCCGGCCTTGGCTCGATCCCGGCCTACGACAATTCCTTCAATGCCTCGCTGTTCAATGCCGCCGAGCTGGAGGACTTTCTCGCCATCCAGCGCGACTACCTCGCCGACGGCGGGCTGCAGCATGTCGATGAAGGAACGGTGATGCAGGTCCGCGGCCGGGCCATCGCCGCCATGGCAGCGGTGCTGGAGGAGTTGGGCCTCGCCCGCCTGCCGCAAGCCAAGCTCGACGGCGTGCTGGTCGCCCACGGTTCTCTCGACACCGACAGCCTGACACCCGGCGATGTCGCCCGCATCAATGACGGCCTCATCGAGCGCGGCATTACGGTTGTCGACGTGGTGCGCGCGCTGGCCAAGCGCGGCTTCGAGACCGAGGCGCGACGGCTCCTCTTCATGGCGCGCCAGCGCACGGCCGGCGACTACCTGCAGACGGCCGCCATTCTGCGTGACGGCAAGGTGGTGAGCGCCGTCAACGATCCCAACCGATACGGCGGACCGGGCACCGGCTATCGCCTGTCGCCGGAGCGGCGCGCTGCCATCGCTCGCATGCGGGACGAATTGACGCGCGACGAGGTTCTGCGCCAGGAGGGGAATATCGCCGACGACGAACGGCGACGCTACAGCTTGCGCCCGCGCGGGACAGCGGCCAAGGGCAACGACCCGGTCGAAGTGGTCGTTGGGGTCGGTCCCGGCTTCGGCACGAGTCTGCACAAGACCACGGGCGAGGTGCCCCTATCCGGTGCCCTTGGGGCGCTGTTCGACGGTATCGCCGCCGGCGGCGGCAAGGCGCGCCTGGTGCGCTTCCGGCATACCGCCGACACGTCCTTTCTGGGACTGTCAGCGGCGAGGCTGGCCGGATCGGGTGTTGGCATTGGCATGCAGGCCAAAGGGACGGCGGTGATTCACCGCGCCGATCTGGCGCCGCACATGAACCTCGAGCTGTTCTCCATGGCTCCGCTCCTGGGCCTCGATCACTACCGGGCCATCGGCCACAACGCCGCCCTTCATGCACAGGGCGCACGGCCTGAGCCCATCGTCGTGCATTACGGCGGCGAGGCGCTGGGCGCCCGGCACCACGTGCGAACGGCGCTGCTCTACGCGATCGAAACCGCGATGGTGGAACCGGGCGCGAAACCACAGGACCTGGAGGTCGTGTTTCATGGCTCCGCCCGCTGAAGGGAACCGCGCGTTGACCGCGCTCTATCCGGTGGGCGAGAAGCAGCCGGAACGTCTTCGCACGCCGACGGGCCGGCCGCTGGCCGACGTGAACCTGGAGAACCTCCTGGCTGGCCGGCTCGCCATCGAAGACATCGGCATCACGGCGGACGCCTTGCAGCTCCAAGCCGAGGTCGCGCACCTCGCCGGGCGCCCGCGGCTGGCGGAGAACTTCCTGCGCGGTGCCGAGCTGGTAGCAATACCGGACGCGCTTCTCCTCGAGGCCTACGAACTCCTGCGCCCCGGCCGCGCCAAGAGCGCCGCCGAGCTCATTGCGATGGCGGAACGCCTGCGCAGCGACCACGGCGCCGAGCGCGTGGCGGCGCTGATCGAGGAAGCCGCCGCCGTTTATGAGAAGCGCGACCTCTTCAGGCGCCGTTTCTAG
>CAYPKW010000118.1:0-6051 GCA_964411425.1 uncultured Rhodospirillaceae bacterium
TACGGCGCGAACGGCCGGCCGGCCAGCGACATTCGGAGAATATTGGCGCACCCGGCGAGATTCGAACTCACGACCTCTGCCTTCGGAGGGCAGCGCTCTATCCAGCTGAGCTACGGGTGCGGCGGCGCGATCCTGGGTGCAAGGATAGCCCATCGCCGCGGCGCCGGTCAAAGCCCGCGGGGCGTTTCACCGCCGCCCGGGGAGTGCCGCGCTGGTGCTGACGGCGAGGCCCTCGTCGTCGCGCGCCAGCGCCTCGGCCGCCAGCGCGTCGCCGCCCGAGGGCAGCGCGCGTAGGGCGTCCGCGATCCAGGCGAGGATATCCTCGCGCACCGCCTCTGCGCCTAGGTCGCGCAGCAGCATGTGGTAGCCCTCGGGGTAGAGCGCCACCAGCGGGCGGGCGGCCGGCGCCGCCGGCAGTCGGCGCAGCATGGCGCGCGCGGCCCTGGGCGGGATCACCTCCTCGCGGGCGCCATAGAGCACGAGCACGCGCCCCTTGAGCCGCGGCGCCGCCTCGTACGCCTTGTCCATCAGCCCGACGAGGCCGTAGATGGCGTCGAGCCGCGTCGCCTTGACGACCAACGGGTCGCGCGCCATGCGGCGCAGCACCTCGATGTTGTCGGTGGGCCGGATCTCCAGGTCCTCGCCGGTGAACCGAAACCAGGGAACCGTGTGGGCGCCGAGCCATAAGAGCGCGCTCTGCACCGGCCCCTGCATGTCGCGGCCCCACACCGCCGGCGCCACCAGGATGTAGCCGTCCGCAGGGGGCGGCTCAGGCGCAGTCGCCGCCGCCATGGCGATGGCGCCCCCCATGCTTTCGCCCAGGATGTAAAAGGGCGTGCCGGGGTGGCGCCCGGCGACGAGCGCGGCGGCGGCGGCGAGGTCCCGCAGCAGGCGCTCGTCGCCTGGCCACAGCCCGCGATGAGGCGTGTCGCCGAAGCCGCGTTGGTCGTAGGCATAGGTCGCGATTCCTTTGGCCGCCCAGGCCATGGCCGGCTCCTCGAACGCGATCGAGTAGTCGTTGAAACCGTGCAGCGCCAGCACCACCGCCCTTGCCTCGCCCGCCGGCAGCCAGCGCCTGAGCGGCAGCGCCACGCCGTCCGCCATGACGAGCCGGTCCTCGGCCAGCGTCGGCTGGGCGATCTCGGGTCCCAGCGGCTGCAGGCGGGGCGCGCAGGCGCCGAGCAGCAGCGCCAGCAGGAGCCAACGCGCGATCATCGGCCGCCCGCCGGGGCCCCCCCAACCTCGCTCGCGCCGCGGCGCGTCAGCTGAAGGAAGATGTCCTCGAGATCGGCCTCGAGCGTCGTCATGTCGGCGACGTCGAGCCCGGCGCGCTGTACCGCCGCCAGGATATCGGCGATGCGCACCTGGCTCGGCCGGTAGTGCAGATGCAGCCGTCGCGGGCCCTGCAGCACGGCGCCGAAGGCGGCGAGCGGCGCCGGTACCGCCGTCAGGTCATCGGCCAGCACGAACACGATCTCCTTGCGGTCGAGGCGCCGCAGCAGCGCCGTCGTGCTGTCGCAGGCGATGACCCGGCCGTGGTCGATGATGGCGATGCGGTCGCAGAGCTGCTCGGCCTCCTCCAGGTAGTGGGTGGTCAGCAGCACCGTGCTGCCGTCGCGATTGAGGCCGCGCACGTAGTCCCACAACTGACGCCGCAGTTCGACGTCGACGCCGGCCGTGGGCTCGTCCAGCACCAGCACCGGCGGATTGTGCACCAGCGCCTTCGCTACCATGAGGCGCCGGCGCATGCCGCCCGACAGCGAGCGGGCGTAGGCCTCCGCCTGGTCCGCTAATCCGACGGCGGCGAGGATTTCGGCGGTCCGACGCTCGCGCCTCGGCACGCCGTAGAGGCCGGCCTGCAACTCCAACAGCTCGCGCGGCGTGAAGAACGGGTCGATGTTGAGCTCCTGCGGCACCACGCCGATGGCGGCGGCGCAGGCGCGCGGCTCGCGGTCGAGGTCGCGGCCCCAGATGGCGACCTCGCCCGAGGTCTTGTTGACCAATTGCGCCAGGATGTTGATGAGCGTGGACTTGCCGGCGCCATTGGGGCCCAACATGCCGAACAGGCTGCCGCGCGGTATGTCGAGGTCGACGTCGACGAGCGCCCGCTTGCCCTCGCCGCGCTTCGCGCGGTAGGTCTTGTTGAGGCCGCGCACCGAGACCGCGAGGGCCGGGGCGCGATCGGCGTCGGGGGCGGAGGACATACCGGTGCGGCGGTTGATTAACGCGCCCACTTGGGTATCATCGCCCCGCGCCCACGGTCAATCGGCGCCATCGAAGCATCTCCAGCCATGACAATCGAACCCAGCGAGACGATCGAGGTCGAGAGCGAGGTGGTCGGCTGCGACGGCGGCGGGGCGCTCGGCCATCCGCTCGTCTATCTCAACATGGGCCGCGCGCGCATGGTCGATTGCCCCTACTGCGGGCGAAGATTCGTGCTGAAGGGCGGGCGCGCCGCCGCGACGCACGGCTAGCCGGTGTGCAGGAATTTGCGCTTGGCGCCCTCCAGCACCAGGCAGGTGAGCCGGCCGCTGTAGAACGCGCCGGTGTCGATGCCGATGCGGTTCTTGCGCACCTCGGGGCGGGCGACGATGCTGTGGCCGTGCACGACCACCTTGCCGTGGTCCCGGCGCGAGTCGAGAAACGGATCGCGGATCCACAGCATGTCCGCGAGGTTCTGGCGGTCGAGCGGCACGCCGGGCCTGACGCCGGCGTGCACGAAGAAATAGTCTCCTTCCCGGTGGCTCGGCGCGAGGTCCTCGAGGAACGCCCGGTGGGCCTGCGGCAGGCGCCGGGCGAAGTCGCGCTGCAAGTCGATCAGCGGGGCCTCCTCTGCGCCGCCGAGGCGCTGCGCGTCGACGCCGTAGCTCTGCATCGTCGCTGCGCCGCCGTTGTGGCACCACATTTCGGCGAGACTCGGGTCGTCGAGGAATCCCAGCATCATGTCCTCGTGGTTGCCGCGCAGATGTACCGCCTCGAAGCCGGGCAGGGGTTGCGCCAGCAGCAGGTCGATTACGTCGCGCGAGCGGGGGCCCCGGTCGACGTAGTCGCCGAGGTAGACGACGACCGTGCGCGCCCGGCGCCGCTTCGCGTCCGCGAGCATGAGCCGGTGCAGCTCTTCCAGAAGGTCGGCGCGGCCGTGGATGTCGCCGACCGCGTAGACGCGGGCGCCGGCGGGCACGCCGGGCTGGCGCCGGGACATCAGGTGGCCGGCGGGCGGCGCTGCGCCTCCGCCCAGCGCTCCCGCCCGCCCCGATTGTCGAGGTAGTTCACCAGCGCCACTACCGCCCGCCTGTCGTAGGCGCGGTTGGCCTCGGCCAGCAGGTTCGCCACCGCGCCGTCGACGTCGAGCGCGTCGCGATGGGCGCGCGGGCTTGTCATGCCGACGAAGGCGTTGGCGACCGCGACGACACGCGCGGTGACGAGGATCCCCTCGCCGGCTAGCCCGGCCGGGATGCCGGTGCCGTCCCAATGCGCCTGCGCCTGTCGGAGCGTGTCCACCACCGGGCCGTCGAACTCGATGCCGTCGAGCAGCTCGGCGCTGGCCAGAATGCCTTCCCGCACCCGCTGGCGCTCGGTCTGGCTGAGGCCGGCCGCGCGGGTCAGCAGCTCCGAGGGCACCAGGATCTTGCCCAGGTTGAGCAGCCGCCCGGCCGTTTCCGCCGCGTCGGTCTCGGTCGGGCCCAAGCCCATCTCGGCGGCGATTGCCCGCGCGATCATGGCGACGCTCGCCGAATGGCCGGCGGCATGGGGATCGCGGCGGTCGACCACGCTCACCAGCGTCTCGACCAGCCGGTCGAGGGTGCGCGCGCGCCGCTCGCGTTCGGTGACCGCCTCGGTGATGTCGCTCTCCACCACCAGCACGCCGGGGATGCCGCTCGCCGCCCCCACCGGAATGTGGTCGGACTGCACGACGCGCACCTTGCCGGCAGCCTCGAGCCGCGCCGACCGCGTCACCTGGCGGTCCTGCTCCAGCGCCTGCCGGTTGAGCGCGAGCACGCGCTCGGCCGCCTCCGGCCCCACGACGTTGGCGATCGGCTTGCCGATCATGTCCTCCGCCGGAATGCCGGCGGCGCGGGCAGCCTGGATGTTGGCGAAGCGGTAGCGCCCGTCGGAGTCGAGGATGTAGATGGCGGTGGGCTGGCTGTCCGTGACCAGGCCCAGGAGGTTGCGCTGGCCCTCGAAGCGCCGGGCGAGTTGTTGAAAGCGCGCCGCCGCCTCGGCCGCCCGGCGCGAGTTGGCGTGGCGCCACAGCGCCGCGATGAGCGCGCCCGCCAGCGTCGCCGCCAGCAGGAATATGACGAGTAGGCGCTGCAGCCGCGCCTCGCTGTCGGCCAGCGCCTCGTCGCGGTCGATCTCGTACATCAGCACCCAGGGCACTGCAGCGAAGCCGCGCGCCGCGACCAGCACGGCCCGGCCGCCGCGCTCGGTGGCGGCTGCGAACCCGCCGGGGTTGGCAAGCGCGAACGCGGCGTCGAGCCCGGGGGTATCGGCCGCCATCGTGAAGGTGAGCGGCGCCGTGCCGTCCTTGAGCGGCGACAGGTACTCGACCGCGGCGCCGTTGCGGCGCACCAGCACGGCCTCGGCGCTCGCGCTCGTCTCGCCTGGCTGGCGCAACAGCGGGTAAAGCTCCTCCGCCGTCTCCTTGACGCCGAGCACCAGGCCGATGTCGGAGGCGGCCTCCGGGTCGGACTGCACGGCGAACACCGGCGCCACGAAGGCCATGGCGGCCCGGCCGGCCTGGTTGAGGAACATGTCCATGATGGCGCGCCGGCCCGGCGGCGCCTCGGCGAGGAACTGGGCGAGCGCGCCCTCGATCGGCGGCAGCCCCGGTGTCGCCACCACGACGCGCCCGGCGCGGTCGACCAGCGCCAGGCCCGCCACGCCGATGCGCTCGACGTTGGCCGCGACCTCGGGTCCCTCGGGCGGCGCCGCGAAGCCGGCGCGCGCGGCCGTCACGATCAAGAGGTTGCGCAGGAACTCGCCCTGGGTTTCGGCCAGAAACTGCCGTTCGGTCTCGTCCGCCGCCGCGACGAGCTGCGACATGTAGAGCTGCAGCGAGGCGTTGTCGGCGAGCGCCGTCAGCTCGTCCTCCTGGCGCCGGAGCCAGTCGTTCACCGCGGCGAAGCGGCTGTCGGCGACGATGCTGAGGCGCACCTGCCAGGCGCGCAACTCGCGCTCGCGTTCCTCGGCCGCGAAGTTGAGCGCCAGGAACACGCCGATGCTGGCGACCAGCAGCAGGACGAGCGCCCCCACCGCGAACCGCCGATCGGCGCGCTTGGCCGCTTCCTCGATGGGCTCTAGCTGCGACAAGCGCTCCCTCGCTGGCGCGTTCAGCCTGGCATTTACCATTTAACGGACCTTTAACGGGGGCGCCATAGATTGCGCTGGTAGCACTCCAGCAACTTCTAACCGGCCATGCCCCCTCGGCCCTCCAGGCGCGCCGCCGTTCTTGCCATCGCGGCGGCCTTGTGCCTTCTCGCCGGCGACCCCGCTTTCGCCGGCGCCTATCCCAGCCTGTTCGGCACCAGCGAGGACTACTCCTCGAACCTGGCGTTGTTCCGCAAGTGGAACGGCGCGGTCGAGCGCTACCGCGGCGAACGGGAGAATTGCGTCAGCCCGCGCTGCGACAAGGCGCGCTGGAAGAAGGTCATCGACGACTTGCGCGGCGCCGAACGCATGGCGCAACTCGCCGCCATCAACACCGCCATGAACGAGTACCCGTATATCCTCGACGACGTGAATTGGGGCGTGCCGGACTACTGGGCCACGCCCTTCGAGTTCCTGCGCCGCAGCGGCGACTGCGAGGACTACGCCATCGCCAAGTACATGGCCTTGCGCGCGCTCGGCGTCGGCGAGCAGGACCTGCGCGTCGTCGTGCTGCGCGACCTCAACCTGCAACTCGGCCACGCCGTGCTCGCCGTTTACCTGGACGACCGGGCCCTCATCCTCGACAATCAGATCAAGAAGATCGTTCCCGCCGAGGTCATCCGTCATTACCAGCCGATCTATTCCATCAACGAGAATGGTTGGTGGCTGCACCGGCCGTGA
>CAYPKW010000119.1:0-6028 GCA_964411425.1 uncultured Rhodospirillaceae bacterium
TGCTGAGGAGCCGGCGAAGCCGGCGTCTCGAAGCACGAGGCAAGAGGTCGCCATCCTCGGCCCTTCGTATCATCTGTCAGAGTCGCATCACTAGGCCCAGGCCGCGAGAATATTGTCGGTCGTCGCCAATCGGACGAGGGGGTCGAGGCGCGGCAACAGGACATCCAGCACCGCGGCGTGGGCGGCGGGCGAGGCGCTCGCCACGGCGTCGACCGCGATCACGACTTCGAATCCGCGGTCGATCGCCGACAGCGCGGTCGCCAGCACGCATGAATCCGTCTCCACGCCCGCGAGGATCAGGGTGTCGGCGCCGCGCCGGCGCAGCAGATCGCCGAACGGCCCGCTCCCGAAACAGGAGAACGTCGTCTTGTCGCAGACCTCGGCGGCGAGCTCTGCCAACGGCGGCGCCAGGTCGAGCATGGCCGCCGGCATGCGCTCGAGCGTGACGGCGGGCCAGCGTCGATAGAACGCGCGCCAAGCCGGCGGCGCGTCGTCCGGATTGCGCGGCGTAATGAAACGGCTGCACAGGGTGCGCTCCGGGCGATGGCGCGCCAGGCGCAGCAGGTTGGCGGCGATGTCGCCGGCGCCCAGCACGCGCCAAGGCGTGTCCTCGACGAACATGCGCTGCATGTCGACGACGACGAGACGGGCGCCGGGGCCGTACGTCGCCCGGCCCGGTGTCATGGCGTCACAATCACCGTATGGGCCGCCGACCAGGCCAACACGACCGCATCGCCGGGGCCGTGCGGCCGGGCAGCCCGGTTCTGCTCGAACACGGTCAGCTCCTCGCCGTCGACCGCCACCTTGTACGTGATGCTGCTGCCGGAATACACGGCGCCGGTCACCCGCCCGGCGAGGCGGTTCTCGCCGGCGCCGGGCGCCGGAGCGTCGGCCGCCGCATGGATGGCGAACTTCTCGGGGCGCACCGCCAATGTGACGCCGCCCTCGCCCGGCAACGGATCGGCGGTCAGCAGCGTAGAGCCGCAGTCGCGCGTGACGCAGCCGAACCCGTCGCGCGTGCCCGCGGCGCGGCCGGCGAAGAAATTGGCGTCGCCCAGGAAGTTGGCGGCGAAGGCGGTCGCCGGGCGCTCGTACACCTCGGCGGGTGCCCCCACCTGCACCACGCGGCCCTCGTTCAGGATGGCGATGCGGTCGGAGAGGGTCAGCGCCTCCTCCTGATCGTGGGTGACGAAGATCGTGGTGATGCCGACCCGGCGCTGAATCTGGCGCAGCTCGATCTGCATTTCCTGGCGCAGCCGCTTGTCGAGCGCCCCCAGCGGCTCGTCCAGCAGCAGCACGCGGGGCCGCGTGATGAGCGCGCGGGCGAGCGCCACGCGCTGCTGCTGGCCGCCCGAGAGCTGGCGCGGGCGGCGCTGGTCGAGGCCGGAGAGGCGCACCAGCGCCAGCATCTCCTCCACCCGCCGGCGCGTCTCCGCCCGCCCGACGCGGCGCACGGCAAGGCCGAAGGCCACGTTGTCGAACACCGACATGTGCGGAAATAGGGCGTAGTTCTGGAACACCATGCCGATGTCGCGGCGGTGGACCGGCGTGCGGCGCAGGTCCTTGCCGTCGAGGCGTATCTCGCCGCCGTCGGGCTCGACGAAACCGGCGATGGCGCGCAGCAGCGTCGTCTTGCCGCTGCCGCTCGGCCCCAGGAGGCCGAAGAACTCGCCGTCGGCGAAGGCGAGCGAAACGCCGTCGAGGGCCACGACGCGCCCGTAACGCTTGTCGAGGCCGCGCAACTCGACCGTGCTCATCGTTCGCCGCCGAAACGATAGAGCCGCGCGAACAGCAGCATGATGCCCATCGACACCAGGATGATGATGGTGGAGATGGCGTTCACCTCGGGCGTGAAGCCCTTGCGGATCGCCGAGTAGATTTCCACCGGCAGGGTCGAGACGCCGGGCGGAGCGAGAAAATAGGAAATGACGAACTGGTCGAAGGAGACGGCGAACGCGAACAGCGCCGCCGCCACCACGCCCGGCGCCATGACCGGCAGGGAGACGCGCCAGAAGGTCTGCCAGGGGCTGGCGCCGAGGGTGGCCGCCGCCTCCTCGAGCGCGGTGCCGAAGCTCTTGAGCCGCGCCCCCACCACCACGATGACGTAGGGCAGCGACAGCGCGACGTGGCCCAGCAGCATGGCGTGCAAGCCCCGCCCGATGCCGATCCAGAAGAACATGACCAGCATCGAGATGCCGATGATGAGCCAGGGAATGGTGATCGGCGGGAACAGCAGCAGTTGCAGGATCGTCTTGCCGCGAAATTCGTAGCGGGCGAAGGCCAGCGCCGCCATGGTGCCGAGCACGGTGGCGACGACGGTGTTGGCGAGCGCCAGCAGCACGCTGTTCAGGCCGGCGCCGAGCAGGCGATCGTTCTTCGCCAGGGCCTCGTACCACACGGTGTCCCACACCATGGGAAGCTGGTAGAGGCTCGACTGGTTGAACCCCATGACCGCCATGACCGCGATCGGCAGGTAGAGGAACGCGAGCAGCAGCGCGAGATAGCCGCGCACCGCCCAGACATGGGTGCCGCGCGGCACGTCACGGCTCTCGGAGCCGACCGCGCAGCAGCGGATACGAGGCGGCGAGGATGAGCAGCACGATCGCCAGCATGATGAAGGACAAGGCGGCGCCGAACGGCCAGTTGAAGATGCGGGTGAACTGCTCCTCGATGATGGTGCCGAGCATGGTGCCACCCGCGGGCCCGCCCAGGATGCGGGGCTCCATGAACGAGCCGATCACCGGCACGAAGACGAGGACCGTGCCGGCGGCGAGCCCGGGCAGGCTCAACGGCAGGATCACGCGCCGGAACACCGTGAAGGCGGAGGCGCCGAGGCTCCGCGCCGCCTCGATCAGGCTGTCGTCGATCGCCTGCAGCGAGATGTAGCAGGTGAGGATCATGTACGGCAGGTACGAATGCACCAGGCCGATCACCACGGCCTCGTAGGTGAACAGCAGGTCGAACGAGGGCGCCCAGGGCAGCACCGCGTGGATCGCGCGGTCCACCAGCCCGTCGCCGCGCAGCACCATGGTCCAGGAGAACACGCGCACCAGCGCGTTGCTCCAGAACGGCAGCACCACTAACAGGAAGATCGCCTCGCGCCAGCGCCCCTTGACATGGCGCGCCATGGCGAGGGCCGCCGGATAGCCTAGGAGGATGCAGGCGAGGGTAACGTGGAAACCCAGCGTTAGCGAGCGCCAGGTGAGGTCGCGATACAGGCTCTTGTCGAGGAAGGCCTGATAATGATCGAGCGTCACCGCGGCTTGCCGTCCGCCGAACGGCGCCACGGTGAGGAAGCTGAAATAGAGCATCGCCGAGAGCGGCAGGAAGATCGTCAGCGCAAGCCACAGATAGGCGGGCGCCGTCAGCCCGGCCACCGCCAGCCTGCGCCTCGCTTCCAACGCGATGCTCCCTCGGGCCCGCCCGCCGGGACGCGGGCGGCGCCGACCTACTGGGCGAAGGAGGCCTTCGCCTCGTCCCACAGCTCCTGGTACTTGGCGCGCTCCTCGTCGCTGAGCGGCGCCATGAACTGCAGCCGGTCGATGGCGGCCTGATCGGTGTGGATCTGGCGCCCCATGTCGCCCTCAGGCAGCGCCTCGTTGGCCTTGACGTTGGCCGACGCGGGTGCGCCCACCGTGGTCGCCCACTTGACGTAGAACTCGGGATCGACCATGAAGTCGATGAAGGCGTGGGCCGCCTTGGGATTGGGCGCGTCCGTCGCGATCGAGAGGCCGTCGAACCAGCCGATCGCCCCCTCCTTTGGCACGGAGAAGCCGACCGGAAGATGGGCGTTGGTTCGGCTGCGCGCGGCCGATCCGCTCCAGTACACCGCGATGTCGAAGTCCTTGGCCGCCATGTACTTGTTCCACTCGTCCTCGGACGACCAGAAGGTCTTGATCTGGCCCTTGAGCGCCCTTAGCTTGTCGCGGATTTTGTCGAGGTCCGCCGGGTGGTTCATGTCCTGACCAGTGGCGATGGCGGCGAAGCTGACTGACTCCACGGCGTCGTCGCGCCAGCCGACGCGCCCGGCGTAGGCCGGGTCCCAAAGCACCTCGATGCTGTTGGGCGCCTGGGTAACGACCTCCGAGTTGTAGGCGATGGACGTCATGCCCCACACCCAGGCGACGCCGTACAGCTTGCCGTCGATATTGAAGCGCGGCGAATCGCGCAGGGTCGGGTTGAGGTCGCCGTAGTTCTTGATCTGCGCCGGATCGATCGGCTGCAGCACCCCCTCGGCGACCGCCTGCTCGGTGAACGAGCTGTTGATGAGCACCACGTCGTAAGTGCCCGGGCTGGTGCGCAGCTTGGTGAGCATCTCCTGCTCGGAGTTGAAATTGTCGTGGATCACCTTGACCCCGGTGCGCTCCTCGAAAATCTGCACCGCCCAGGCCTCGTCGGTGCCGTAGCCCTGCCAGTTGAGGACGTGCAGGGTCTTCTCCTCGGCTCGCGGTTGGCCGAGCCCGGCCGCGAGCAACGCGGCCAAGGCCAGCGTGCCAACGGCGATGCGGGACAGTAGCTTGCTGACGCTGCGGATCATCCGAATTCTCCCTTTGGCGCGGGCGGCGTTACGCGCCGGGCGATCGGCCCGGCGGCGCTCTCCCGCTTCCGACCTCGCATTAATGGCCGCGCCCGCGCGCCCGGTCAAGCAGGCGCCGTCGCGGCGGCCATCGGCAACCTGCGCTCCTTACATTAATGGCTCTGCCCGGGCCTTCCGGAGATGGTGGAGGTTCCCGGTTTTGAGCTAAAATAACTCAACTGAAACAATTGGTTATATACTACGCCGCAATCCGCTTGACAATGCGGTCTTAGACCCTATTTTTCAATCATTACCGAATCAGTCATGTTTATCGTTACCCCGCGAGGTTGCTGATGATCCGACTGAGCAGGCTCGCCGACTATGGCGTTGTGCTGGCCGGCCACATGGCGAACCGGCCCGACGAGTTTCATAACGCCTTGGAGTTGGCCGAGCGGACGCTGTTGCCGACGCCCACCGTCAGCAAGATCCTGGCGGCGCTGGGGCGGGGCGGCGTGCTGGTGTCGCACCGCGGCGCCAAGGGCGGCTATCGCCTCGCGCGCGAGCCAGGCCGGATTTCCGTCGCCGACATCATCGCCGCCCTCGACGGGCCGATCGCGCTCACGCTGTGCATCGAGCACGGCGATGGCGCCTGCGACGTGGAGGCGATCTGCCCGAGCCGGCAGGGCTGGCACCGCATCAACGCCGCGCTCCTCAAGGCGTTGCAGGAGGTCTCGCTCGCCGACATGACGGCGACGTTGCCGGTCGGCGCGGCGCCGCGCGCCGGCGCGGCGGCGAGGCTTGGGTAGCGCGATGGCACAGACCAACGAAACCGTCGCCAGCTTCGGCACCGGCACCGGCTACAAATACGGCTTCGTCACCGATATCGAGACGGAGACGGCGCCCAAGGGCCTCGGCGAGGACATCGTCCGTTTCATCTCGAACAAGAAGAACGAACCGGCCTGGCTCCTGGAATGGCGCCTGCGCGCCTACCGCGCCTGGACCAAAATGTCCGAACCGAACTGGGCCAGCGTCAGCTACCCGCCCATCGACTACCAGGACGCGTATTACTACTCGGCGCCCAAGACGAGCGCCGCGCCGAAGAGCCTGGACGAGATCGCGCCGGAGCTGCTGCGCACATACGAGAAGCTGGGGATCCCGCTCAGGGAGCAGGAGCGGCTCGCCGGCGTCGCCGTGGACGCGGTGTTCGACAGCGTGTCGGTGGCCACCACCTTCCGCAAGCAGCTGGCCGAGGCGGGCGTGATCTTCGGCTCGATCTCCGAGGCGGTGCGGGAGCATCCAGACCTGGTGCGCCGCTACCTGGGCAGCGTCGTGCCGTATTCCGACAACTTCTTCGCCACGCTCAACTCGGCCGTGTTCACCGACGGCTCGTTCGCCTACATTCCGCCGGGCGTGCGCTGCCCCATGGAGCTGTCCACCTATTTCCGCATCAACGCGGCGCAGACCGGCCAGTTCGAGCGGACCTTGATCATCGCCGATAAGGGCTCTTACGTG
>CAYPKW010000120.1:0-5916 GCA_964411425.1 uncultured Rhodospirillaceae bacterium
CTCTCCACTAAGTCGCCGCGGGTCACGTCCACCGCCAGCGGGTTGGCGGCGCCGGGATGCGATGTCGGATTCTTGAGCTTGCGCGGCATACGACCGCGACCACCTTGCCTCGCCCGGTCGCGCAAGGCAAGTTTGCGCGATGCGCGGATATTTCGGCATCGGCGTCGAAGGGGTGAGCAAGCCGATGAACCTCGGCAGCCTGCTCAGGACCGCCCATGCCTTCGCCGCCAGCTTCGCGTTCACCATCGCCGCCGGCTTCGACCCCACCTCCCGGTCGGTGCGCCGTTCGGACACCTCGGACGCGGCGGACAACCTGCCGTTGCACGCCTACGGGCGGGTCGCCGACCTCAGGCTGCCGCAAGGTTGCCGGCTGGTGGGGATCGAGGTTTTGCCCGAGGCGACGCTGCTGCCGAGCTTCCGCCACCCGCGCCGCGCCGCCTACGTGCTGGGCGCCGAGCGCGGCACGCTGTCGCCCGAGCTCGTCGAGCGCTGCGATTTCCTGGTGCGCATCCCGGCGAAATTCTGCGTCAACCTGGGCGTGGCCGGAGCGATCGTCATGTACGACCGCATGTTGACCCTCGGTCGCTTCGCCGAACGCCCGGTGGCCGCCGGCGGGCCGGCGGCGGCACCGCCGCCCCACGTCCATGGCGAGCCTCTGTGGAAGACGAAAGCGGCCCGCCGAGGCAATTCTTAGGCGGCCAAACGGCTTGCAAGGAAACGGCCGACAGGCTAGTACCGTTCGCAGGCTCCGTCCGGCCGCGTCGTGCCGGAATCGGGGGCAGTTGGACGAAGGACAGTAGGTCGGCATGAAGAACGCAGCATTCGTCCTCTCGGTCGTCGTCGCCTTTGCGGCGGCGACGGCCCGCGCCGAGGATCCGAAATCGATCGGTACCTTCGCCGATTGGGAGGCCGTGACCTTCACCGAGGGCGGCAACCTCGGCTGCTACATGACCAGCGATCCCAAGAGATCGGCCGGCAACTACAAGGAGCGCGGCAAGGTCTACACGCTAGTGACCCATCGGCCGGCGAACAGCTCGCTCGACGTGGTGACGCTCATTGCCGGCTACACCTACAAGAAGGACAGCGAGGTAGCGCTGCAGATCGGTGACCAGACCTTCACGCTCTTCACCGACAAGAACACCGCCTGGGCGCGCGACGAGGAGACCGACCACAAGCTGGTTGCCGCGATGCGCGATGGCAACGCCATGATCGTCAAGGGCAACTCCGAACGCGGCACGCTCACCACCGACACCTATTCCTTGAAGGGCTTCACGAAGGCATACGCCGCCATCAACACCGCCTGCGGCGTCGCGCCATAGGCGCGGGCCGCGGATGAGCGCCGTCCGACACGCCAGCGCCTTCGCGCCGCCCTCGGCGGGCGGCGGGCGGCCCCCGCTCGTCGGGCTCGGCCGGGCGGCGCTCGCCGAAGAGCTCGCCCGCGTCGGCGCGGCCCCGTTCCGGGCGCGCCAGCTCTGGCATTGGATTTATCATCGCGGGGCGACGGACTTCTCCGCCATGACCTCGCTCGCCAAGGACTTCCGCGCGGCGCTCGCCGAGCATTTCGTCGTCGGCCGCCCGGCGATCGCAGCGCAGCGCCTGTCCGGCGACGGCACGCGCAAGTGGCTGCTGGCGTTCGCCGACGGCGAGCGGGCCGAGAGCGTGCACATCCCGGAGGAGGACCGCGGCACGCTCTGCGTCTCCGTACAGGTCGGCTGCACGCTCACCTGCCGGTTCTGCCACACCGGCACGCAGGGGCTGGTGCGCAACCTGTCGGCGGGGGAGATCGTGGGCCAGGTCATGCTGGCGCGCGACGCGCTCGGCGAGTGGCCCTCGCCCAGGGACGGGCGGCTCGTCTCCAACATCGTCATGATGGGCATGGGAGAGCCGCTCTACAATTACGACAACGTGGCGACGGCCTTGAAGATCGTCATGGACGGCGAGGGCATCGCCATCTCGCGCCGGCGCATCACGCTCTCGACCGCGGGCGTGGCGCCGATGATCGCTCGCTGCGGCGAGGAATTGGGCGTCAATCTGGCGGTGTCGCTGCACGCGGTCACCGACGAGTTGCGCGACCGGCTGGTGCCGCTCAACCGCAAGTATCCGCTGGCGGAGCTGATGGAGGCCTGCCGCAACTATCCGGGGCTGCACAACGCGCGGCGGATGACCTTCGAATACGTGATGCTGAAGGACGTGAACGATTCTGCCGCCGACGCGCGCGCCCTCGTCAAGCTCATCCGGGGCATTCCGGCCAAGGTGAACCTGATTCCGTTCAACCCGTGGCCCGGCGCGCCGTTCGAGTGCTCGACCGACGAGGCCATCGGGCGCTTCAGCCGGATCGTGTTCGATGCCGGCTACGCGGCGCCAGTGCGCACGCCCCGCGGGCGCGACATCATGGCCGCCTGCGGCCAGTTGAAATCCGAGAGCGTGCGCCGGCGGCGCGCCCTCGACGCGGCCCCTGTGCCGGCCGGCTAAGGTCCGGAGAATGTACGCCATGTGGCACGCCGATTTATTCGGCCCGCTCGTCTTGGCGGCCGTCCTGGTCGTGCCGCTGTGGCGCATCTTCGGGCGCGCCGGTTTCAGTCCCGCATGGTCGCTGCTGGGGTTTCTGCCCGGCGTCGGGTTTCTCGCCATTATCCTGTTGCTTGCCTTCGGGCGCTGGCGGACCGGCCCGCCTGCCGCCGGGCAGTAGAGAATGCCGCACGAGCCGTCCGGGATCGCGCTCCTCTACTTGCCGGCGCTGGCGGTCCTGGCGGTCCTCGCCTGGTGCATCGTCCGGGTGCTGCGCAAGGCGGGGTTGTCGGGCTGGTGGACGCCCTTGGCCTTCGTACCGCTCCTCAACCTCGTCATGATCTGGGTGTTCGCGTTCGCCCGCTGGCCGAACGAGCCGGTTCCATCCGACCGAGATGGGCTCTAATTTTACGGCGTCCGGCGCCCGCCCCTACTTTGGCGCGACTCAAGACGAGGGGAGTCCCCCATGCGCCCCGACGTGAAGAAGGTCGTGCTCGCCTATTCCGGCGGCCTCGACACCTCGGTCATCCTCAAGTGGCTGCAGGAGACTTACCGCTGCGAGGTGATCGCGTTTACCGCCGACCTCGGCCAGGGCGAGGAACTGGAGCCGGCGCGCGCCAAGGCGCGGGCGCTGGGCGTGAAGCAGATCTTCGTCGAGGACCTGCGCGAGGAGTTCGTGCGCGACTTCGTGTTCCCGATGTTCCGCGCCAACGCCTTGTACGAGGGCGTCTACCTGCTCGGCACCTCGATCGCGCGGCCCTTGATCGCCAAGCGGCAGATCGAGATCGCGCGCGAGGTGGGCGCCGACGCGGTGGCGCACGGCGCCACCGGCAAGGGCAACGACCAGGTGCGCTTCGAGCTCGCCTATTACGCGCTCGCCCCCGATATCCGGGTGATCGCCCCCTGGCGCGAATGGGAGCTTACGTCCCGGACCCGGCTCATCGACTACGCCGAGAAGCACCAGATTCCGATCGCCAAGGACAGGCGCGGCGAGGCGCCTTTCTCGGTGGACGCGAACCTCCTGCACGTCTCGGCCGAAGGGAAGGCGCTCGAGGATCCGTGGACGGAGCCGGAGGAGTTCGTCTACAGCCGCACCGTGGCGCCGGAGCAGGCGCCGGACAGGCCGACCTATGTCGAGATCGAGTTCGAAGAGGGCGACCCGGTCGCGGTCGACGGTAAGCGCTTGTCGCCGGCGGCCCTCCTTGCCGAGCTCAACCGGCTCGGCGGCGAGAACGGCGTCGGGCGCGTCGATCTCGTGGAGAACCGCTTCGTCGGCATGAAGTCGCGCGGCGTCTACGAGACGCCGGGAGGAACCATCCTCCACGCCGCCCATCGGGCGATGGAGAGCCTGACGCTGGACCGTGGCGCCGCGCACTTGAAGGACGAGCTGATGCCGCGCTACGCCGAGCTCGTCTACAACGGATTCTGGTTCGCGCCCGAGCGGGAAATGCTGCAAGCGCTCATCGACAAGAGCCAGGAGCGCGTCGCCGGCACCGTGCGGCTCAAGCTCTACAAGGGGTCGGCGGCGGTGGTCGGGCGCAAGTCGCCGCACTCGCTCTACAGCCGGGCCCACGTCACGTTCGAGGAGGACGCCGGCGCCTACCAGCAGCGCGACGCCGAGGGATTCATCAAGCTGCACGCGCTCAGGCTAAGGCTGCTGAAGCGCGAGCGGGGTTAATCGGGGAGTTCGTCGCCGGCCGCTGCCGCGGCAAAAGGGATCCATGTGCGTGGATGCTTTCCCTCGGAGATAGGCTGCGCGATGTAGGCGTAATCAATGTTTTGGCAAACCATTGCGGCAGGCTGCATCATGAGCCTAAGTTTTCCGATCCTTACGGTCCGCAATTGCGACCGGGTTAGCACCCAACCTTCATTGAGTTCGTTTCTGACGCAAAAATCGATGAGTCCCGACAACTCCTTCTCTGGCCTTTCGGCCGCTCGATCGCTCCATTTCACTTCCATTGCGAGATGACGTCGTTGGCTGGTCGGGTGGAGCTCGACAAGGTCGACCTCCCCCCTTGGCCAACGGGCATAGAAATACCGTTCTACGGCTTCGATATGCGCCATCTGGCTGACGAGTGCGGTTTCGCTCATGCGCCCCATCGCCTCATCGTCGGGTCCGACGGCGCCAAAGAGGGCGGCGCGGATACAAGGGTTGGTCAAGAACACCTTGAAGTGCGTCGCCCGCTTGAACCGCCGTGCGTTCTCGTCCACGCGGTGGAGGCGATGGATGAGGAAGGCGGCTTCCAGGTATTCGAGATATCTCCGCAGTGTGTTCTTGGCGACGCCGGATGCCTGGGATAGCCCCTCGAGGTTCACCTCGCTGCCCGTATTGTAGGCGAGGATCGTGAATAGGCGGTTGAGTTCCGTCGTGTCGCTCACTCCGTATAGGCTCGGCAAATCGCGCAGCAGGACTTTGTCAATGATGTCGCTCGCGATGTAGCGGTCCATGCTCTGGCGGATGCTCTCGTCCATGACGGCCTCGGGGAATCCGCCGAAGTTCAGGTAGTCCACGAAATCCCGATTGAGCGCCGCAATCGCCTCGGGCGAGGTGTCGGTGAATCGTTCCAGCGCTCCGCGTTTCGCGAAATGGCGAAATTCGGCGAACGTCAGCGGCGGCAGCAGGAAGTCGGTGAAGCGGCCGGCGCCGGACTCGATGCTCTTCATCCGCAGCGCCGCGGCGGCGGAACCCGAGGCGACAAAGCGGATCTCGGGATACGAATCCACAAGCGACTTGAGATGAACCTGCCAGTCCTTGTGGTACTGGATCTCGTCATAGATGACGAAGAGGCGGTCGGCGCGGTGGTGCTTGTGCGTCTCCATGAAGAGCCGCAGCAGAAGCTCCAGCGGCAGGCCGCTGTAGACCGGAGTGTCCACCGACACGTAAAGAATCGCCTTCGGGTCGGTGCCGTTATCGATCAGCCGCTGAATCGACTGGTGGAGCATGACGGTCTTGCCGACACGGCGCGGCCCCAGCAGCACCACGGCCCGGCGCACCTTGGACTCGGCCATCATCGCGTAGAGGCCGCCCAGGTATGCCCGCCTGGGCCAATCGCGGAAACGCTTCGGGACCGCCCTCTCCACCCACCACGAGTTATCGAAGGCGAGGCGTTTTTGTATTTCTGATTCAGTGACTTGCAGCATGACTGCCAACTAAGATCAAATGACTGATCTTAGTGACCATAAGCCGGTCCAGAGCTAAGATCAAGACCCTGATCTTAGCTCGCCGTCACCACGGCCAGGCGGGCACCCCGATGACGTGCGGGTGGGCGCCCAGCAGCAGGACATAGAGCACGGCCGCGAGGCCGATCCGCCACCAACCGAGGTCGGCGATGGCGAGCCGCGCACGGCCCTGCGCGAGCGCCACGAACGGCAGGTTCGAGGTGGCGCCGGCGAACGGCTCCCACTCCT
>CAYPKW010000121.1:0-5652 GCA_964411425.1 uncultured Rhodospirillaceae bacterium
GCGAGCGCCACGAACGGCAGGTTCGAGGTGGCGCCGGCGAACGGCTCCCACTCCTTGCCCCACGCCTCGCGTTTGCGCCGCTCGATGGCAAGGGTGCCCGCGAGCGCCAGCACGGCGAGCGCGCCGAACAGCAGCATCGAGGCGCCGTCGCCGTTGGCCGCCAGGTGCGAGAGCGCCCACAGCCCGATCGCCCACATCACCGGATGGCGGGTCACGGCGTAGATGCCGCTCGGCCTGGCCCGCGCCGGCTCGCTCGCGATCACCGCGGTGGGGTTGGGCTGCGACAGGCCGCCGACCAGGAGCATCAGCGCCAGAGGCAACGCTGAGAGCGGCACGAGCGCCGTCCAGGCGGGCGGGCTCCACACGGCGAGGAACGGCGCCGTCCTATAGCCGAAGACTGCCCAGACGAACAGACCCAACGCCACGGCAGAATAGAGCGCCAGATACGTCCTGAGGCCGGCCCGCGCGACCAGCCAGGGCCGCAACCTCGTGCTCGACACCAGGAAATGGCTGCCGACGAACAGCGCCAAGGTGAATGCGAGCGCGCTCATCGCGGGCCCGTCATGGCGGCGGCGCGATGCCGCGCTGCCGGCAGGCCGCGGTCAGCGTGTTCTGCAACAGGCAGGCGATGGTCATCGGGCCGACGCCGCCCGGCACCGGCGTGATGGCGCCGACATGCGCCAGCGCTTCCTCGAACGCCACGTCGCCGACCAGCCACGTCTTGCCGTCCGGGCGCTCGATCCTGTTGACGCCGACGTCAATGACCGTGGCGCCCGGCGCCACCCAGTCGCCGCGGATCATCTCCGCTCGGCCTATGGCGGCGACCAGGATTTCGGCGCGCCGGCATTCGCCCGGCAGGTCCCTGGTGCGCGAGTGGGCAACGGTGACGGTGCAGTGCTCGGCCAGCAGCAACGCCGCCATCGGCCTGCCGACGATGTTGGAGCGGCCGACCACCACGGCGCGCCTGCCGGCAAGCTCCTTGAGCCGGTCCTTGAGCAGCAGCATGCAGCCTAGCGGCGTGCAGGGGACGAGCGCCGGGCATCCGGTCGCGAGCCGGCCGGCGTTCACCACGTGGAACCCGTCCACGTCCTTCTCCGGATCGAGGGCGTCGAGGATCGCCTGCGGGTCGATCTGTTTCGGCAGCGGCAGCTGCACCAGGATGCCGTTGACCGCCGGGTCGGCGTTGAGCCGGCGCACCAGCGCCAACAGCTCGTCCCGGCTGGTGGACGCCGGCAACCGGTGCTCGAAGGAATTCATGCCGGTCTCGACCGTCTCGCGGCCCTTGTTGCGCACGTACACCTGGCTCGCCGGGTCCTCGCCGACCAGCACGGCGGCCAGTCCCGGCACCAGGCCGTGAGCCGCCTTCAGGCTCTCAACCTGGTGGGCGATGCGCCGGCGCAAGTTCGAGGCGATCGCCCTGCCGTCGATGATCTTGCTCTGGGACGCTGGCGTGGCGCTCGCGCCGGTCATGCCATCCTTACTTCGGCCGGTGGCCGGGGCAGGCTGTTGGCTCGCCAGCCTTCCAGGGCCTGCATCAGGCGGACCGGGTCGCCCGCGACCGTGATCGCCTTGCGGCGGACCCTGCTACCCGTTGCCAGCGAAAGAACGCGGCGCGGCAGCCGCCATTCCCGCGCCAACAACAGGATCAGCGCCGCGTTCGCCTTGCCGTCCTCGGGCGCCGCGCTCACCGATACCTTGAGCGCAACCCCGCCGCCGGGCTCCTTCGCCAGCCCTTCGATCCGGTCGCGCCGCGCGTGCGGCTTGAGCCGCACCGTGACACGCACGCCCTGCGGCGTGGCCGCGAAGGGCGAGACCTCAGAAGACGTACTCAAAGATCAGGCTTCTGAGGAAGATCAGCGCCAGGATCAGCACCACCGGCGTCACGTCGATGCCGCCCAGGTTGGGAATGAACCGGCGCAATGGCCTGAGCGCGGGATCGGTCACCCGGTACAGGATGTCCCCGACCGCGTAAACGAATCGGTTGCGGGTGTTGACCACGTTGAAGCTGACCAGCCAGCTCAGCACCGCCGAGGCGATCAGCAGCCAGATGTAGATGTTGATGAGCAGGGCGATGAGCTGCGCCAGGGATTGCATGGGACATCCGTTGCCGCCGGGGGGCCGCGGGCGAAACTACCGTTCCGCCGGGGGCGGCGCAAGTAGCGGCGCTTGACACCCGCGGCACCCGCTCCGCATATTCCGCGGCGCCCGCCGGGGCGGGGCCGTAGCTCAGCTGGGAGAGCGCCTCGTTCGCAATGAGGAGGTCAGGGGTTCGATCCCCCTCGGCTCCACCAACCGCCGCCCCTATTCGACAATCAACTTGACCGGGCCGGGGCCGAGCCGCTCGCCGGCCACGAGGCCGTTGAGGACCCGAAAACGCTCCTCGCGGCGGTCCTCGAACGGCATGCGGCGCGCCAGACGCTCCACCGTGTCGCCGGGCCCGGCCGTCATCACCGCGATGCGCTGCGGCCTCAACGCCGCCGCCTCCCCTGGGTCGAGGCGCCGGAAACTGTAGGTCGTGCGCCGCAACTCCAGCGCCAACTGCTGGGTGACGGCCGGCGGCGTCACGAAGACGAACCGATAGACGTTGCCGTCCTCGAAGCGGATTGCCACCAGCCGCACGTCGGTCTCGCCGCCGCCGCCTCTGACGGTGACGATGCCGGTGGCCGCCTCGTAGCCGTTCACCTCGAGCGTCTCGACGCCGTCGAGGGCGATGTTGCGTCCCCAATCCTCGGTCAGGTAGCTCGCCATGTCGCGGTCGGTCGGTGGAGCGCTGTCGAAGGCGATGGCCGAATCCTGCGGCCCGTGAGCGATCACTCGCCCGGGCCCGTTCATCATGTGGAAGCCCGGCGGCACCTCGAAGGCGAAGCCCTGCGCGGGATGCAGAAACCGGCGGCCCCTGACGTAGCCCTGCTCGGGCGCGTCGCCGTACAAGAGACCGTCGATTTGGGCGAGATAAGCGTCGCGCTCGAGCATCGGGTTCGCGACTGCGGCGACGCCGGCCGCCGCGACGGCGCGCCCGACCCGGTCGGCGGTGCGCGGGTGCGACGACATGATGTCGAACGCGGCCGCCGCCTCGGGCCGGCCGGCCAATTCGGCGTCGAGACGGTCGGCGGCCGCGAGCGCCGCGAGGAAGCTCGACATGGCCGCGGGCTGGTAGCCGGCGCGCGCCAGGTAGCGCACGCCGAGGATGTCGGCCTCGTACTCCTGGTCGCGCGAGTAGCCTTGCAGATAGGCCGCGGCGCCGGTGCCGAGCGCGTCGGCGAAAGCGCCGCCGGTGGCGATCCCGACGCCGATCAGCCCGATGTTGGCTAGCACCGCCTGGCTGTAGCGTTCCGCCGTATGGCGCGCCGCGACGTGGCCGATCTCATGCGCCAGCACGCTCGCCAGCTCCGCTTCGTTGTCCGCCAGCGCCAGCAGGCCGCGCGTCACGTAGACATAGCCGCCGGGCAAAGCCAGGGCGTTGACGATAGGCGTATCCAGCACCGTGAAGGTGAACGCGAGGGAGGCGCGCTCCGAAGTCGAAGCGAGCAGCTGGCCCACGCTCGCGACGTAGCGCGCCAGCTCCGGGTCCTCGTAGGCGCCGCCGAACGCCTCGAGGATCTCGCCATGGTGCTGGCGGCCGATGTCGGCCTCCGATGCGGGCGACAAGAAGCCGGTGAAGCTCTGCCGGCCGGTCGCCGGGTTGACGGTGCAGCCGGCGAGCGACGCGGCGGCGCCGCACAGCATCACCAGGGCCGCGATTACGCGCGCTCGCCCTGTCATGGCGCCAACACCTCGATCTGCTCCGGATGGGTCAACTCGATCATCGGGCCATTATAGGACTTCAGCCAGCCGCGCGCCCGCACCCGTCGGCCGGCGTAGGCGCCGATCTCGGTCCCGGCCGCCTCGAATCGCCGCCGGCTCTCCGGGTCGATGGTAAGCGTGAAGTCGCTGTGCCAATCGGGGCCGAAATTGAGATAGCCGCGCCCGCGGATCACGCTGGCATCGAGAACCAACCCCTCGACCAATTGAAAGCTGTCGATAGCCTCGCCCGCCTCCTCCGGCGTCAGGATGCGATAAAAGGGATCGGCCCAGATGCCGCGCCGCGCTTGGCGCGCTGCCTCCTCCAGTGCCAGCATCTCCGCCAGGAGCGCGCGGTTGTCGGGAAAGCTGTACACGCGGGCGAGGCCGCGCCTTAGCATCTCGCCCTGGATCCAGACGCCGTCCGCATGGAGATGGGCGAGCGCGCGGCCATGGCGGTCGAGGCGCCTGCCGCCGTAGCCGAGCTCCACCTCGCGGCCGAGCGCCAACTCCTCCAGCGCCGCCTTGGCCTCGGGCGCCAGCGGCCAGGCCTCGAAGTCGGGCCGCCCCAGCGGCAGCTTCGGCGCCTGCAGGCCGACTAGGCGCAAAGTGCGGCCGTCCGAGAGGCGCACGGTGTCGCCGTCGATCGCCTCGACCACCGTGGCGCGCCCGCCGGTTTCGAGCGGCGCCGGCGCCGCCGCCGCGGCCGGAACGCCGCACAGCAATGCCACGGCGAGACAGCGAGACAACGGCGGCGCCAGGCTCATGGAACGTAGTATAGAGGAGGCGCGCTGGGTCAATCGGGACATTGTCGGCAATGGAAAGCGTGACGCCGCGCACCGAGCTCTATCCGGAGATCGATCCCTTTCAATCGGGCTACCTCGACCTCGACGGCCGGCATCGGATGTATTGGGAACAATGCGGCCGCCCGGACGGCGTGCCGGTGGTCTTCCTGCATGGCGGGCCGGGGGCGGGGGCGGCCCCCGTGCACCGGCGCTTCTTCGACCCGGCGCACTACCGCGCGGTCGTCTTCGACCAGCGCGGCGCCGGGCGCTCGCAGCCCCTGGGCGAGATCGCCGACAACACCACGCCGCACCTCGTCGCCGACATCGAGGCCCTGCGCCGCCAACTCGGCATCGACGCCTGGTTGGTGTTCGGCGGCTCCTGGGGCTCGACCCTCGCCATCGCCTATGCCGAGACGCATCCGGAGCGCGTCCGCGCCCTCATCCTGCGCGGCATCTTCCTGTGCCGGAAGAGCGAGATCGACTGGTTCCTCTACGGCATGCGCGCGTTCGCGCCGGAGGCGTGGCGCGCGTTTTCCGAGTTCCTGCCCGCGGCCGAACGCGGCGATCTCCTCGCCAATTACTACCGCCGGCTGATCGACCCCGATCCCCTGGTGCACATGCCGGCGGCGAAGTCGTGGAGCGTGTACGAAGGCACCTGCTGCACCCTGTTGCCGAGCCCGGAGACGGTAAGCTCCTTCAGCCACGATACGACGGCGCTCGGCCTCGCGCGCATGGAGGCGCACTACTTCAGCCACGACATCTTCCTGCCGGAGAACTCGCTGTTGCGGGACGTGGGCCGCATCCGCCGCATCCCGGCCACCATCGTGCAGGGGCGCTACGATCTCGTCTGCCCGATCGCGACCGCGGACGAGCTCGCCGGCACCTGGCCGGAGGCGAAATACGTCGTGGTGCCCGACGCCGGGCACTCGGCCATGGAGCCCGGCATCAGGGCCGCGCTGGTGCAGGCGATGGAGAGATACAAGGCGCTGGGCTAGTGGTGCGACACCGACAGATGGTACCCCCATTGTGACGTTTTCGGTTGTCACCCCGGCCAAGCGGCACAGCCGCGCGAGCCGGGGTCCATGGC
>CAYPKW010000122.1:0-5448 GCA_964411425.1 uncultured Rhodospirillaceae bacterium
CTGGCACTTCTGCGACATGCCGAGCCGCTAGAACGAAGGTTGCTTTCGACCTGGAAGCGGACACCGGCGCACCAGAGCGACCAGAGCCCGTTTATGAGTTCACGGCCTAGAACAATGACTTCGGCTCCTCGAGGAACGCCTCCTCCTCGGGCGTGGAAGTCCGCCCGAGGATACGGTTGCGGTGCGGGAAGCGCCCGAACCGTTCGATGATTTCCTGGTGGCGCAGCACGTAGAGGAACTGCTCCTCGGCCCTGGCGCGGCCCGATCCTTCATGCTCCTCCATCCAGCGCCGGAACAGCGCCACCGAACGGCGCTGGTCGCCCGCGTCCTCGCCGTGCTCGAACGGCAGGTAGAAAAAGAATCTTCGGTCGAGCGGCGCCCGCCGGTCGTGCCCGCGCTCCACCGCCAGGCCGGCGCCGCGCCGCGCCTCTCCGTCATGGGCGTATGCCCGCGGGCGGTCGCGGTACATGTTGCGCGGGAACTGGTCCAGCAGGATGACGAGGGCGAGCGAACTCTCCGGCTCGGCCTGCCAATGATCGAGCCCGCCTTCGGCCGCCCGCGCCAGCAATACCTCGAAGCGCCGCCGCACCAGGGCGTCGAACCCGGCGTCCTTGGCGAACCAGCGCCGGCGGCCGGCCTCCACGAACCAGAAGTCGAGGAGCTCCGCTGGCGTCGTGGTCACGCCGCCTGGTTCTGCTGCATCATGCGCTGCACGGCCGGGCGCGCCGCCACCAGGTCGGCGCAGCGCTTGACGTTCTTCCAGCGCCGGTAGAGGTCCGGCAGCGGGTCCTGCCAGGTGGACAGCATGTGCAAGTAAAGGTCGCAGGCGAACGCCCGCGGCCCGAGCAGATAGGGACCGGGTTCGAGCGCCCGGTCGATGCGGCTCCACAGCCCTTCCAGATCCTCGGTGGCCTTGGCGCGCACGCCCTCGGCGCCGGCCGGGTCGGCGGTGTGGCGCTCCGGGTAGTACCAGCGCAAGTAGGCCGGCTGCACGGTGTCGCACAGGAACGCCAGCCATTGCAGATACGCCCCGCGCAACTCGTCGCCGGACGCGGGCGCCAGCCCCGTCGCCGGATGGCGCTCGGCCAGCCACATGACGATGGCCGCCGCCTCGTACACCCCCAGTCTGCCGTCGATCACCAGGGTCGGCACCTTGCCGCCGGGGTTGTGCTTCAAGAGCTCAGGATCGCGCGGCACGCCGAGGGACGTATCGACCATCCGCAACTCGTAGCGCGCGCCCGCCTCCTCCAGCATCGCTTGCGGCGCCATCGAGCTCGAGCCCGGCGCCCAGTAGAGCGTGTACATGGCGGCCCTCCTGCTGTGTGGACGAGAGTGAACCGGCCCGCGCCGCCGCCTGTCAAGGCTTTCGCCCGCCCCGGCGCAGCAGGAACTGCGAGCCGAACAGCAGCAAGAGCGAAAGCGTCAGCACGGCGGTGCCGATGGCGTTGATCTCGGGCGTGACGCCGCGCCGGATCGAGGCGAACACGTAGATCGGCAGCGTGGTATTGGAGCCCGCGACGAAGAACGCGATGACGAAATCGTCGAAGCTGAAGGTGAAGCTCAACAGGAAGCCCGCCAGCACCGCGGGCCCGATCAACGGCAGGGTCACCTGGCGAAAGGTACCGAACGGGGTGGCGTAGAGGTCGGCCGAGGCCTCGATCAGCGCGCGGTCCATGCCCATGATGCGGGCCCGCACGATGACGATGACGAGCGCCATGGCGAACAGCGCGTGCGCCGCCATGACCGAGGCGTAGCCGAGGTGGAGCCGCGGCGCCGCCGCCGGGTCGCCCGGCCACAGCGCGGCCAGCACCGGGTTGACGAGGTTGAAGGTGGTGACCAGCGCGATCAGCGTCGAGATGCCGATGACGATGCCCGGCACCATGATGGCGATGTAGGTGAGGGCGTCGAACAGCCAGCGCAACGGCCCCCTCAGGCGCTGCAAGGCGAGCGCGGCGGCGGTGCCGAACAGCGTCGCGGCGCCGGACGACACGAAGGCGATCGCCAGGCTGTTGCGCAACGCCTCCATCACGAAGTCGTTGTTGGCGGCGATCGCGTACCATTGCAGCGAGAAGCCCTGGAAGCCGGCGGCGTGCCGGCCGGCGTTGAAGCTGAACAGCACGATGAAGGCGATCGGCAGATAGAGGAACAGATACACCGCCGTCGCGTAGATTCGCATGACGGCCCTACAGCAGCGACTGCGCGCGCATCGCCGGGTTGCGCAGCGTGGCGCGCAAATAGAGCGTCACCGTCACCAGCATGATGACGACGAGCCCCACCGCCACCGCCGAGCCGAACGCCCAGTTGCGCGATTGCAGGAACAGATCGACGAGCGCGTTGCCGACGAAGAACACCTTGCCGCCGCCCAAGAGCGCCGGGATCAGGTATTCGCCCATCAGCAGGATGAACACCAGCATGCAGCCGGTGACGACGCCGGGCGCCGAGAGCGGCAGTGTCACTTGCAGGAAGCCGCGCCACGGGTCGGCGCCGAGGTCCTCGGACGCCTCCAGCAGCCGCTTGTCCAGCCGCTCCAGGCTGACGTAGATCGGGAACACCATGAGCGGCAGATAAGCGTACACGATGCCCATCAGCACCGCCGCCGGCGTGTTGATGAGGCGCACCTCGGGCAAGCCGATGAACTCGATCAGCGCCGGCAAACCGCGCCCGCCGAGGATGAAGATCCAGGCATAGGTGCGGATGAGGAAACTGGTCCAGAATGGCACGATGACCAGGATCAGCAGCAGCGTGCGCGCCCTGGGGCTCGCCTTGAGCGCCAGGTAGTAGGCCAGCGGATAGGCGATGACGAGGCAGATCAACGTGCCGGCCGGCGCCAGCGTCAGCGTGTTCTTGAAGGCGGGCCAGCGAGCCGGAAGGTTGGCGTACTGCGCCAGCGTGAAGGCCGGTTGCCAGCCGCCCCCGGGGTCGCGCTCGCCGAAGCTGAACACCACCACCACGATCATGGGCAGCACCAGCAGCACGAGGAACACGGAAGCCGCCGGCGCCATGAGGGCGCCCGTCGCCAGGCTCTCGCGCGTTGCCTGCTTCACGCTCGCACCCCCCCTCCCGCTCCGCCCCCGGCCGGGGGAGAGGGGAGGGGGACCAAAGGATGCCGTCGGGGTCTACGCCGACTTGAAGCGCGCATAGACCTCCGCGCGCAGCTCGTTGGTGCCGAGGCCCGCGGCGCCGAACTCCAGGTTGGTCAGAAGCTCGGCCGCCGGATAGAGCACCGGGTTCTCGGTCACCTCCTTCGGCAGCAGGGCCACCACCCGCTTGTCGGTCGGCGGATAGCCGTGGAACAGCACCTCCTTGGCGTTCACCTCCGGGCCCTGCAGGTAGTCGATGAGGGCGTAGCCCGCGGCCGGGTTCGGCGCCTCCTTGGTGAGCACGTAGAAGTCGGTCCAGATCTCGCCACCCTCGCGCCCGATCACGTACTCGATCTCCGGCATGTCGCGGCGCAGCTGCACCGCGTCGCCGGTCCAGCACAGGCCGATCCACGCATCGCCGTTGCGTACCGCCGGCTGGTAGTCCGAGGTGATGGCGAACAGATGCGGTTTCGAGCCGATCAACAGCTTTTCCGCCTCGGCCAGCTCCTTGGGATCGACCGAGTTGAAGGAGTAGCCGAAATACTTGAGCGCGTTGCCGATGGTGGTGAGCTGGTAGTCGTGCACCGTGCCGCGCCCGGAGTACTTCGTCATCAACAGGTCCCAGAACTCCCGCCAGGTGGTCGGACGCTCGGCGATCTGCTTGGTGTTGACGAAGTAGCCGGTGGTGCCCCAGTCCTTCGGCACCGCATAGACCTTGCCGTCCTTGGTGCCCTCGTGGGTGAAGCGCTCTTCGTGCTGGCTGGCGTCGAAATTGGGGATCTTGCCTAGGTCGAGCGGCACGATCAGGTCGTTCTGCACGTAGTCGACGATCGTGTAGTTGGTCGGCACGATCACGTCCCAGCCGGTGCCGCCGGCCTGTTGCTTGGCGATCATCTCCTCGTTCGAGCCGAACACGTCCAGCTTCACCTTGATGCCGGTCTTGGCGGTGAACGCCTCGAAGTTGGCCGGGTCGTGATAGTTCGGCCACGAGGCGAGGTAGACCTCGCCCTCCGCGGCCCGGATGGGGCGCGGCGCGAAGATGCCTGGTAACGCGGCGCCCGCCGCGGCGCCCCCGGCGACGCCGAGAAACTTGCGCCGGGAGACCGCACCCTTCGGGCGGCTTCGTTTCGTCGTCTTGTCGGTCATCGCGATTTTCCTTTCCCTGTTGCCGTTTCGTCCCTGTCGGCGCGGCGCCGCTCAAACATCGGCGAGCGCCAAACTGTTCGCCTGCCGCCAGCCCAGCGTCACTGCCTCGCCCGTGCCCAGGTCCTGCGCGGCCGCGCCCTTGGGGGCCCGGACCAGCACGTCGCCCAGTTGCGCGGTGCCGACGCTGTATTCCGTCTGGTCGCCCAGATAGATGCGATTATGCACCGTTCCGGCCACGCGGCAAGCCAGCTCCTCCGTCCCCGGCGGCGCCGGCCCGGCCCACATCTCAATGACCTCGGGCCGCACCGCGATGACGGCGCTGCGCTGGCCTTCGAGCGTGCGGCCCGGCGCGGCATAGGGCGCGCTCAACACCACGCCGCGCTCGGTGCGGATGGTGGCGCCGGCGCCGTCGGCCTCGATCACCTCGCCGGCGAAGAAGTTCGACTCGCCGACGAAGCCGGCGACGTAGCGGTTGACCGGCCGGTCGTACAGCTCGCTGGGGCTGCCCATCTGCACCACGCGCCCGTCGCGCATGATGCCGATTGTGTCGCTCATCGAGAGGGCCTCCTCCTGGTCGTGCGTCACCAGCACGAAGGTGATGCCGACCTCGCGCTGCAGGTTCTGCAGTTCGATCTGCATGTCGCGGCGCAAGCGCCGGTCGAGCGCCGCCAGCGGCTCGTCCAGGAGCAGGACCGTCGGCCGGTTGATGAGGGCGCGGGCAAGCGCCACGCGCTGCTGCTGGCCGCCCGACAGTTCCCACGCCCGCCGGCGCTCGAAGCCGGGCAGCCGCACGAGCTCGAGCGTCTCGGCCACCCGGCGCAGAATTTCGGCCCGCTCCGGCCGCGGGCGGCGCTGCTTCAGCCCGTAGCCGATGTTGCCGGCCACGTCGAGATGCGGGAACAGCGCGTAGTGTTGGAACACCATGTTGACCGGCCGGCGATAGGCCGGCACGCCCACCATGGAGACGCCGCCGACCCGCACGTCGCCGGCGCTCGGCTGCTCGAAGCCGGCGATGAGCCTGAGCGACGTGGTCTTGCCGCACCCCGACGGCCCCAGCAGGGAGTGGAACGAGCCGCGCGCCACGGTAAGGCTGACGCGGTCGACGGCGACGACCTCGCCGAAGTGCTTGGAGACCTCGACGAACTCGATGTCGGCCTTGCTGTCGGCGGCGTTCTCGCTGGCACTCACTGCTGCCCGGCGCCCGCTGTTTTCGGGAGACTAG
>CAYPKW010000123.1:0-5398 GCA_964411425.1 uncultured Rhodospirillaceae bacterium
AAATGGTTCCCCCTCGGGAACCATTTGTCGGAACCATACCACTAGCGGCACGGGCGCCGGCGCGCCAACGGCTAAGATTGACGCCAGCGCGCGCCCGCCCCTACAAAGCAAGGGGGAGGCGAGCATGAACGACGGGCGGCCCGGCGCCGGCGCGCGCGCCATGAGCTGGGAGGAGATCGTCGCGGTGCCGGCCGAGCGGCTGGGCGAGCTCGGCCGCATCCCGCTGCGCATCTTCCCCGATTCCTCGGCGATGTTCCGGACCCTGGCGCGATTCTTCGCCGACCTGATCCGGGAGCGCAACGCCCTGCGCCTGCCGACGCGGCTCATCCTCCCGGTCGGCCCGAAGAAGCACTACCCGCTGCTGGCCGAGCTCTCGAACCGCGAGCGCATCTCCTGGCGCGACTGCTTCTGCTTCAACATGGACGAGTGGCTCGACTGGCAGTGCCGCCCGCTTGCGTTCGACCACCCGTTCTCGCTCGAAGGCTACATGCGCCGCAACCTGTACGATCTGCTCGACCCCGAGCTGCGGCCGCCGGACGAGAACCTGACCTTCCCCTCGCCCCGCAACATGCTCGACATTTCCCAACGCATCGCGGCGCTGGGCGGCATCGACTTGACGTTGGCCGGCTTCGGCTTCAGCGGCCACCTCGCCTTCAACGAGCCGCCGACCTCGCGCTGGTACAAGATCTCCGACCAGGCGTTCCGCGACGGCGGCACCCGCATCCTCCACATCAACGACGAGACCATCATCGCGTTCGCCGAGCGCGCGCTGGGCGGCAACACGCGCGGCGTGCCGCCGATGGCGGTCACCCTCGGCATGAAGGATTTGCTGTCGGCGCGGAAGATGCTGCTGGTCAGCGACGGCGGCCCGTGGAAGCAGACCATCCTGCGCGTCATGCTGATGCACGAGCCCACCGTGGAATTCCCCTGCACCTTCGTGCAGGGACACAGGGACGCCGCGGTGTGGGTCGACGCCCGGACGGCGGCGGCGCCGCCGCGGGCGCTCGATTAGCCGGTGACGGAATTCGACATCGCCGTCGTCGGCAGCCACGCCTACGGCCTGTTCATGGACTGCGAGCGGCTGCCGGGGCCGGGCGAATCGATCATCGGCTGGAACTTCCGGCGGCCCGACGATGGCGGCAAGGGCTCGAACCAGGCGATCTGCGCCGCCAGCCTCGGCGCCAGGGTGCTCTTCGTCGGCAAGGTGGGCGCCGACGAGGCGGCGGTGAGCCTCGACGACTGGTTCCGGCGTCTCGAGGTCGATGCCCGGTTCCTCTATCGGAGCGATAGTACCTATACCGGCGTGGGTTTCGTGCTGGTGGACCGCCGGGGCGAGACGCTCATCGCCACCGACATGGGGGCGAACCGGGAGCTGACCGACGCCGAGATCGAGGCCGCCGCCGAGGCCATCGGCCGGGCGCGCTGTCTCCTCGCCCAGTTCGAGATTCCGGTCGAGCGCGCGCTCTACGCGCTGCGTGTCGCCAAGCGACTGGGGTTGACCACGGTCTTGTCACCATCGCCGATACCCGAGCTGGCAGACCTGGACTTGGCGGATGTGGACCTGCTGCTGCCCAACGAGCACGAGGGGCGGCTGCTTGCGGGCATTGGCGCCGAAGAGGACCCGGGCCCGGAGCGCGTCGTCGCCTGCATCCGCGAACGCTGGGGCGTGCCCAACGTGGCGATGACGAGGGGCCGGCGCGGCGTCTATGCCGACTGCGGGGGCGAGCGGTTCGAGCTGCCGGCCTTCGAGGTGAAGGCGGTCAACGCCACCGGCGCGGGCGACGCCTTCGCCGCGGGCTTGGCACTGGCGCGGGCGCGGGGGGCCCCCTGGCGTCAGGCGTTGGAGACGGCCATGGCCGTGGCCGCGCTCTCGGTGGAGGTCGATTCCACTTGGGGCTCCTATCCCGCGCCCGAGGCATTGCGCGCGTTCCTCGGCGCGCGCGGGCGCGGCTGCCCGATCTGACCGGCCGGCGCCGAGGTCATCCGCCTCGGCCGGCACCTGAGCGAGGACCTCGCCGCCGTGCTCGCCCGCTTCGACGCCTGACGGCCCGCCTGCGCGCGGCTATAATGGCTGCATGAGCGCAAGCTTCCCCAGCGCGGCCCGCGTCGTCGTCATCGGCGGCGGCATCGTCGGCTGCTCGGTGGCCTATCACCTGACCAAGCTCGGCTGGCGCGACGTGGTGCTCCTGGAGCGCAAGAAGCTGACGAGCGGCACCACCTGGCACGCCGCAGGCCTGGTGCGCGCCATGCTACACACGGCGAACCTGACTAAACTCGCGCAGTACACCATCGGTCTTTATCGCGGGCTCGAAGAAGAGACCGGGCAAGCCACCGGCTTCAAGCAGAATGGCAGCATCTCGATCGCAACCAACGAAGAGCGGTGGGAAGAGCTCTTACGCGGCGCCTCAATGGCGGGCGCCTTCGGGGTCGAGGCGGAACCGATCGCGGCGAAGCGCGCGCAAGAGCTCTGGCCGCTCCTGAACGTCTCCGACGTGGTGGGGGCGATCCATTTCCCCAAGGACGGGCAGACGAACCCGGGAGACACGGCCTTGGCGCTTGCCAAGGGCGCGCGGGCAGGGGGCGCGCGCGTCTTCGAGGACACGAGGGTGACAGGCGTGATCGTGCGCGACGGGCGCGCCGTGGGCGTGACGACCGCGCAGGGCGACATCGCGGCGGAGGTCGTCGTCAACTGCGCCGGCCTGTGGGGGCGCGAGGTGGGCCGCATGGCCGGCGTCAACGTGCCGTTGCAGGCCTGCGAGCACTTCTACATCGTCACCGAGCCGATGGCGGGCGTGCCGCCGACTCTCCCCGTCATGCGCAACATGGATTCATGCGCGTACTACAAGGAAGATGCCGGGAAACTCCTGATCGGCGCCTTCGAGCCGAGGGCGAAGCCGTGGGCCGTCGGCGGGATACCGGACGACGTCTGTTTCACGGAACTGCCGGAGGACCTCGACCATTTCGAGCCGATTCTCGAAGGCGCCATGCACCGCGTGCCGGCGCTGCACAACGTCGGAATCAGGAAGTTCTTCAACGGGCCGGAGAGCTTCACGCCCGACCAGCGCTACCTGCTCGGAGAGGCGCCGGAGCTGCGCAACTTCTACGTCGCCTGCGGCTTCAACTCCATCGGCATCCAGTCGGCCGGCGGCGCCGGCAAGGCGCTCGCCGAATGGATCGTCGGCGGCGAGCCGCCGTTCGACCTGTGGGACGTCGACATCCGGCGCATGATGCCGCACCAGGGGCGGAAGACCTATCTGGTCGAGCGCGTGTCGGAGGCGCTCGGCCTCCTCTACGCCATGCACTGGCCCTACCGGCAGTTCGAGACCGCGCGCGGCGTGCGCCTGTCGCCGCTTTACGGCCGGCTCAAGGAGCGCCGCGCCTGCTTCGGCGAGGTGGCGGGCTGGGAGCGCCCGAACTGGTACGCGCCGCCGGGCGTCGAGCCCGTCTACCGCTACAGCTACCGGCGGCAGAACTGGTTCCCCTACTGCGCCGAAGAGTGCCATGCCGTGCGCCAGCGCGTCGGCCTCTTCGACCAGACCTCGTTCGCCAAGTTCCTGGTCGAGGGACCGGACGCCGAGGCGCTGTTGCAGCGGCTCTCGGCCAACGACGTGGCGGGGCCCGTGGACCGCGCGGTCTACACCCAGTGGCTCAACCCCAAGGGCGGTATCGAGGCGGACCTGACGGTTACAAGGCTCGCCGAGGACAGCTTCCTCGTCGTCACCTCGGCCGCCACGGCGTTGCGCGACTGGACCTGGTTGAAGCGTAGCACGTCGGAGTCGCGCGTCACGGTGACCGACGTCACCTCGGCCTTGGCGGTGATCGGCGTCATGGGGCCGGAGAGCCGCGCGCTGCTCTCGCGCGTGACGGCGGTGGACCTGAACAACGCCGCGTTCCCGTTCGGCGCGTCGCGCGAGATCGAGGTGGGCTACGCGCGCCTGCGCGCCACGCGCATGAGCTACGTGGGCGAAATGGGGTGGGAACTCTACGTGCCTGCCGAGTTTGCCGTCGGCGTGTTCGACGCGCTGATGGCGGCCGGCGAGGACCTCGGTCTGCGCCTCGCCGGCATGCACGCGATGGATAGTTTGCGGCTGGAAAAGGGTTATCGCCACTGGGGCCACGACATCACCGACGAGGACACGGTTCTGGAAGCCGGTCTCGGCCGCTTCTGCGCCTTCGACAAGAAAGAACCGTTCATCGGCCGCGAGGCGGTCCTGCGCCAGAAGGAGAAGGGTCTGACGAGACGCCTGGTGCAGTTCGCCTTGGAGGACCCCGAGCCGCTGCTCTACCACAACGAGCCGATCTTCAGGGACGGCCGGGCGGTCGGCCGCGTGACCTCCGCCAATTACGGCCACACGCTCGGTCGCGCGGTCGCGTTCGGCTACGTGCGTGACGACGGCGGTGTGAGCGCCGAGTTCGTCGCCTCCGGCACTTACGAGATCGAAATCGCCCGGCGCCGCTACAAGGCGCGCGCTTCCCTCAAGCCGCTCTACGATCCCAAGGGCGAGAAGCTGCGCGGCTGAAAGGGGGATAGGGGTCAGGTCTTGCTTTTTGCCTGATGGGCAAAAGGCAAGACCTGACCCCTAACGCGGACCTGCGTTACGGCCCGCTGGATCGCTCAACCGCCCAAGGCGGCCTTCGTGGCAAGGCTTCGATCCGTCCAGTTGCCCGAACAAACCGCTTGCCAGCTACCAGCTCAACCGACAACTCTCTGGGTGGAACCTACCTCCACTGGTGCTACGCGCCGTCGGGGCGCACTGAATAGATCGGGCTAGCCCGCGCTCTCCCTTCGTCTGTATCCTCGTGGCAGTCGGATTCGCTGCGGGGCACTCCATGAAGATCAAGAAGGTCACGCTGAAGAGGTTCAAGAGGTTCACGGACCTCACCATCCAAGGCATCCCGGAAACTACGCGGCTGGTGATCCTCGCGGGCCCAAACGGCTGCGGGAAGTCGTCACTCTTCGACGCGCTCCATACGTGGCATAGGCTCGCGTGGCGACGAACGGGTGGCTGGGACCCAACGTATTTCTCCAAACAGACCGGCGAAGCCGACCTTGACTGGAGCCATTCCACCCAAGTCGAGTTCTTCGACCCGCAGCCGGCGAACGACGACGAGAGGCGCAAGGCGCTCTACGTGCGCTCGGCCTACCGCAACGACGCGGAATTTCAGGTCGAGCAACTCAACCGGACCCAACCGTTGTTGTTGGAGGATCGGGTGAACCGCATGATCGAGAATGACGCGACGGTGGGGAAAAATTATCAGCGCTTGGCGGCTCAGGGCCTGGAGGACCTTCACCAGAAGGGCGCGCCGAATACGACTTTCAAGGAGTACCGCGAGACAACAGTTGGAGAGTTGCGAGACGCGATGACGCGGCTCTTTCCCGGCCTCGTCCTTAAGAGCC
>CAYPKW010000124.1:0-5388 GCA_964411425.1 uncultured Rhodospirillaceae bacterium
CGCTCACCTCCTCGATCGAGCCCGCGAACGCGACCGCGTCGGGGGCGTGCGCCGGGTGATACGATTCGTCGCGCCCGTGCCGGTCGCGGATGGCGGCAACGGTGCTGAGCCGTTCGCCCAGGAGCGCCCGCAGCTCCGCGATCGCGGGCGCCGCCCCGCCAGCCTCCGCCGTCTTCGCCCGTGCCCTCATCGCCGGCGAGGTTAACCCACGACCGGCCGCCGCCGCCAGTGCCGGCTAGGGGGAATCCGCTTGCCCCGGCGCCGCCGAGGCCGCCGCCAACGTCACCGGGCAGAGCTACAACGTGGACCGCGGCGAGTTCATGTCCTGAGCTCGTCTCAGCCGCGGACGAGAGCGAGCGCCCCTTGCCCGCCGGTGAGCGCCGCGAGCAGCATGACGAGCCGAAGCACCCAGCGCCGAAAGACCTCCGGCTCGGCGCGGATGAACCCGCGGTTGCCGAGCCACACGCCGGCGAGAAGCGGCGGCAAGAACAAGAGGAATCGCCACAGGCTGTCCCAGTCGATGATACCCTGGCGGGCGAAGAACCCGAGCCCCACGAGGTCCGTGCCGACGAAGAACGCGATCAACGAGGCCCGGCCCACGGCGGCCCCGGCCGGCGAGCCGAAGTAAAACAGTATCACCGGCGGCCCGGCGATGCCGATGCTGCCGTTGAGGAAGCCGACGGCGGCGCCGGTGGCGAGCGTGGCCCAGCGCCCCGGCATGGTCTTGAGGGCGAAGCCGCGGGCGAGCAGGATCGCCGCCGCCAGCGCGACGACGCCAAGCCCCACCTGCATGGGCGCCGCCGGCGCCGTGGCCAGGAGATAGACGCCGAGGGGCGTCGCGCCGACACACCCGGCGAACAGCCAGGCGATCGAGCGCCAGTGGATGTCGCGCCAGATGCCGGGCAGAAGGTGGGCGCTCGCCGCCACTTCCAGCATGAAGATCGAAGGCAGGAAATCGACCGGCGCCATCGCCAGCGACAGCGCGGTGATGGCCAAAAGCGAGAAGCCGAACCCGCTGTAGCCCCGCACCACCGCCGCCCCCAGCACGACGAGCAGGCTGTACGCCACCACCGCCGGCCCCAGGCTGGCGACCAGTTCGGTCATGCTGGCCCCGCCGTCAACTTCGCGCTGTCACCACCCGTCGTCGTCGCCCCGAGGGCGCCCGCTTGCCGCGACCGCGCCGCATGCTATTGCGCCGTCCGGCAAGGCGGCAAGGCCGTACTTGCCCCAGAGCAATCGCATATGGCGGCCTCGCCCTTCGAGACGCCACCCTTCGGGTGGCTCCTCAGGGTGAGGCCGCCTAAAACTTCACGAATTTCCTCATCCTGAGGGCGACCCCGAGCCTCCTCATCCCGAGCTTGTCGAGGGACGAGGGGGAGCGTCTCGAAGGATCAGGAAATTCCCGAAGAGCCATATGCGATTCCCCTGGGACTTGCGCCGTCGCCGCTTGCATTTCCGGCGGCGCGGGGTCATATTCCATAAATGGAATAAATCGCCGAAGCAAGGAGGCCCATGAGCGCCTTGAAGGCGAGGCTCCATCGCCTGACCCCGGCGCGGCGCCGCACGGTCGAGCGGCGTTATCGGCGGCTGGCGGCGGAAGCGATGCGTCTCGATGAGCTCCGCCGCAGCCTCGGGTTGACCCAGGCGAGTGTCGCCCGCCATCTGAAGGTTCGACAGCCCCGCGTGTCCAAGATCGAGCGCGGGCCCGGTGTAGCGCTCGAGACGATGCGGCGCTACGTCGAGGCTCTCGGCGGCCGGCTGCAGGTCACCGCCGTGTTCGAGGACGGTCGGCGAGTGTCGATCCGCACCGCCGACGACTTGACGGCGGCGGAGTGAGGCGCCTAGGGCCGCAAGCCTGCCCGCGGCACTCGTTCAGTAGGTCATCCCGCATGCTTTCGGCGAACGAGCGGTCGTCAAGCTGATGAACGCAGCGCTCATCCGCGCTGCCGAGCGCTGGCGCGGCCTCAAGATGACTGAGTTCGAGCGGTGTCAACTGAAAGCTATCCGCGACGAACTCAATCGCGCTCACGCCGAGCGAACCAAGCCCGCCGTGGGCGCCTCCCCAATCCGTTTATCCAGCAACGATCGGACTTGACCCGGAGTCATAAGCGGATCGCGGCCAGCTTGACCAGAGCCAAGAAGTTGGCGGCGGATTATTCGAAGCGAGTGGCTATGCGGAGGGCGCCCCGTCGCCCGCCCGCTGCAAGCGCGCCTTCTTGGACCGTTCGGCCTTGGCCGCGAACCGTTCCGCGCGTTGCGCCGCCTTCTTTCTGTTCCGCTCGGCCCGATCCTGACCGTAGTTCGGACGTCGTGGCATCGATAACCCGTCTTTCTGCCGGCTTCGCGCCGGCCTCGGTTTCCTCGTTCACCCCAATTCATGACCGAAACGTCGGCGCCTGTGAAGCACGATAATCCCGAAGCGAACGCCGCAGCCTAACGTTCCAACTGGGAAATCAGGCGTCAGTATGTCTTGAGCACCTCGCGCAGGCGCCCGCAGATCTCGTCGATGTGGCGCTTCTCGGCAATGAGCGGCGGGGCGACGATGCCGGAATCGCCGGTGAACTTGACGTGCAGCCCGGCGGCGAACAGGCGCTTCGCGGCCTCGTAGCCGCGCTCGCCCGGTTTGGCCGCCGGCGCCAGGTCGATGCCGGCGAGAAGCCCGTAGCCGCGGATGTCGGTGACGACCGGCAGGTCCGCGAGCCCGAACACGGCGTCGAGGAAGTAGGGCGAGAGCTCGGCCGCGCGCTCGAACAGCCGCTCCTTCTCGTAGATGTCGAGCGTGGCGAGGCCGGCGGCGCAGGCGGCCGGATGCGCCGAATAGGTGTAGCCGTGGAAGAACTCGACGGCGTGCGCGGGCGCCGCGTCGACGATGGTGTCGTAGATCTTGGCGCTGGCCGCGACCGCGCCCATCGGCTGGGCGCCGTTGGTGAGCGCCTTCGCCATGGTGATGATGTCGGGCGTCACCCCGAAGCTGTCGGCCGCGAACGCCTTGCCGGTGCGCCCGAAGCCGCAGATCACCTCGTCGAACACCAGGACGATGCCGTGGCGGTCGCAGATCGCGCGCAGGCGCTCCAGGTATCCCTTCGGCGGCACCAGCACGCCGGTCGAGCCGGCGATGGGCTCGACGAAACAGGCGGCGATCGAAGTAGCGCCGTAGAGCTCGACGAAGCGCTGCAAGTCGTCGGCCAGTTCCGCCCCCGATTCCGGCTGGCCCCTGACGAAGCGGTTTTCCGGCAACCAGGTGTGGCGCATGTGCGCGACGCCGGGCACGAGGGCGCCGAACGCCTCGCGGTTCCGCACCATGCCGGAGAGCGCGGTGCCGCCCAGGTTGACGCCGTGATAGGCGCGCTCGCGCGACACGAAGCGCTGGCGCTCGCCCTCGCCGCGCGCCCGGTGGTAGGCCAACGCCATCTTCATGGCGCTGTCCACCGCCTCCGATCCCGAGTTGCAGAAGAACACATAGTCGAGGTCGCCCGGCGTCAATTGCGCGACGCGCCGCGCCAGTTCGAACGAGGCCGGGTGCGCCAACTGGAAGTGCGGCGAGTAGTCGAGCTCCTGGAGCTGCTTTCCCACCGCCGCCGCGATCTCCGGCCGGCCGTGCCCGCAAGCGACGTTGAAGAGGCCGGACGAGCCGTCGATCAGGCGCTCGCCGCGATGGTTCCAGTAGTACACCCCCTCGCCCCGCACCAGCAGCCGCGGCTCCTGCTTGAAGTCGCGGTTGGCGGTAAACGGCATCCAGTGCTGTTCCAGGCTGTTGGCGGCGAAGCTCTTGACGGCGTCGTTCATGGGGTCCTCGCGAAGGAGTCTCTGGGCGAACCGCAGCCTATCCGGGACTGCCCGGGCGGGCTAGGTCCAAATCGCCCCAAATCGGCCGGGCCAACGGGCGCAAGGGGCGCGCGTCGCCGCCCGCCAAACAAATTGTCCGGATAACGTCAGGACACTATATTGACGCGACACGGACGAACCGGAAGAATAATTGGGGTCGGAGTCGAATTGATTCCCGCGGATAATTCTACTCCGACCCCGTTTCTTGCGATGGTCCGCCGAGTGAGATGATATCTGTGAGGAGAACCTATGGAGAGCGCAACCTTCAAGAAGTGGCTCGCGGAACGTGACTGCACCTTCGAACTGCACGAGCGCGCCAAGGGGAAGCACATGGGATCGGCGAGCGTCGCTGTTCGCCGCGGCGATCGAACGGCGGTTCTCCCGTTGATCGGGTCCAGAAAACGACTCGACCCGGACGTCGTGAGGAGGATCGTTGAGGATCTCGGGCTCGACTGGTCGGAGCTGCCGGGACCTGCGAGCCGCGTATGACCGAAACTTCTTGGGGATCGCCGATTCACACGGGGGCTCCACGGCGAACGACAACGCGCCGGGAAAATGCGTCATCAAGGGCAACATCAGCGGCGCACGCGCCCGTTCAAGCGCCGCGCCTGGCGAACAGCGCGTTCAACTCCGCGAACGGCACCGCCTCGGCGGCGAAGCCGAAGGAGCGGCGCTCCCTCACCTCGCGCGCGGCCCTGAGGAAAGCGCCCAGCGCCGCCCGGGCGAGCGCCGAGCCGAGGCTCACGCGCTTCACCCCGATCTCCGCCAGCTCCGCCACCGTCAACGCCACGCCCACCAGCCCCATGACCGTGTTGACGGGCCTCCCAACGGCCCGCACCACCGCCGCGATGTCTTGGCGCGTCGTGAGGCCCGGCGCGTAGAGCACGTCGGCGCCCGCCTCCTCGAAGGCTTGCAGCCTGCGGATCGTGTCGGCGAGGTCGGGACGGCCGTAAAGAAAATTCTCGGCCCGCGCGGTCAGCACGAAAGGGAACGGCAGCGATCGCGCGGCCTCGGCGGCCGCGCGCACGCGATCGACCGCCAGGTCGAATTCGTGGATGGGGTCGTCCGCGTTCCCGGTCGCGTCCTCGATGGAGCCGCCGACGAGGCCCGCTTCGGCGGCGAGGCGGATCGTCTCGCCGACATCCGCGGGCGTCTCGCCCCCGCCCTCGAGGTCGGCGCTCACGGGGAGCTCGGTCGCCTCGACGATTTCGCGCGCGTTGGCGAGCACGTCCTCCCGGTTGAGCGCCCCCACCCCGTCCGGCCGTCCGAGCGAGAAGGCGAGGCCGGCGCTCGTCGTCGCCAGGGCTTCGAAACCGAGGCCGGCCAGGAGACGCGCGGTGCCGGCGTCCCACGGGTTGGGCATGACGAAGCAGCCCGGCCGCGCATGCAGCGCCCGGAAGGCGCGGGCCTTCTCCAGTTGCGAAGCCGCCATGGCTCCCTCCCTTGGATACGGTCGATGGGGTCGTTGTAGGATGGGGTCGTTGTAGGACGATAGCCTTACGTTGAAGCGCGGGCGATATCGTCTCGAAGGGCGAGCGAGGGATCGCGCTCCGAATTCGAGGC
>CAYPKW010000125.1:0-5341 GCA_964411425.1 uncultured Rhodospirillaceae bacterium
TTCGCCGGCATGACGATCGGAGACAACGGCCCCCGGATTCGGGTCCGGGGGCGCCGGGGAATGCCGGCTTGCCCACCGGGCCCGGCGGCCGGTTTAATCCATGACGAAGCGGGCGAGGTGTCGGCGAATGCCGGCCTCGAGCTGGGCGTCGAGCTCGCGCATCAGCGCCTCGGTCATGGCGAACCACACCCGCTCGCGGTCGTTGAGGGTGATGTCCTCCGCCACCGACTGGCTGCGCCGGGCGGTGGCGGTGACGACGCCGCTGCCTAGCCGCGAGCGCGCCTCGAGGCGCACCAGCAGCACCGCGTCGTAGCGCTCCCTCTGCTCGACCGAGAACGTGCCGCCCAGCCCCTGGCGGCGCGCCAGCGCCACCTCCACCACGTCGGCCCGCAGGATGACGAAGCGGAGGCGCCCGTCCTGCCCGGCCGCGCGCAGGCGATCCCGCGCCCAGCGCGCTGCCGCCCTCGCCGGCGGCGTGGCAAACTCGTGCTCCACGTTGGGCGGCCTGCCGGGCGGCCGATAGGCGTCCACCACGTCGATGCCGGCCACGGCGAGGCGGATCGGCGCCCGATGCTGGAAGGTAATCTCCGGCAGGGGGCTGCGCGTCGGCGCGGCCGCGCAGCCGGCGACGACGAGGCCCGCCAGCAACGCCGGGAAGAGGCGCATGCTCATGCGCCGGCGAGCGCCGCTATGTCGGCGGTGGCGAAATCGTAGCGGCTGTTGCAGAACTCGCAGGTGACGAAGATCTCGCCGTCGACGATGAAACTGTCGAGCTCGGCGGGCGTGAGCGCCTTGAGCACGCTCTCGACGCGCTCGCGCGAGCAGCGGCAGCCGGACCGGAGAGGCAGCGGCCGAAAGACGCGCACACCGCCTTCGTGGAACAGGCGGTAGAGCAGATCGTTCACCGGCAGCGCGGGGTCCGCGAGCTCGGCTGCCGTGACGCTGCCCATGCGGGCCAAGGCATCGCGCCACGTCTCGTCCGAGGAGTCCGCCGCAACCGTCAGCCGGTCGGGCGGCAGGCGTTGCAGCATCAGCACGCCGGCCCGCCAACCCGCCAGCCCTGCCGCGCGCGCCACCGAGAGCTTGATGCCCGCCTGGAGCTGCTCCGACTGCCGGAAATAGTGGTGCACGCACTCGACCAGCGTGGCGCCCGAGAGTTCGACGATGCCCTGGTAGCGCTCAGTGCGCGGCCCCTGATCGACGGTGAAGGCGAGATAGCCGGCGCCGATCGCCTTCGGCACCGAGTCCGCGGCGCCGAGCCCGGCGATCCGCTCGCCGTCGAACTGGGCGTAGCCGCGTATCTCGCCGGCGCTGGTCATGTCCGCGACCATCAGCCGAATCGGCCCCTCGCCCTTGGTCTGCAGGGTGAACACGCCGTCGTATTTGAGCGCGCTCGCGAGCGCCGCCGCGAGCGCCAGCATCTGAGCCAGCAGCGTCGCCACGGGCTCCGGGTAGGCATGCCGGCCGAGCACCGAATCGATCACCGGCCCGAGCCGCACCAGGCGCCCGCGCAAGCCCGACGCCTCGATCTGGAACCGCTGCACGAGATCGGTGCTTGGCGCGTCTGCCGCTAGCTGTCGCCGAGACACCACGCCAGAATGCCTTTCTGAGCGTGCAGCCGGTTTTCCGCCTCGTCCCACACCGCCGATCGCGGGCCGTCGATCACCGCCGCCGTCACCTCCTCGCCGCGATGCGCCGGCAGGCAGTGCATGAAGATCGCCTCCGGCCTGGCCAGCGCCATGACCCGCTCGTCGACCTGGAACGGGCGCAACAGATTGTGCCGAGCGGCGCCCGCCTCGTCGCCCATCGACACCCAGGCGTCGGTCACCACCGCATGGGCGCCCTTCACCGCCGCCGCCACGTCCGAGCCGACCTCGATGCGCGCGCCGGCGGCCTTGGCCCAGCCCAGCGCCTCGGGCGGCGGATGGAGCTGCTCCGGACAGGCAAGGCTGAGCTCAAAGTCGAAGCGCGCCGCGGCGTGGACCCACGAGGTAGCCATGTTGTTGCCGGCGCCGCACCAGGCGATGCGCTTGTCCTTGATCGGGCCCAGGCGCTCCTCGAAGGTCAGCACGTCGGCCATGAGCTGGCAGGGATGGCTGCGGTCGGTGAGGCCGTTGATGACCGGCACCGTGGCGTGCTTGGCCATCTCCATCAGGTTCTCGGTCTTCGCGGTGCGCAGCATGATGGCGTCCACGTAGCGCGACAGCACGCGCGCCGTGTCGGCCACCGTCTCGCCGCGGCCCAGTTGCGAGGCGCCGCGCTCGAGCACGACGACCTCGCCACCCAGCTCGCGCATGCCGACCTCGAAGGAGACGCGCGTGCGCGTCGAGGGCTTCTCGAATATGAGCGCCAGCACCTTGCCGGCGAGCGGTTTCGCGCGCCCGCCGGGCGGCTCGCCGCGCTTGAAGGCGGCGCCGGCGTCAAGGATGCGGCGTAAGAGGGCGCCGTCGAGCCGGTCGAGGTCGAGGAAATGCCGCGGCGGCGCGCTCATAGGCGTTCTCTCTCGGCCGGCCAATCCGCGCACACTTGTTCGACGATGGCGAGCGCCTCCTCGACATGGCGCTCCTCGATGATGAGCGGCGGCAGGAGACGCACGACGTTGTCGCCGGCGCCCGCCGTCAGCAGGCCGCCGTCGCGCAACGCCGCCACCATCAGGGCGCTCGGCACCGCGCATTTGAGGCCGAGCATTAGCCCCTTGCCGCGCACCTCGTCGAGCACGCGCGGGTGGCGCGCCGCCACTTCCTCGAGCCGCCGGCGCAACAGCTCGCCGATGCGCGCCACGCGGCCGAGGAAGCCTCCGGCCAGCATCACGTCGAGCACGGCATTGCCCACCGCCATGGCCAGCGGATTGCCGCCGAACGTGCTGCCGTGGCTGCCGAAGGTGAGCGCGCGGGCGACCTTCGCCGTGGCGAGGCAGGCGCCCAACGGGAACCCGCCGCCGATGCCCTTGGCGATGGCGACGATGTCGGGCTCGACGCCGGCCCACTCGTGGGCGAACAGCTTGCCGGTCCGCCCCATGCCGCACTGCACCTCGTCGAAGAACAGCAGCAGGCCGAACTCGTCGGCCACCTGGCGCAGGCCGCGGAGATATTCGAGCGAGCCCGCCCGCATGCCGCCCTCGCCCTGCACCGGCTCGACCAGGATGGCCGCCGTCTCGGCCCCGACGGCCGCGCGCAGCTCGTTCAGGTTGCCGTAGGCCACCTGGTCGAAGCCGTCGACCGCGGGCAGGAAGCCCGTCAGCAGCTTCTCCTGCCCCGCCGCCGAGATGGCGGCGAGGGTGCGGCCGTGGAAGGCGCCGGCGCACGTGATGAAGCGATAGCGTCGCCCGTCGCCGAAATCGTCGTGATACTTGCGCGCCAGCTTCAGTCCGCATTCGATCGCCTCGGCGCCCGAATTGCAGAAGAACACGGCGTCGGCGAAGCTCGACGCGACCAGCCGCTCGGCCAGGCGCTCCTGGCCCGGGATGCGGAACAGATTGGAGCAGTGCCACAGCTTGCCCGCCTGCTCGACGAGCGCCCGCACCAGGTGTGGATGCGCGTGACCCAGCGCCGTCACCGCCACGCCGCTGGCGAAGTCGAGATAGCGCCGGCCATCGGTGGCGACGAGATAGGCGCCCTCGCCCCTGTCGAAGGCGAGATCCGCTCTGGCGTAGGCGGACATCAGCGCGGACATCGGCGGGCGGGGATCCTTACTAGGGAGCGCGCGGGCGCGGACTATCCGGACAAAGCCGCCGGCTGTCAACGGAGGCTCACGGTTTGATGCGCCAGCCGCGGCCGAGCAGGCGGGAGACCAGCAGCAGGAGAGCGCCGTCGAGCGTCAGAAGCACCACCGCCCCCGTCGCGAGCGAACCTTCCGCCTGTCCCGTGAAGCCGTAGCGGAACCCGTCAATGACGTAGAAGACGGGATTGAATTCGACCAGCCGCTGGCCCGCCTCGGGCAGCGCCCGGATCGAGTAGAAGGCGCCGGAGAGGAACCCGAACGGTATGACGAGGAAGGTCGACACCGCCGAGTAGTGCTCCCACTTCCGCGCCCACAGCCCGGCGAGGATGCCGACGTTCGCGTGCAGCAGCGCGCCGGCGCCGGCGAAGAACAGGACGGCGAAGGGATCGGCCGGTGCCATGTCGACGAACGGCAGGAAGGCGACGAACACCGCGGCGCCGCTGACGAGGCCGCCGATGGTGGCACTGAGGGCGTAGCCCAACGCGCGCTCCCAGGGGCCGAGCGGCGCCATCAGCACGTCGGCCAGCATGCCCTCCAGCTTGTCGAAGAGAATCGAGGCCGAGGAGATATCGAAGGCCTGGTGGCAGGCGGCCACGACCACGAGGCCCGGCGCCAGGAACTGCGCCAACGCGACCCCGCCCATGCGCTCGTCCTCCCCCAGCGCCAGCAGGAAAACCGCGAAATAGAGCAGGTTGGCGACGGCAGCACCCAGGATGGTGTCGCGGTAGCTCTTGAGCGTGCGCCACAGGTCGCGCCAGAGTAGCGTGGCCCAGCCCCGCCAGTTGACCCGGCCGAAGGCGCGGGGTCTGGGACCTCGCATCGGTTAGGCCTTCAACTTATAGCCCGTTGCAAGCAGCCGGTGCGCCGTCCACCAGAGCGCCGCGTTGGCCAGCGTCAGCACGACGAGCCCCGCCGCGAGCGAGCCATCGGCATGCCCGATGAAGCCGTAGCGGAACCCGTCGATCATGTAGAAGAATGGGTTCAAGTGCGCGACGAGCGCCCAGGCGCCCGGCAGCCGGTCGACCGAATAGAACGTGCCGGAAAGGAAGGCTAGCGGCGTCACCACGAAGTTGGTGATCGCCGCCATGTGATCGAACTTGTCGGCCCAGATGCCGCCGATGAGGCCGAGCAGCGACAGCATGAGGCACGCCGCCAGCGCGTGAAACAGGATGAAGCCGGGCGCGTGCAGCGAAAGCGGCACCAGCGCCGCCATCGCGGGCAGCACGGCGAGGCCGACCACGAGCCCGCGCGTCAGCCCGCCCGCGGCGAAGGCAAGCACCAACTCGCCCGGCCGCAGGGGTGGCATCAGCACGTCGACGATGTTGCCCTGCACCTTGGAGATGACCACCGACGACGCCGTGTTGGCGAACGCGTTCTGCGCCATCGTCATCATAGCCAGCCCCGGCACCAGGAATTCGAGGAACGGCACGCCGCCCGCAAGATCGCCGCGCGGGCCGAGGGCGAAGGCGAAGATGGCGAGGAAGATGAGCGTCGTGACCAGCGGCGCCAGGATGGTCTGCGTCGCCACGTTGGCGAAACGGCGCACCTCCTTGACGTAGAGGGTCCACAGGCCGAGCCAGTTGATGACCCCGACCGGGCGCGGCGTCGGAAGCGACATGGA
>CAYPKW010000126.1:0-5223 GCA_964411425.1 uncultured Rhodospirillaceae bacterium
AACGGCTTCGTTCCGACCGTCCGCCAGCTCGTGGAGCGCTTGCAGACCGGCGACTGAGACAAGCGAGAATTCGTTTGCCGGGCCGGATGACCTTCGCTAGCGTCGAACGCCCTTCCATCCGCCGCCTCGGCACCCCACATTGAGTTCCATGACCGGCGCCCGCCCCTTCACTCCCGCCCTGGGTCTGCTCAAGAACGCCGGGATTCGCCCGACCCGCCAGCGCCTGGCGCTGGCCCGACTGCTGTTCGGCGGCGGCCACAGGCACGTGAGCGCCGAGCAGCTGCACGGCGAGGCCCGGGCGGCCAGGGTGCGGGTGTCGCTGGCCACCGTCTACAACACGCTGCACCAGTTCACCCGGCTAGGCCTGCTGCGCGAAGTGGTGATCGATCCCGGGCGCTCGTACTTCGACACCAATACCAGCGAGCACCATCACTTCTTCCGCGAGGACGACGCCCGGCTTGAAGACATCGCCGGCGAGCGGGTTCGCCTGACGGCCCTGCCCGAGCCGCCCGCCGGCACTGAGTTGAGCCGCGTCGATGTCATCGTCCGGGTCCGCAACAAGCGCAATTAGCCTCGCCCGACTGGCAGCCTGACAAGTAGTTTAGAGCGACTCTAAACTATTGACAGTCGCCTTGGGATGGCGCATACAAGACCGACGCGGCCAACGGGCCGAGCCGAAACGCGCCCCGGCGTGCATGACAAGGAGGAGAAGGATGCCGTCACTGAAGGCAAGCAAGACGCTGCAGAATCTCAAGGACGCGTTCTCCGGCGAAAGCCAGGCGAACCGCCGCTACCTCTACTTCGCCCAGAAGGCCGACGTGGAGGGCTACAACGACGTATCGGCCGTGTTTCGCTCCACCGCCGAAGGCGAGACCGGGCATGCCCACGGTCACCTCGAGTTCCTCGAGGAGGTGGGGGACCCCGCGACCGGCAAGCCGATCGGCAACACGAAGCACAATCTGTTGGCCGCCATCGCCGGCGAGACGCACGAGTACACCGACATGTATCCAGGCATGGCGCGCGTCGCGCGCGAGGAAGGCTTCGCCGAGATCGCCGACTGGTTCGAGACGCTGGCCAAGGCCGAGAAGTCGCACGCCGGCCGCTTCCAGAAGGCGCTCGACACGCTGACCTGACGGGGGGGGGCTGACGGGCGCCGCCGGCGCGTCCGGCGTGGCTGGAAGGACAATCGGCGATGCGCGAAGGCGGCCTGGAGGCCCCGACCCGCCACCCGATCGACTGGCGGGACGAGGCGTATTGCGACCCGGCTAGGATCGACGCCGAGATGCGCCGGGTGTTCGACATCTGCCACGGCTGCCGGCGCTGCTTCAACCTGTGCGACAGCTTCCCCCGCCTGTTCGATCTGGTGGATGCCTCTCCGACGGGCGAGCTCGACGGCGTGGCGAGCGCCGACTTCAAGCCGGTGGTCGACGCCTGCACGCTCTGCGACATGTGCTTCATGACCAAGTGTCCCTACGTGCCGCCGCACGAGTTCGCACTCGACTTTCCACACCTGATGCTGCGCTACCGCGCGGCCGAGTACCGCCGTGGCGAGGTCGGCGCCATCGACCGCGCCCTCGCCGACACCGACCGCAACGGCCGCCTTGCGGGTTGGGCGGCGCCGCTCGCCAATTGGGCGAGCGCCACCGGCAACCGGCTCACCCGACCGCTCCTGGAGAAGGCCGCCGGCATCCACCGCGAGGCGGCGCTGCCCAAGTTCCACGGCAAGACGTGGCTCGCGCGCGCGAAGGAAGCGCCGCCGCTGAACCGCGAGGCGCCCGCCTTCGGGCGCAAGGCGGTGCTCTACGCCACCTGCTACGTCAATTACAACGATCCCGGCATCGGAACGGCGGTGCGCGCCGTGCTGGCGAAGAACGGCGTCGAGACCGAGGCGGTTCATCCCGCCTGCTGCGGCATGCCACAGCTCGAAGAGGGCGACCTTGGCGCCGTCTCCGACAGGGCGCGCCTGGTGGCGGAGGCGCTCGCGCCGTGGCTCGACAAGGGCTACGACGTGGTAGCGCTGGTGCCGTCCTGCGCGCTCATGCTGAAGTTCGAATGGCCGTTGATCCTGCCCGAGGACGCGGCCGTCAAACGCCTCTCGAAATCGACCTTCGACGTGAGCGAGTACGTCGTCGACATCGCCAGGCGCGAGGGGCTGGCGCCGGGCCTAGGCCCGCTCGAGGGCGGGGTGGCGCTGCACCTCGCCTGCCACGCGCGGGCCCAGAACATGGGGCAGAAGGGCGCCGAAATGCTGCGCCTCATCCCCGGCGTCGACCTCAAGGTGATCGAGCGCTGCTCGGGCCATGGCGGCTCCTGGGGGGTGAAGAAGAAGAATTTCCCCGTCGCCCTCAAGGTCGGCAAACCGGTCGCCCGCCAGGCCGAGGCGAGCGGCAAGGCGTTCCTCGCCTCGGAATGCCCGCTCGCCGCCGCGCACATCGTGCAGGGCATGGCGCGGACGGGCGATCCCTCCCGCGTCACGCGAGCCGAGCACCCGATCGAGCTGTTCGCCCGCGCCTACGGTCTCTAACGCCCATGGCACGCGGACGGCAGGTGACCCGCGCCGATGTTATGCCCGCCCCGGACTACGCCCGGCAGCGCAAGGAGCGCCGCGCCGCGGTCATCGAGCAGAAACGGCGCCGGCGCATGGCGGTGGGGCCCCTCGCCACTTTCCATTTCGAGAACTACGACAGCATGTGGCTGCAGATCCACGAGATGCTGCACATCGAGAAGGGCGGCGAGGAGCAGATCGCAGGCGAGCTCGACGCCTACAATCCGCTCATCCCGCGCGGCCGCGAGCTGGTCGCCACCGTGATGTTCGAGGAGGACGACCCGATCCGGCGCAAGGAGCTGCTCGGCCGCCTGGGCGGCGTCGAACGCACCGCCTTCATGACCGTCGCGGGCGAGACGATCATGGGCGTGCCGGAGGCCGACCAGGAACGCACCAGCGAGGAAGGCAAGGCGTCTTCAGTCCAGTTCATCCGGTTCCCCTTCGGGCGCGAGCAGGTCGCCAAGTTTGGCATCCCCGGCGCCGAGGTCGTGGTGGGCTTCAAGCATCCCGAATACTCCCACATGGCCGTGATGGCCGAGGCGATGCGCGAGGCGCTGGCGGAGGACTTCGACTAGAACGGAATTAGGCCGACCGGGAATGATTCGTCACCGCGGTGCTGGTGCGTTCGGCTCCATGCATTGTCATTCCGCACTAGTGGATCGAATCCGACGCTTGCGTCCCCTTCTTGTCATGCCCGCGCTTGACGCGGGCATCCATCGTGCCGTTGCACCATGGATCGCCGGGTCACGCCCGGCGATGACACTTCTATTGGGTGGGGACTCATCTGTCGGATCGGATCCACTAGGGGTCGGGTCTAGAGGCGCCGCTCAGTCGATCGTCTCTGCCGGATAGGCGCCCCAGAACTGGTCGCGGAGAAGCCAGCCACGGTAGCCCTTGACCTCGATTCGGCACCAGCGCACCTCGCATTCCAGCAGCTCGCCGACGACGCCGGGCTCAACGCGCGCCACGGCCGGCGCGTCGGGCGCGGGCCGGCGGCGCAGCGTCTGCACCTCGCCCACCACCAGCGCGGTGCGCCGGCCGTCCAGCATGCTCTGGTGCACCCAGCCGAGCGTGCCCTGCCAGTCGCGAATCCTGCGCCAGGTTTCGAACTCGGCTATCACCTCGACCGGCATGCCCCGGCGGGTATAGACCCAGTCCACCGGATAGCCCGTGCCGGGCCCGGTGCGCAGGTTGATCTCGCCCGAGCGCAAGGAGACGAAGCGCGGCACCGGCAGTCCGCTGTCGGCGGCGGCCGGCGCTGCGAGCGCCAACAGGGCGCCGACGGCGAGCGCCAGCCGACGCATCTTAGAGCCTATTTCGGAGCTCCGCATGAGCCCCGCCGCAGCCCGCAGGGACGCGGCTCTTTTGGCCGAATGCGTTCGTCGCCGCTTCGTCGCCGATCGGTGAGATCGGCTTCCTCGCGGCTCCTGCGCCTCGACCAAAATCGCGCGCGTCGCGGCCATGACGAGTTCCGAAACAGGCTCTTAGAGTTCGCTTCGAGGCCACGCATGATGAAGCCGCCACCTTGGCCACGCGCCCGCGCGCGGGTCAAGCCGGCGCTCGGCTGGACAAGGGGAATGGGGCTTGCTATGGCAGGTGGCCCGACCGAAGGCCGGAAAATGGCGCAGAAGCCGCTCGTCGTCGTCACTCGCAAGCTGCCCGATCCGATCGAGACGCGGATGATGGAGCTGTTCGACGTGCGGCTCAACGTCACCGACGCGCCGATGACGCAGGCCGAGCTCATCGCGGCGATGCAGGCGGCCGACGTGCTGGTGCCCACCGTGACCGACCGCATCGACGCCGCCGTGCTGTCCCAGGCGGGGCCGCGCCTCAAGCTCGTCGCCTCGTTCGGCACCGGCGTCGATCACATCGACATCGCGACCGCCCGCCAGCGCGGCATCACCGTCACCAACACGCCGGGCGTGCTCACCGAGGACACCGCCGACATGACCATGGCGCTCATCCTCGCGGTACCGCGGCGCCTCGCCGAGGGCGAGCGCCTGATGCGCAGCGGCCACTGGACCGGCTGGGGCCCCACCTCGATGCTGGGCCACCGCATCTGGGGCAAGCGCCTCGGCATCGTCGGCATGGGGCGCATCGGCTCCGCGGTCGCGCGCCGCGCCCGCGGCTTCGGGCTTGCGGTCCACTACCACAACCGGCGCCGGGTCCATCCCGACACCGAAAGAGAGCTTGAGGTAACCTACTGGGAGAGCCTCGACCAGATGCTGGCGCGCATGGACATCATCTCGATCAACTGCCCGCACACGCCGGCGACGTACCATCTCCTGTCGGCCCGCCGGCTCAAGCTCATGGCGCGCCACGCCTACGTCGTCAACACCTCGCGCGGCGAGGTGGTCGACGAAAACGCGCTCACCCGCATGCTGGAGAAGGGCGAACTCGCCGGCGCCGGCCTCGACGTGTTCGAGCACGAGCCGGCGGTGAACCCGAAGCTGCTCCGGCTCGACAACGTGGTGCTGCTGCCGCACATGAGCTCGGCCACCATCGAGGGCCGCATCGACATGGGCGAGAAGGTCATCATCAACATCAAGACCTTCGCCGACGGCCACAAGCCCCCCGACCGGGTGCTGGAGACGATGTTCTGAGACGAAGGGCCTCTGAGATCGACTCGTAGCCCGTCCTTCGAGACGCGCCCCCTCACCCTGAGCCGGCTGACCTCT
>CAYPKW010000127.1:0-5185 GCA_964411425.1 uncultured Rhodospirillaceae bacterium
TCGCCGCCCTGGTCGCAGATCGGGCAGTCGAGCGGATGGTTGATGAGCAGGAACTCCATGACCCCGCGGCGCGCCTTGTGCACGACGGGCGAATCGGTGCGAATCACCATGCCGTCGGCCACCGGCATCGCGCAGGAGGCGATCGGCTTGGGCGACTTATCCATCTCGACCAGGCACATGCGGCAGTTGCCGGCGATCGACAGGCGCTCGTGGTAGCAGAAGCGCGGGATCTCCTTGCCGGCGAGCTCGCACGCCTGCAGCACGGTGAGGCCCGGCTCGACTTCGATGGCGATGCCGTCGATGGTGAGCTTCGGCACGGCCACCCCTACTCCGCCGCCAGCGGCCGGGCCGCCCGGCGAGCCTCGATACGGCGCAGGAGCTCGGGGCGGAAATGGCGGATCAATCCCTGGACCGGCCAGGCCGCGGCGTCGCCCAGCGCGCAGATGGTGTGGCCCTCGACCTGCCGCGATACGTCCTCCAGAAGGTCGATCTCCTCGCTCTCGGCGTCGCCCCGCGCCAGGCGCTTCATCACCCGATACATCCAACCGGCCCCCTCGCGGCAGGGCGTACATTGGCCGCAGCTTTCGTGCATGTAGAAGTGCGACAGGCGCGCGATCGCCTCGACGATGTCCGTCGACTTGTCCATGACGATCACCGCGGCGGTGCCGAGGCCAGATTTCGCGTCGCGCAGCGAATCGAAGTCCATCAGCACCGTGTCGCAGACCGACTTGGGCAGGAGCGGCACCGAGGAGCCGCCGGGGATGACGGCCAGCAGGTTGTCCCAGCCGCCGCGCACGCCGCCGGCGTGCCGGTCGATGAGCTCGCGCATCGGGACGCCCATCTCGTCCTCGACGTTGCACGGGCGGTTCACGTGGCCGGAGATGCAGAACACCTTAGTGCCGGTGTTCTTCGGCCGCCCCAAGGCGCTCCACCAACCCACGCCGCGGCGCAGGATGGTGGGGACGACGGCGATGGTCTCGACATTGTTCACCGTCGTGGGGCAGCCGTAGAGGCCGACTGCCGCCGGGAACGGCGGCTTGAGGCGCGGCATCCCCTTCTTGCCCTCGAGGCTTTCGAGCAGCGCCGTCTCCTCGCCGCAAATGTAGGCGCCGGCGCCGCGATGCAGGTAGATGTCGAGGTCCCAGCCCGAGGCGCAGGCGTCGCGCCCGATGAGGCCCGCCACGTAAGCCTCGTCGATGGCCAGTTGCAGGTTGGCGGCCTCGTTGTAGAATTCGCCGCGAATGTAGATGTAGCAACTGTGGGCGCCCATGGCGAAGCCGGCCAGGAGGCAGCCCTCCAGCAGGATATGCGGCTCGAACCGCAGGATGTCGCGGTCCTTGCAGGTACCCGGCTCCGACTCGTCGGCATTGACCACGAGGTAGGCCGGCCGACCGTCCGACTGCTTCGGCATGAACGACCATTTGAGGCCGGTCGGAAACCCGGCGCCGCCGCGTCCACGCAAGTCCGACTTCTTGACTTCGTCCACGATGGCGTCGCGCCCGCGTGCCAGCAGTCCCTTGGTGTCGTCCCAGATGCCGCGCGCCCGCGCGCCTGCAAGCCGCCAGTCGTGCTGGCCGTAGAGGTTGCGGAAGATGCAATCCTGGTCGCGCAGCATCGCTACTCTCCGCCGCCGAGCAGCGTCGTCGGTCCGCTCGCCGGCGCCGATCCCTGGCGGCCGGTTTGCGAGCCGACGGCCGGCCTCTCCCCCTTCGCCAGCCCGTCGAGCACCGCCTCGAGCCGCGCCGGGTCGAGGTCTTCGTAAAAGTCGTCGTTGATCTGCACCACCGGCGCGTTAACGCAGGCGCCCAGGCATTCGACCTCGACCAGCGAGAACATGCCGTCGGCGGTGCGTTCCTTGAGCCCGATGCCGAGTTTCCTCGCGCAGGCCGCCGTCAAGTCGTCCGATCCGGCGAGCCAGCACGGCGTGGTGCGACAAACCTGGACGTGAAAGCGCCCGACCGGCCGCAGGTTGAACATGCTGTAGAAGGTGGCGACCTCGTAAATCCGGATCGGCGCCATGTCGAGCAGTCCAGCCACGTGCTCCATCGCCGCCCGCGGCAGCCAGCCGCCGCACTGGCGCTGCGCCATGTCGAGCAGCGGCAGGACCGCGCTCGCCTGGCGGCCGGGCGGGTACTTGGCGACGATCGCCCGGGCGCGCGCCGCGGCGTCCGGGGCGAAGGCGAAGCCGTCCGGCGCCTCGGCGCTTTCTCTCTCGCTCATCGGTCGACCTCGCCGAACACGATGTCCATGGAGCCGAGGATGGCCACGGTATCGGCCAGCATGTGGCCGCGGCACATGAAGTCCATGGCTTGCAAATGAGCGAAGCCGGGCGCCCGAATCTTGCAGCGGTACGGCCGGTTGGTGCCGTCCGAGACGAGGTAGACGCCGAACTCGCCCTTGGGCGCCTCGACCGCCGCGTAGACCTCGCCGGCCGGCACGTGGAAGCCCTCGGTGTACAGCTTGAAGTGATGGATGAGCGCTTCCATGGACAGCTTCATCTCGGCGCGCGGGGGCGGCGTCACCTTGCGGTCGTCGGTGACCACCGGACCGTCCGGCATCGCGTCGAGGCACTGTTTCACGATGCGCGTGCTCTGGCGCATCTCCTCGACGCGAACCAGGTAGCGGTCGTAGCAGTCGCCGTGCTTGCCCACCGGGATGTCGAATTTCATGCGGTCGTAGACCATGTAGGGCTGCGCCTTGCGCAGGTCCCACGGCACGCCCGAGGCGCGCAGCATCGGCCCGGTGAAGCCCCAGTCGATCGCGTCTTCCGCCGACACCACGCCGATATCCACGAGACGCTGCTTGAAGATCCGATTCTCGGTCAGCAGCCCCTCGATGTCGTCGATCACGCGCGGAAACTTCTCGGCCCAGGCCATGATGTCGTCGCCGAGCCCCGCCGGCATGTCCTGGTGCACGCCCCCGGGGCGGTAGTAGGCCGCGTGCATGCGCGCGCCCGACACGCGCTCGTAGAACTCCATCAGCAGCTCGCGCTGCTCGAAAGCCCACAGGAAGGGCGTCATCGCGCCCACGTCCATGGCATAGGCCGGAATGTTCAGAAGATGGTTGAGGATGCGGGTAATCTCGTCGAACAGCACGCGGATGTATTGGCCGCGCGGCGGCACCTGGAGGCCGAGGAGGCGTTCCACCGCCAGCACGAAGGCGTGTTCCTGGCACATCGGCGAAACGTAATCGAGGCGGTCGAAATAGGGGATCGCCTGCAGATAGGTCTTGTGCTCGATCAGCTTCTCGGTGCCCCGGTGCAACAGCCCGATATGCGGGTCCAGGCGCCGCACCAACTCGCCGTCCAACTCCATGACCAGGCGCAAGACGCCGTGCGCGGCCGGGTGCTGCGGTCCGAAATTCATGGTCACCGGCTTGATCTGGACCTCGGTCATCGGGCGCCGCCCGCCTTCTCGTCGCCGGGCAGCCCGCCCAACATGCCCTCCCACGGGCTCATGAAATTGAAGTCGCGGAACTCCTGCACCAATTTCACCGGTTCGTAGACCACCCGCTTCTGCTCGTCGTCGTAGCGCACCTCGACGTAGCCGGTGAGCGGGAAGTCCTTGCGCATCGGGTGGCCTTCGAAGCCGTAATCAGTGAGGATGCGGCGCAAGTCCGGATGGTCGGCGAAGAACACGCCGTAAAGGTCCCACGCCTCGCGCTCGAACCAGCCGGCCGACTTGAACAGGCCGGCGACGGACGGGATCGGGACATCCTCCGCGGCGGCGAGCTTTACCCGGACGCGGCGGTTGTGCTTGAGGCTGAGCAGGTGATAGACGATCTCGAAGCGTTGCTCGCGGTCGGGATAATCGACGCCGCAGACATCGACCAGCAGCTTGAACAGGCAGTTGCCGTCGTCGCGCAGGAACTCGAGGACCTTGCGGATCGACGCCGGCGCCGTCCACAGCGTGAGCTCGCCCTTAATCACCTCGAAGCGCGACACGTCCCCCGGCAGTTGCGCGGCGAGGGACGCGCCGAGGTCGTTCAAGGACTGGATTTCGGTTGCAGCGGCCAAGGGTCCGTCGTTCTTTCGGCCGGCGCCCGCTCAGCGGGCGATGGTGCCGGTACGTTTGATTTTCTTCTGTAGCTGCAGGATGCCGTACACCAGCGCCTCCGCCGTCGGCGGGCAGCCCGGCACGTAAATGTCCACCGGCACGATGCGGTCGCAGCCGCGCACGACCGAATAGGAATAGTGGTAGTAGCCGCCGCCGTTGGCGCAGGAGCCCATGGAGATCACCCAGCGCGGCTCCGCCATCTGGTCGTAGACCTTGCGCAGCGCGGGCGCCATCTTGTTGGTCAGCGTGCCGGCCACGATCATGACGTCGGACTGGCGCGGGCTGCCGCGGGGTGCCACGCCGAAGCGGTCCAGGTCGTAGCGCGCCATGTAGGCGTGCATCATCTCGACGGCGCAGCAGGCGAGACCGAAGGTCATCGGCCACAGGCTGCCGCTGCGCGCCCAGTTGACCAGCTTGTCGAGCTGGGAGACGACGAAGCCCTTCTCGGCGAACTGCTCGGTCGCCCAATGGAGCTCGTTCACCTGGGCCGGTCCCAGCGGCCGCGCCGCCCCCGCTACTCCCATTCGAGCGCCCCTTTCTTCCATTCGTACGCGAATCCTACCGTCAACACGGCGAGGAACACGAACATCGACCAGAAGCCGAACCCGCCGGTCTCCTTGAGCGTCACCGCCCAGGGGAACAGAAACGCGATTTCGAGGTCGAAGATGATGAAGATGATGGCGACCAGATAGAACCGCACGTCGAACTTGTGGCGCGCGTCGTCGAACGCCTCGAAGCCGCATTCATACGGGCTGAGCTTCTCCGAATCGGGCCGCTGGCGGGCCAGTAGCAGGGACGCCCCCACCGCCGCCAGGGCGACGGCGAACGCGACGGCGAGGAATAGCAGGATCGGCAGATATTCGCGCAGCAGCGCTTCCATGGGTGGCGCATCCGTTGAGCGTGGGGCCGGCGGCGCCGGGCGGGCGCCGCAGCGCCGACACTATAGGGCGGCGGTCCCGGACGGGAAAGGACAATCCAACCCGCGAGTTGACCGCTCCAAGGCGGCGCCGACCTCGCCAGGGCGGCGGTCTTGTCGGCGCCGCATGAAGTGGCGGGAGTGACGGGACTCGAACCCGCGGCCTCCGGCGTGACAGGCCGGCGCTCTAACCAACTGAGCTACACCCCCGTTC
>CAYPKW010000128.1:0-5087 GCA_964411425.1 uncultured Rhodospirillaceae bacterium
GGCCGGGCTGGCGCACCAGAAGGGCGATCCAGGACTATCAGTCCGACGCCGGCCTGCCGGTGGACGGCGAGGTGTCGCTGGCGCTCGTCAACCATCTGATGTTCATCGACACCAAGCCGTAGGCCGGTGCCCCACGCCGAAGATCATGCCGCGACGACCGAGACGCGTGCGGCGTCGCGCGAGCGCCTGGAAGCGGCGCTCGCCGAACGCGCCGTCGATCTGGGCTCGCCGGGCCGCGACCCGGTCTACGGCTGGGGCCTCATTCGCTCGGCCCCGCCCTGCGTCGGCCAGGCAACCCGGTAGCTTCGCGGCCGGCTACTCGATCCCGAGGATCGCCTTCGCCTTGGCGAGCGTATCGACCGCTTCCTGGTGCTTGCCGGCGCTGTGCAGGCCGTCGCCCTCGTCGCGCAGCTTCTGCACCTCGGCGAGCTGCTCGGCGGTGAGCGCCGGGCCGGCGGCAACTGCCGCGTCGATCTTGCCCACGTCCGCGGGACATTGAAATGCCATTGCCGGCGTCGCAAGGAAGAGGATGGCGGCGGCAAGGATCAGGCGTTTCATGGCGGGTCTCCCTATCTGGTTGCACCGATACGGACGCCAGCATCGATTCCGGCGTGGGACTTGTCCAGTCACTCCGCCGGCGCGCCTTGCGTTGCCGCCTTCTCGGCCGGCTGCGGGCGCCGCGACAGCAGCGCATAGGCGGCCGGCACCACGAACAGCGTTAGCAGCGTGCCGAACAGCAGGCCGCCGACGATCACCCAACCGATCTGCCGGCGGCTTTCCGCGCCCGCCCCGCTGGCGAGCGCGAGCGGCACCGCGCCCAGCACCATCGCGCCGGTGGTCATCAGGATGGGCCTGAGGCGCAGCGTCGCCGATTCGATCACCGCGTCCCGCGCCGAGTGCCCCTGCGCGCGCAGCTGGTTGGCGAATTCGACGATCAGGATACCGTGCTTGGTGATGAGGCCGACCAGGGTGACGAGGCCGATCTGGCTGTAGACGTTGAGCGTGCCGCCGGTAAGCGCCAATGCCGCCAGCGCGCCGGTCATGGCGAGCGGCACCGTCAGCATGATGATGAGCGGGTCGAGGAAGCTTTCGAACTGGGCCGCCAGCACCAAGTAGATGAAGGCGAGCGCCAACAGGAACGTGACGTAGAGCGTGGCGCTCGACTGCTTGAACTCGCGGCTCACGCCGCCATAGTCGATCGACACCGGCACGCCCGCCACCCGCTGCACCGTGTCCTCGAGCGTCTTGAGCGCCTCGCCCAGGGCGGTGCCCGGCGCCAGGTTGGCGGTCAGCGTCACCGCGCGCAGCTTGTTGAAGTGGTTGAGCTCGCGCGGCGCCACGCTCTCGCCGATGCGCACCAGGTTGGCGAGCTGGATCACGGCGCCGCGCTCGCCGCGCACGTAGATCGAGGTGACGTCGCTGGGATTGGTCCGCTCCACGTCGGCCACGCGCACAATCACGTCGTACTGGTCGCCGCGCTGCTTGAAGCGGGTCACCTGGCGGCCGCCCAGCATGGTCTCCAGCGTGCGCCCGATGGCCTCGACCTCGACGCCGAGGTCGGCGGCCTTGTCGCGGTCGACGTCCACTTTGATCTCCGGCAAGTTGAGCTTGAGATCGGTGTCGAGGTTGATGAGGCCGGGCTCTCCGCGCGCCTCGGCCAGCACGCGTTCGACCAGCGCCTGCAGCTCGGCGTAGCTGCCAGTGGTCTGCAGCACGATCTGCACCGGCGAGCCGCGCACGCTCTGGCCGAGCGAGGGGGGTGTCACCGGAAACACCAGCATGCCCGGAATGGCGAACATCTCGGGCCGCAGGCTCTCGGCGATCTCGAACGAACTGCGCCGGCGCTCCTCCCACGGCTTCAGCCCGAGGAAGGTGATCGCCTGCGATACCACCGGTCTGCCGGCGACGGCGAAGTAGCGGATTTGCTCGGGCACCCGCGCGTAGATCTCCTCGATGCGCCGCAGCGAGACGTCCGTGCTCTCGACCGTCGAGCCGTCCGGGCCGATGGCGATGCCGACCAGGATGCCGCGGTCCTCGATCGGCGCCAGCTCGGAATCGAGGCCGGCGAATACCTGGTAGCCGGCGAAGGCAACCGCCGGCACCAGGACGAGCACGGCGGCGCGCGCGCTCAGCACGCTCGTGAGCGCCCGCCGGTAAAGGGCGAACAGCGACCTGAGCGCGCGCTCGACGGCGTTGTAGACAACGCCGTGGCTCACCCGATGGCGCAGCATCAGCGAGCACATCATCGGCGACAGCGTCAGCGCGACGAAGCCCGAGATGAGCACCGCCCCAGCGAGCGTCAGCGCGAACTCGGCGAACAGTTGCCCGGTGCGCCCGGTGGCAAACCCGATGGGCGCGAACACGGCGGCCAGCGTCAGCGTCATGGCGACGACGGCGAAGCCGATCTCGCGAATGCCCTTGACCGCCGCGCGCCGCGGAGCGAGACCGCCCTCCACGTGCCGGAAGCTGTTCTCCAAGACCACGATGGCGTCGTCCACCACCAGCCCGATGGCCAGCACCAGGGCCAACAGGGTGAGCGTGTTGATCGAGAACCCGAAGGCGAGGATGAGGGCGAAGCTGCCGATGAGCGACACCGGTATGGTGACGAGCGGGATGATGGTGGCGCGCACCGAGCGCAGGAACAGGAAGATGACGGCCATCACCAGCGCCACCGCCTCGCCGATGGTGCGGAACACCTCCTCGATCGAGCGCTTGATGAAGACCGAGGAATCGTAGGCCACGTCCACCCGCATGCCGTCCGGCAGGTCGGCCACGATGCCGGGCAGCGCCGCGCGCACCGCGGCCGAGACCTCGAGCGGATTGGCCGTCGACTGCTTGACGACGCCCAGCGCCACCGCGCTCCTGCCGTTGAAGCGCGCGATCACGCGCTCGTCGGCGGCGCCGATCTCGGCCCGCCCCACGTCCTTGAGGCGCACCATGTAGCCCGCGGCGGCGCGCAGCACGATCTGCTCGAACTCCGCCGGCGTCTCGAGGTCGGTCTCGGTCAGCACGGTGAACTCGCGCGCCGCGCTCTCGATGCGCCCCGAGGGCACCTCGACGTTCTGGCGCCTGAGCGCGTCCTCCACGTCCTGCGGCGTCAGGCGATAGGCGGCAAGCCGCGCCCGGTCGAGCCAGATGCGCATGGCGTAGCGCCGCTCGCCGTAGATCGGCACGTCGGCGACCCCGGCCAGCGTCTGCAGCCGGTCCTTGACCACGCGGTCGGCGTAGTCGGTCACCTCCAGGGGGGAATGGGCCTCGCTGGAGAACGCCAGGTACATGATCGGCTGCGCGTCGGCCTCGACCTTGGCGATGATCGGCTCGTCCACGTCGCGCGGCAGATCGTCGCGCGTGCGCCCGACCCGGTCGCGCACGTCGTTGGCGGCGGCGTCGGCGTCGCGGGCGAGGCGGAAGCGGATGGTGATCTGGCTGCGCTCGGCGCGGCTGATCGAGGACAGGTACTCGATACCCTCGATGCCGGACAGCGCGTCCTCCAGTGGCCGGGTGATCTGCGATTCGACGATCTCCGAGCTGGCGCCGCGGTAGCGGGTGTCGACGTTCACCACCGGCTCGTCGATGGCCGGATACTCGCGCACCGACAGGCGGTCATAGCTGACCAGGCCCACCAGGAGGACCACCAGGCTCAGCACGGTGGCGAACACGGGGCGGCGGATGCACAGCTCGGAAACGACCATGTCAGCCCTCGGGCGGCGGCGCCAGCGCCACCGCCATGCCGTCCTGCAGCTTCAATTGGCCGGCGGTCACCACCACGTCGCCCGCGGCCAATCCCTCCCTCACCTCGACGCGGGCGCCGAAGCGCTCGCCGGTCTCAACCTCGGTCAGCGCCGCCTTGCCGTCGATGACGCGGAACACGAAGTTGCGGTCGCCGCGCGGCACCAGCGCCTGCTCGGGCACCAGGATGGCGTCCTCCAGCGTCTCGTACACCAGCTCGACGCGCGCGAACAGGCCGGGGCGTAAGCGCCGGTCGCGGTTGGCGATGTGCGCCCTGAGCACGATGGCGCGCCCCTCCTCGTCGATCAGCGGATCGATGGCGTAGAGCTCGCCCATGAACCGCTCGCCGGGAAAGGCGTCGATGCGCACCACGATCCGCTGGCCGACCGCGACCGCGCCGAAGTGCACCTCCGGCAAACGGAAGTCGACCTTGAGCGGATCGATCGATTCGAGATTGATGATCGGGTCGCCGGGGGCGAGATACTGGCCCACGCTCATGCGCCGCAAGCCCAAGACACCGTCGAACGGGGCGAGGATGCGGGTCTTGGCGAGCCGCGCCTTGGCCAGCGCCACCGCCGCCTCGTCGGCGCGCAGCTTGGCCACGGCCTCGTCGCGGGCCCGAACCGTGCCGGCGTTCTTGGCGAGGAGATCGACCGCGCGCTTGTAGTTGGCCTTGCTCAATTCGAGGCTCGCCTCGATCTGCGCCAACTCGGCCCGGTGGACGTCCTGGTCCAGGATGGCGATGGGCGTGCCGGCGGCGACCGGGGCCCCTTCCGCCACCGGGATCTCGACCAGCCGCCCGGCGATCTCCGGGCTGATCACCACCGATTCGTTGGAGCGCAAGGACCCCACCGTGGGGATGGTGCGCTCGATGCGCTCGACCGCGACCGGCGCCGCCTCGACGGCGATGGCGAAGTCCTCGGGCGGCAGGCCTGCAGGCACGCCCACCGCCGCCGGCCCCTCGCCCGGCCGCACGTTCAGGTACCAATAGGCGGCGGCGCCGACGGCCACGGCCGCCAGCGCCAAGATCGACAAGAACCGCCAACGCCGGCGCGCGCGCATTTAGCCCCGATTGCGACGGGAAATGGGGCGCCAGCTATGCCACAGCTTCGGGGCCGTGCACAACCGAGCGGCGCTTCGCGTCGTCCAGACGCGGCACGCCGCGCGACTTTGTCGGGAGCATCGGCTTGATGACACGCCATTCGTAGTTGTTGAGTTCATACCGCATGACTCGAGGCTCCAGTCTTAGGGAGCTTGAATCACGTTCATCCCTACGCCATCAACACTGAAAGGGATCTTCCGGAATCACTGGCCAACCGGACATATCGCGGACATGGTCCAGACGACGCGAATGACCC
>CAYPKW010000129.1:0-4685 GCA_964411425.1 uncultured Rhodospirillaceae bacterium
CTGAGGAGCCGGCGAAGCCGGCGTCTCGAAGCACGAGGCAAGGGGTCGCCGTCATTGGCCCTTCGTATTAGTGCGATCCGGTCAGCGGCACGAACAGCACCGGCAACACCTGTCGCGTCGATACGGTGCCGTCCGCGCGCTTCTCGACCACGGTCAGGTATTGCACCGAGTAATGGCTGCCGACCGGAATGATCATGCGCCCGCCGGGCTTGAGTTGGCGGACCAGCGGCGGCGGAATGTGGCTGGCGGCGGCGGTCACCACGATGGCGTCGAAGGGCGCCGCCTCGGGCCAGCCGTAATAGCCGTCGCCGACGCGCGTCGCCACGTTGGCATGACCGAGGCGCGCCAGCCGCCGGGCGGCGGCCCGGCCGAGCTCGGGCACGATCTCGATGCTGTGAACGCGGCGCACCAGGGCGCCGAGCACCGCGGCCTGATAGCCCGATCCGGTGCCGATCTCCAGCACCGTGTCGTCCGGCCGGGTCCGCAGAAGGTCGGTCATCAGCGCCACGATGAAGGGCTGCGAGATGGTCTGCCCGTACCCGATCGGCACCGGCCGATCGGCGTAGGCGTCCGCGCGTGCCTCCTCCGGCACGAACTCGTGCCGCGGCAGGCTCTCCATGACCCTGAGCACGCGATCGTCGATGAACGGCCGGTCGAGCGCGGTGTCGGCGGAGCGGGCGTAGTCGGCGATGACCTCGACCATGCGCCGGCGCTCGTCGGCGTAGGGGTCGTCGGCGCTGGCCCCGGAGGCCGCCAGCGCCGCGCCGAGGCACAGCGCGAGTTGGCGCCCGATCGCGTCAAACATGCGCGCGGACCTCGGCCCAGGCCAGTTCCGCGATGGGTTCCACCTTGGCCGCCATGTCGCGGGCCCCAGAGCCTACGGCGCTACCCTGCCTGGCGCGGCCCACGATGCCTTGCAGAATCGCCGCCAGGCGGAACATGTTGTAGGCCATGTAGAAGCGCCAGTGGCCGGCGGCGGGGCGCCCGACGCGCCTACAATACGCCTCGACGTAGGCCTCTTCCGACGGGATGCCGAGCGACTTCAGATCGACGCCCGCGATGCCGCGGAACAACTCGGGCGAAAGCCGCCACGCCATGCAATTGTACGACAGGTCGGCGAGCGGGTGGCCGAGCGTCGACAGCTCCCAGTCGAGCACGGCCAGGACGCGCGGCTCGCTTTCATGGAAGATCAGGTTGTCGAGGCGATAGTCGCCATGCACGATCGCGGTCTCCTCGCCGGGCGGGACGTTCTCCGGCAGCCACGCGATCAGCTTGTCCATCGCCGCGACGGGCGCCGTCTCGGAGGCGCGGTACTGCTTCGACCAGCGCCCGATCTGGCGGGCGAAGTAGTTGCCGGGCCTGCCGTAGTCGGCGAGGCCGACGGCCTCGTAATCGACGCGATGCAGCGCGGCCAGCGTGGCGTTCATGGCGTCGTAGATGGCGCCGCGCCCGGCCGGCGTCATTCCCGGCAGGGTCGGGTCCCAGAAGATGCGCCCCGCCACCCACTCCATGATGTAGAACGACGTGCCGATCACCGTCTCGTCGGCGCAGTAGTGATGTGTCGCGGGCACCGGGACGGCGCCGCCGGCGAGCGCCCGCAGCACGCGGTATTCCCGATCGACCGCGTGCGCCGAGGGCAGCAGCGGCCCGGGCGGCTTGCCACGCAGCACGTAAGCCTTGGCCGGCGTGTCCAGGCGGTAGGTCGGGTTCGACTGGCCGCCGGTGAGCCGGCTTGCCCGCGACGGGCCTCGGTAGCCCGCCACATGGGACTGCAGATAGGCGTCGAGGGCCGCCGGGTCGAGGACGAAGCGCAGGCTCGCCGGATCGTCGTCCATGGCGAGGATTTAACATCGCGGCCCGGCCGCCGGATACATTGTTCCGGGCGGGTCGATGGGGCATGATCGGTCATGGCCAGCTATCCCGACACGAACTCACGCTCGGCGGCACTCTACGCGCGGGCCAAGGCGAGGATTCCGGCCGGCGGCTCGCGCGCACTTACCTTCGTTGCGCCCTATCCCGTCTACGCCGAGCGCGCCAGCGGATGCATCGTCACCGACGTGGACGGGACCGAGCGCCTCGACTTCATCGCCAACTACACCGTGCAGATTCACGGCCACGGCCACCCGGCCATCGTCGCCGCGATCCAGGCGCAGGCGGAACGCGGCATCTGTTTCACCTTGCCGACCGAGCTCGAGGTGGAGCTGGCCGAGCTGATCTGCGCGCGCGCGCCCGCCTTCGAGCAAATACGATTTACCAATTCCGGCACCGAAGCGGTCATGGTGGCGATGAAGGCGGCGCGCGCCTACACCGGCCGGCCGAAGATCGCCAAGTGCGAGGGCGTCTATCACGGCGGCTACGACTACGCCGAGGTGAGTCTCGATTCCAATCCGCAGAACTGGGGCCGGAACGGCCCGCGGCCGGTCGGCTACACCCGCGGCGTGCCCGAGGGCGTGCTGCGGGACGTCGTGGTGATGCCGTTCAACGACCTCGAGGGATCGCGCCGCGTGCTGGAGGAAAACGCCGCGGACCTCGCCGGCATCCTCATAGACCCGATCCCGTCGCGCTGCGCCGGGATTCCCGCGACCGGGGAGTATCTCTCCCTGTTGCAGGAGTTCGCGCGCTCGAACGGCTCGCTGTTCATGTTCGACGAGGTGGTGACTTTCCGCATGGAATACGGGGGCGCGCAGGCGCGCTACGGCATCGAACCCGACCTGACGACGCTGGGCAAGATCATCGGTGGGGGCTTGCCGATCGGCGCCGTCGCCGGTCGCGCCGAGGTGATGACGGTGTTCGACCAGTCGAGGGGCAAGGCGCTCTATCCACATTCCGGCACCTTCAACGCCAATCCGCTCACCATGGCGGCGGGCATCGCGGCGATGAAGCTGCTCACTCCCGAAACGATCGCCCGCCTCAACGCGCTCGGCGAGCAGGCCCGCGCGCGGCTGCGCGAGGCGCTTATCGGCGCCGGCAAGGTGGGGCAGGTGACCGGCGAGGGTTCGCTGTTCCTGGTGCACCTTTCCGATGCGCCGATGCACGACTACCGTTCTGCCTACCGCGCGCACTCCGAGCGGGACCAGGAGCGCCTGGCGCAGCTCTACCGCAACCTGCTCAACCACGGCATCATCGCCAGCACCTGGGGCCTGGGCTGCCTCTCCACGCCCATGGGCGATGCCGAGATCGACCGGCTGGGAGAGGCAATGCTGGCGGCCCTCGAGGAGCTGCGGGACTAGGATGGACTTCGCGTTGCCGCCGGAGACCGAGAGTCTGCGCCGGCGCATCGGCGCCTTCGTGGCCGAGCACGTGCTGCCGGTCGAGAGCGATCCCACGGCCTACGACGAGCACGAGTTCATCTCCGAGCGCGCGCTGGCGCCGCTGCGCGCCAAGGCGAAGGCGGCGGGGTTGTGGGCGCCGGCCATGCCCAAGGCGCGCGGCGGGCAGGGGCAGGGCGTCGTCGGCATGGCGGCCTGCTACGAGGAGATGGGCCGCTCGATCTTCGGGCCGATCGCCTTCAACGCCGCCGCGCCGGATGACGGCAACATGCTGCTGCTGAATAAGGTCGCGACCGAGGCGCAGAAGGAGCGCTGGCTGCAACCGATCATCGACGGCACGGTGCGCTCCGCCTTCGCCATGACCGAGCCGGCGCCGGGCGCCGGCTCCGACCCTGGCATGATGCTGACGCGCGCCGAAAAGCGCGGCGACAAGTGGATCGTCAACGGCCGCAAATGGTTCATCACGGGCGCCGAGGGCGCGCGCCACTTCATTCTGGTGGCGCGCACCTCCGACGATCCGCGCCGCGGCCTTACCGCGTTCCTGTTCGACGCCGCCGCCGCCGGCTGGCGGATCGTGCGGCGCATCGCCATCATGGGGCCGGAGGAGCACGGCGGCCATTGCGAGCTCGCCTTCGAGGGCCTCGCGATCCCAGACGAGAACCGGCTGATGGCCGTGGGCGACGGCCTCAAGGCGACGCAGATACGCCTCGGCGTCGCGCGGCTCACCCACTGCATGCGCTGGCTCGGCATGGCGAAGCGCGCGCTCGAGATCGCGTCCACCTACGTCGGCGAGCGGCGCGCCTTCGGTAGCGCGCTCGCCGAGCACGAGGGCGTGCAGTGGATGCTGGGCGAGGCCGCCATGGATATCCAAGTGGGCCGGCTCCTCACCCTGCACGCGGCCTGGAAGCTCGACCGCGGCGAGAAGGCGCGGAAGGAGGTGTCGATGGCCAAGGTGAAGGTGGCGGACGCCTTGCACAAGGCGGTCGACACCGCGATCCAGCTCTGCGGCGCCAAGGGCTACTCCAAGGACACGCCGCTCGAATGGATGTACCGCTACGCGCGTTCGGCGCGCCTGGTGGACGGCGCCTCCGAGGTGCACAAGATGGTGCTGTCGCGGGCGCTCCTGGCCGAGGGCCGCGAGTTTTGGTGTTAGCCGCCATTTCCCGCTCACCGCAGCCTGAACGAACGTGGAACGTCGGCCGGCGTAACAATGTCCGGCGTAACAAGAGTTAACAAGAGTATTGAGTGCGGTTCATCCAGCCCGGCCCCCCCTTACACGCTCGGGGTGAAGCCCGATCCAGAACGCCTTCGCCGAAAGCCTGATCGGCAAGTTCCGCGACGACTGCCTGGACGATAACTGGTTCGGCTCGCTGCCCAAGGCACGGCGAATCATCGAGGACTGGCGGGTCCATTACA
>CAYPKW010000130.1:0-4664 GCA_964411425.1 uncultured Rhodospirillaceae bacterium
CCCGAGAGGGTCGCCGCCCGCAGGCCCCCGGTTCGTCGCCGACGCTCGCCGATGCGACCATCGCCTTCGCGTCGGCTCCTGCCGGTCATCCTGCGGGCGGCGATCATGCGTGCTACCTATCCGTGAAGGTCGGTACTAGCCCGCATCCTCCCGCGGCCGGGTGGGGCCGAGATAGTCGTTGAGCGCCGCCAGCCGCCGATTGGCGAATAGGCACCGGGTCTCGTCAACGAGCAGCACCTTGCCGTCCTCTACGAAGGCGGTGCGGCCAGCGCCGTACCAGGCATCCTCCGGCTGGTGGCTGACGAACAGCACGGTAAGCCCCTCGGCCGCGCGCAGCCGGTTCACCAGGTCCAGCATCTCGCGCCGCAGCGCCGGCCCAAGGGCGGCGAACGGCTCATCCAGCAACAGCAGCGGCCGGCGGCGCACCAGGCTGCGAGCGAGCGCCACTCGCTGTCGCTCGCCGCCGGACAGCTGCGCCGGCAAGCGATGTTCGAAACCATCGAGCTCCACCTGCGCCAACGCCATCCGCACCCGCTCGCGGTCGGCCGGCGACAGCCGCAACCCCGGATCGATGCCGATCGCCACGTTGGCGGCGGCGTCCAGATGGGCGAACAGGTTGTGCTCCTGGAACAGCATGGTGACCGGGCGATCGGCCGGCGGCAGGCCGGTCACGTCGCGGCCGCCGATCAGGATGCGCCCCGAATCCGGCCGCTCGAATCCGGCGATCAGCGACAGCAACGTCGTCTTGCCCGATCCGCTCGGGCCGATCACGGCGACGGACTCGCCCGCCCTGACGTGCAGGTCGAAGGTCATCAGCATGTCCTCGTAGCGAAACGTGACCGCCTCGAGATCAAGCCGCATCCCGGCCCACTCCCCGCTCAATGGCGGAGAACACCGCGAGGCACAGCGCCAGCAGCGCCAGCGCGGTCACCGCCGCGGCGTCCATCTGGTAGCTGCCCAGGCGCCGATACAGCAGCAACGCCAAGGTCTCGGTGTCCTCCGTGCCGAACAATGCGATCGCGCCGAGGTCCCCGATGGACAGCGCAGCCACCAGGGCCGCCGCGAGGCCGATCGGACGGCGCAACTCGGGCCATTCGACGAGGCGCAGACGGTTCCAGCCGCGGAGGTCGAGTTCGGCGCACAGCCGGTCGTATTTCTCTCCGACCTGCATCGCCTGGGGTCCCAGCACGCGCAGCACGTAAGCCAGCCCCGTCGCCGCGTTGACGAGGACGACCAGGACGAGGCCGACGGCGAATACGTCGGCCACCGGCGACAGCAGGACAAACAGTCCGGCACCCAGGACCAGCGGCGGCACCGCCAATACGAGGGAGCCGGCGACCTCCATGAGCGCCGCGGTCCGCCGCCGACCGCGTCTGAGCCGCAGGTCTCGGACGGTCGCGAGCAGCGCGGCGCCGAGGGCAAGCGACAGCATGGCGCTGGCGAGCGCCACCGCGAGGCTGCGCAGGATGGCGCGCCACAAGGCGGCGTCGGCCAGCACTTCGAGCGGCCCGGTCAATCCTGCCAGCAGCATGGCGGCCAGCGGCAGCGCGATGAACAGGGCGGCGAAAAGGATCGCCGCCGCGTCGCCCGTCTTGCCGACCCGGCCCTCGAGGTCGGGGCGGCCCTGCACCCGCCCGAGCGTGGGCGAAGCCGGCGCCGCGGGCGCGAGCGCGCCCAGGCCGAGAAAGGCGGCGCAGAGCCCGACCTGGACAAGGGCCAGCGCCACCGCGCGCCCGACGTCGAAATCGAGTCGCAATGATTGATAGATGGCTACCTCGAGCGTGGCCGCGGCGGGTCCGCCGCCCAATGCCAGCACCGGGGCGAAGCTGGTGAAGCACAGCATGAAGACGAGCCCAGCCGCGCCCGGCAATACGCGCTTCAGCGCCGGCCACTCGATCAAACGGAAAATGTGCGAGGACCGCATGCCGAGCTGGCTCGCCAGCCGCCACGTCTCGCCCGGCACCGAGGCCCATGCCGGCAACAACAGGCGCACGGCCAGCGGCATGTTGAAGAAGACGTGCGCGATCAGGATGCCGGTGAGTCCGTACAGGTATTGGCGCTCCGGCAGTCCGAGAGTTGCCGCCATGCGGTTGAGCGCGCCCGTCTGCCCGTAGATCGCGACGATGCCGAAGATCGCCACCAGGGTGGGCATGACTAGCGGCAGGCCGAACAGGCGCAATAAGAGGCGGCGGCCGGCGAATCCCTGCCGTCTCGCGAGCGCCCGCGCCACCGGTAGCGCGGCGCCGACGCTGAGCAGGGTCGAGGCCAGCGCCTGCCCGACCGTGAACAGGACTACGTGCCGCAGATACTTGTCGGCGAGCAACCCACTGGCGTCCAGGCGCGGCGCGGCGGCCAGCAGGGCGCCCAGCCCGCCGCCGATCAGCAGCGCCAAGAAGGCCAGCGCCGCCACGCCCGACGGCGGCCTCGGGATCATGCGCGCCGGCCGCGGCGTCATTCGCTCATGGCCGCGAGCCAGTCGTCGATCCACGCCTTGCGGTTGGCCGCGACCTCGTCCGGCGCGAACAGCAGCGCCCTGCTCGGCCGGACGAGATCGGCGAAGGCCGGCGGCAGGCCGCCGCTCGGCGGGGTCACCGGGTACATCCAGTTGGTCGTCGGAATATGGTCCTGGAACGCGGGGCCGATCATGAACGCGAGGAACCGTTCGGCCAGCTCCGGTTCCTTCGATGAGGCGACGCGCCCGGCCACCTCGACTTGCATGTAATGCCCCTCGGCGAAGGATGCCGCCGCGTAACGCGTGTCGTTCTCGGCGATGACGTGGTAGGCGGGCGAGGTGGTGTAGCTCAGCACCATGGGGGCCTCGCCGTCGAGGAACAGGCCATAGGCCTCGCTCCATCCCTTGGTGACGGTGAGCACGCGGTCCTTGAGCCTTGTCCAGGCATCGGCCGCGTCCTCGCCGTAGACCTGGCGCATCCACAGCAGGAACCCGAGGCCGGGCGTGCTGGTGCGCGGGTCCTCGATGATGATTTTCTGCGCCGGGTCGCCGTTCACCAGCTCGTCGAGGCTGCGGGGCGGGCTGGCGAGCCTCGTCGTGTCGTAGACGACCGCGAAATAGCCGTAGTCGAACGGAACGAAATACCGGTCGGTCCAGGCGATCGGCAGTGACAGCCCCGCGAGGTCGAGGCCGTGCGGCGCGAACAATCCGGCGGCCGCCGCCTCGGCCGTCAGACTGGTGTCGAGGCCGAGCACCACGTCGGCTTTCGTGTTGGCGCCTTCCAGGCGCAGCCGGCTCAACAGCGCCACGCCGTCCTCGAGCGCCACGAATTCGAGGGCGCAGCCGCATTCCCGCTCGAAGGCGGCCTCGATCTTCGGGCCGGGTCCCCACTCGGCCGCGAAGGAGTCGTAGGTGTAGACGGTAAGGGTCTTCTGTTCCGCGGCGTCGGCCGCGGCGAGGCCGAGAAGCGCCGCCATGAATCCCAGAGCTAGTCGCATGTTTTTCCTCCACCGACATGGGGCGGAGGAAACGGAAGCCGATTGGAAGACCCCATATCCCTCCGCCGGCATTACCCGGATCAGGTTCGTCGGGTTGGCGGCGGACCGCCTCTCAGCCCCAAGGGCACCCCGTTGAGATGCCTCGAATGTAGGACGCCAGGGGGTGGCTTGAAAAGCCCTTTCAGCCGGACAATGCCGAGGCCAGGGAATCGGAGACTCGTCTGGCCTGCCGCAAGCGGCGCTCGACGAAGGCGCCGAAGTCGGCGCCCGGGTTGCCGCGGGCCAATTGCAGGTGCCCCCAGGCCGCGGCAAGCAGCAGCAAGGCTCCCTTGTGAAGGGTAAGACGCGCTTGCATGGCCGGCGGCGCGTCGCCCGAATAGGCGACAAGCATCGCGGCATCCTGCTCGGCATCGAGCTCGGCCTCGACCGAAAGGTCGGCCAAGTCCCACAGTGGATCGCCCATGGCCGAGTATTCCCAGTCGATCAGCAGCAACCGATCCCTTCCGGGCAGGGCGAGGAAGTTGTCCGGCGCGGGGTCGATGTGGCATGGCGCCGGCGTGCCGGCCGGGGCCATGAGCGCCGCCCGCGCCGGCGTCCATTCTTCCCGCAGCTTCAGGAGCGCGGCCGGCGCCGGGCGGCCCCGCGCCAGGCCGATGTATTCGTCGATCTTCGAGAACGGGTCGACCCGCCCGCGGAACGCGAGGCCGGAACGGTGCAGTCGCCGCAAGGTCTCGACCGCGCGGCGCAAGAGGCCGGGATCGGCAAGACTGGCCGCCGTCAGGGCCGTCGCCCCGGCCGCGTAGCGGGTCAGCATCGTGCCGTTCGTTATATCGAAGTGGACGATTTCCGGCGCCAGCCCCAAGCGCGCGGAGAGCCGTGCGTTGTGCTCCTCCGCCGTCCGGTCGATATAGGTGGCGGTGCCCGCGCCGGCCAGGCGGAGGACGTAGGCGCCGCCGTCCAGCGACAGCCGGTAGCTCCTGTTGGTGAGCCCGCCCAGCGGCGCCGCCGCGAGGCCGGCGAGCGAGCGCCCCGCCAGCGCGGGGATGCGCGACAGGACGCGGCGTATCTCGTCGATGGCGCCGATTGAAGATGGTTCCGATTCGCTCATCGCCCTTGGCCCGACTCGCCGCGCCCTTTCAAGGGGATGTGTCGGCGTTCCTGGGCTTGGCGCGGTTACACTATCGGCCGCCCACCGGGCTGGCAAGGCGGGGCGC
>CAYPKW010000131.1:0-4575 GCA_964411425.1 uncultured Rhodospirillaceae bacterium
CTAAGGGCGAGCCCGGTCGACAACGCGGCGGCCGAGCAGGCGTCGGCGGCGGCCGTAGGCCAACTGACCCGTCGCTTCCCGATCTATCCGGGTTAGCGATCAAAGGCCGCGGCTGCATGAGAGTGCCTTCGTGGCGGCCCCGTCGATGGGACATAGTGCGATGCCGACGAGCATGGTACGGACAGACGGGGCTGAACTTCCTTATGTAGATCAGGACGACGGCCAAGCGGTCGTGTTCGTGCACGGCTCCAATTCGGACCACCGGATTTGGGACGAACATCGCGAGATCATCGCACCGCGATACCGCTTCATTGCCCTTTCTCAGCGGTATTTTGGTTTATCCGATTGGCCGGATGACGGGAGAGATTTTTCGATCGAGACCCATGCCGGCGATTTGGCTGCGTTCATCAGGACACTCCGACTGAAACCCGCTGCCGTCGTCGCCTGGTCGTATGGCGCCGCCGTCAGTCTTATCATGGCGGTAAAGCATCCCCAACTTGTGGCGCGTCTATTTCTGTATGAGCCTTCGCTCGCCACTTTCGTCACCGACCCGGCTGCTGCGGACCGCGTGTTTCATGACCGCTTGGAAATGATGCGCGCCGCTAAAATCGCCGCCAGCGAAGGGGACACCGATGGTGCCGTGGAGATGCTCATGGACGACGTGAACGATCGTGCCGGTGACTTCCGGCGGCTGCCGGTCCGCATACGGTCCGTGATGCTGCAGAACAGCCGCATGCTGCCGCTCCTGTTCAACGCCCCACTGCCGCCGCCCATTTCCTGCGAGAACCTGAGCCGGCTCGATTTCCCAACCGTAATCGCGCTAGGTGAAGACAGTCGGACCTTTTATCGGATCGTCGCCAAAGCAGCGAGCCAATGCATTCGAAGTTCCAAGTTGGTTGAGGTCCCGAACGCGCGACACCTATGGCCCGTACAAGACCCCGCCGCTTTCAGCCGGTTGGTTCTGAATTTTCTCGACAGTGGCTGACCGAAGCCCGAAGATCGGGCCGTCATGATCGCGGGACGCCTATGATAGAGCGCGCCATCCTCCGGCGCCCGGCGATTCATGCCGTTCCAAGGGAAGGAGGCACTTCATGACCGACACGCCATGGTTCTGGAAGGGCAAGTGGCTGGAGTATTGCAGCTGCGACTGGGGCTGTCCGTGCGAGTCGAACGCGCCGCCGTCGCGCGGCCATTGCGACGGCGTCGTGGCGATGCACATCGACGAGGGCCACTACGGCGACGTCCGGCTCGACGGCATCACCGTCGTCGCGACCTTCTTCTTCCCGCGCGCGCTGCACCACGGCGGCGGACACATGCAGCCGATCCTGCCCGATTGGACCACGCCGGAGCAGCGCGACGCAGTCTTCAAGATCATGTCCGGCGAGGGTCAACCGTCCAACACGATCTTCGCGATCTTTCATGCGATCGTGGAGACCATCCACGAGCCGCAATTCACGACCATCGCGTTCGAGTGGGACATCGACAAGCGCACCGCCCGCATCGACGTGCCCGGCGTCGTGCGGGCGCGGACCGAGCCGATCCGCAACCCGGTGACCGACCGGGACCAGCGAATCGTCACCGTGCTGCCCGACGGCTGGACGTTTTACCAGGGCGAGGGCGCGTCGGGCACGGCCAAGGGCATCGGCGACATTAAGTTCGACTACGCCAACCGACACAGCTCGCTCGCGCCCCTTGCCCTCAACAACAACGGCATGGCGTACAGTTACGAGGAGGCCAAGACAAAGCTGGGCACGCGGGTCTGAGCCGACGATCCCCAAAATGCGGCCGGATCGACGATGGCGGCCGAGCGGGCGGCGGCGGCCGTAGGCCAACTGACTCGCCGCTTCCCGATCTATCCGGGTTAGCAGGCAAACCGGCGAATCGGGGTCGAAGTAGAATGATCCCACCGGCAGCCGCGCCGCGCGTTCTGTCGCGGAGTTGATTCTGCTCAGAGCCCGAATCGCGCTGACCCGCGAGGAGAGGATTTGCGCCGCCTTGCGCGCGCAGCAGACTAGTCATTTATCTAGTCGGGTTGCGTCGAGAGAGAGGCGGAGGAGCGCGCATGGCGAGAAAATGGCAGGTGCAGGAGGCCAAGGTGCGGTTCAGCGCCTTGGTCGAGGCGAGCCTCAGGGACGGACCGCAGGTCGTCACCCGCCGCGGGGTCGAAACCGCCATGCTCGTGCCTATCGACGAGTGGCGGCGCATGGCCGGGCGTGCCCGCCCCAGCCTTAAGGACCTTCTGCTGGCGCCGGAACCGAGGGTAGAGCGGCTGGTGCCGCTGCGAAGCAAGCACCGGCGCCGCGCCGGCGTTCGAGTAGTTGCGCAACGTATCGGATTTCAAGACTTTCGGCGTTCCGATGCTTAACCCATTCTCCAAGCAATGAACCGGCCCGGACCCCGGCATCCCCGCACGACGGCCGGCGGGAACCGGACGCTTCACCCGGCCGGCTAAGCCGACCACGGATCGACGAGGGTGAGGCCCAGTCCCTCGAAGTGCCTGCGGTTCCGCGTTGCGAGCTTTGCCTTGTGCGCGGCAACGGTGCCGGCGATCTGCATGTCGCGGACCTCGATGGCGCGGCCGGCGCGCCTTCGAGCGGCGGCGATCGCCCCGGCCGCCTCGGCGGCGACCTGATCGAAGGAGAGCACGCGCCCTTCGAGGTCTTCTTCGAGTGCCTTGGCGAAGGCCTCCTCCAGTTGCCGGCGGCGGCGGCCGGCCGCCAGAAGCTCGATCCCGAACCGGATCTCGAATACCGTGATCGAAGTGATCCAGACGGACTCGGCCGGTTGGCGGTCGAGCCATCCGACCACTGGCGGATCGGCGACGCGCTGCATCAGCGCGGACATGACGTTGGTGTCGAGAATGATCACGACGCGAAGTCGGCCGGGCGTGCCGGCTGACCGCGCAATTCCGCAATCTCCCGCGTGAGGCCGATGCGGGCGAAGCGGGTCGCCAGCCGAGAGCCGAGCGGCGCCCTCGCGCGGTTTTCGTTATTGACCGCGTTGCGAAGGATGTCTCGGACTTCCGCCTCGGTGCTGCGGCCGTGGCGGCGGGCACGGCGCCGCAACTTTGCCTTCACGTTATCGTCCAGATTGCGCACCACGAGCTGGGCCATGGGTGTCTCCCCAATGTGATATCATGATATCGAATTGCTATGCCCGGTCAACCGCCTCGCGCCGCGGCCGCGCCGCCGCGGATCGACTCCGGGCGACGCCCGGCGGGAACCGGATGCTTCACCCGGCCGGCTAGGCGGCCGTCAGCACGGCCTCGGCGATGCGCCGGGCGTCCTCGGGCGCGATGGCGCGAACGTTCGAATCCCGCATCGATTTGTTCTCGGGCGCCATGGCGACCGCGGCGAGCAGGTCGGCGGCGGCGGCGGAGAGCCCGTCCGGGCCGAGCGAGATCGGCAGCCCCACCCGGCGCAGGAAGCGGTCGAAGGCGGGCGCCAGGTCGGCGGCCACGGCGACCGGATCGCGCCCCTCCGCCGGCACTCCCAGCGCCGCCGCCACCGCAGCGTGCCGCACGGGGTCCGCCTCGGCGTTCCAGGCGAGCGCGGCGCGCAGGCACAATCCGACCGCGCGGCCATGATGCACGCCGCCGATCGCGCCCAGCGCGTGGCCCATGGCGTGGCCGATGCCGGTGCCGGCGTTGTCGATGGCGATGCCGGCGGCGGCGGCGGCGATCTGCATGTGGCCGCGGGCCGCCAGGTCTTCGGGCCGTTCGACGGCGCGCGCGAGGTTCGCCGCGATCAGCCGGATGGCGTGCAGGCCGATCGCGTCGTTCAACGGGTTGGCGCGGCGGATGGTGCACGCCTCGATGGCGTGGACCAGTGCATCGACGCCGGTAGCGGCGGTGAGCAGCGCTGGCAGGCCGACGGTGAGTCGTGGGTCGAGCAGCGCCAGATCGGCGCGGAGCGCGTCGCCCCAGGCCCAGACTTTCTCGCCCCTCGCGTTGGCGAACACCGAGACCCGGGTCGTCTCCGACCCGGTGCCGGCGGTGGTGGGCACACAGATGCGCGGCACGCCCTTCAAAGGCAGCGGGTTCTTCGCAAGCTGGTAATGGTCTGCCGGTTCGGAGGCGCCGGCGATGGCGGCGGCGAGCTTCGCGGTGTCGAGGGTGGAGCCGCCGCCGACGCCCACCACGCACTGGGCGCCGACCGAGCGGGCGCGCTCGGCAGCCGCGTCCGCCTGCGCGCCCAGCGGGTCGCTCTTCAAGTCGCTGAAACGGGCCGCCCGGTGGCCGGCGGCGGCGAGGATGCCGGCAACCCGGTCGGCCAACCCCGGCAGGCCGGGATCGACCACCAGCAGCACGCTTGCCCCCGCGCCGGCCAGCCCGGCCACGTCGTCGCCAAGCTTCTCCACCCGGTCGACGCCGAACGCGACCCTGGCGGTCGGCCCGTGGCCGAACGAGGCAATCGTGGAATCGGACATGGATCGCTCCCCGGTTCGTCGATGGATCGCTAGAGCAAGATCGGATCAGATTGAATCAATCTGATCCGTGAATCTTGCTCTAGTTCAATAGCTTGAGCATGATCTTATCGGAAAAGTGGTAGCCACTTTTCCGGATCATGCTCTAGG
>CAYPKW010000132.1:0-4566 GCA_964411425.1 uncultured Rhodospirillaceae bacterium
GATCGAACGATGCCCTATTCGGTGCCGGACATTCTGATGCTCCCGGTCGAGACCCTCAACCGGGAATTCGATGCCAAGCTGCTGCTCGCCCTGTGCGCGGCGGATCGCGGATTGCGCCCGATCATCGGCGCCCAGGCGGTCATGGTGGCGCGGCTGCCGCGCCTGCCGCGCTCGATCTATCTGTCGAAGGGGGTCCGCTCGGGGAACCGGCGCGTCTTCTCGTGGCTCGAGAGCTTCGGCCACACCATCGCGGCCGTGGACGAGGAAGCCCTCGTGCCGCTGGCCGACGAACTGCATTTGCTGAAGCTCGACCCGGATTGTTTCCGGCGCGTGCGCCTGCTGTTCGCCTGGGGCGAGAAGAATGCCTCGCTGTGGAAGCGCTCGCAGTGGTACGCCGGCGCGCCGGTCGTGGTCTCCGGCAATCCGCGAACCGACTTGATGCGCGCCGATGTCCGATCGTTCTATGAACCGGAGGTCGACGAGCTTCGCGATCGGTTCGGAGACTTCGTGCTGCTCAATACGAACTCCGCGATGGTCAACCATTTCATACCGGGCCGCACGCGCTTCTCGGTCGCCGCCTGGGCTCCGGCCGAGAAGACCGATCGATATCGAACCGAGCTCATGGAGCACAAACGCGCGCTGTTCGAGCAGTTTCGGGCGATCGTGCCGGCCGTGGCGAAGGCCATCCAGCCGCGCCGGCTGGTGATTCGCCCGCATCCCTCCGAGAACCAAGAGGCGTGGCGCCAGGCCGGGGCGGGTCAGGAGAACGTCGTCGTCCTGCACGAAGGCCCCGTCGTGCCGTGGCTGATGGCGGCGCGCGCGCTCGTCCACAACGGCTGCACCACCGCCGTCGAGGCGGCGGCCATCGGAACGCCTACCCTCGCGTTCCGTCCCGCGCTGTCGGACAGTTTCGAAGGGCTGCCGAACGCATTGAGCGAGGATTGCCGCGATCTCGACAGCTTGATCCAGCGCCTGCGCGGGATTCTCGGCGGCGATCCCGCCGGACCGAACGACGAGCAGAGGGCGCTGCTTCGACACCACCTCGTCGGGCTCGACGGCCGGCTGTGCAGCGAACGCATCGTCGATGGCCTGTTGCAGAACGACAGCGCGCTCGCACAGGCGCCGGGGGCGACATGGCGCAGCCGGATGGGCGGGTCCTGGAGCCATCGGTCGCGCCGGCTCATCTTCCGGGCGCGCGACGCCATGCTTGGCGGCCACCGGGCGTCGTATCGGAGATACAAGTTTCCCGGCATGGAGCCGCGCTCGATCGAGGCTCGCATCGCCCGGTTCCGCCGAACGCTCGGTCGCTTCGACGGTCTCCGCGCCCGACAACTCCACGCCGACATGTACGCGATCGAGCGCGCTTGAGCGACACGAACGGCACCGTTGTCGGCATCGGCTGAAGCGACCGACCGCCGGGGCCTGGACGTTGCGTTCACCGAATCGGGATGGCAGATGCCGAAATCCTTCCAGTTCACCGACCTGTTCATTTACGACCTCGCCAATAACCATCAAGGTGACCTCGAGCACGCCTCGAACATCGTGCGCGCGGTCGGGCGGGTGAACGCCGCGGCCGGCGCCCGCGGCGCCCTCAAGTTCCAGTTCCGACAGCTCGACAGCTTCATCCATCCCGACTTTCAGGCCCGGATGGACCTCAAATACGTCAAGCGATTCAAGGAAACCCGCCTCGATCTCGACGCCTTCGCGGCGCTCGCGCGCCTCGCCCGCGAGTGCAACCTGCTCGCCATGTGCACGCCGTTCGACGAGGATTCGGTCGACATCATCTGCGACATGGGGCTCGACGCGATCAAGGTTGCCAGTTGCTCGGCCGACGACCGGCCATTGTTGGAGAAGATCGCCCGCGTCAACAAGCCGGTGGTGGCCTCGACGGCCGGGTTGCGGATCGACGAGATCGATTGGTTGATCAACTTCTTCGAGAGCGAGCGCGTCGAGTTCGCCCTGATGCATTGCGTGGCCCAGTACCCGACTCCGGACGCCAGCCTGCAACTCGACCAAATCGGCGTGATGGCCGACCGCTATCGAAGCGTGCCGATCGGCTGGTCGACGCACGAAAGCCCGGACAACGTCGACGCGGTCAAGGTCGCCTATGCCAAGGGGGCGCGGCTGTTCGAGCGCCATGTCGGGCTCAATACCGAGCGCTACAAGCTGAACCAATATTCATCGACCCCGGAGCAGCTCGAGAAATGGCTCGCCGCGCACCGGGCGGCGCGGGCCATGCTGGGCGCGCCGGAGCGCATCCCCTCCTCGCCCGAGGAGCGCCAGACGCTGCGCGAGCTGAAGCGGGGCGTTTACGCCTTGCGCGACATCGCCAAGGGCACTGGCATAGCCCGCCAGGACGTATTCTTCGCCATGCCGGTACAGGACGGACAATTGTTAAGCGGCCAGTGGCGGCCCGGCATGGTGGCCGCGGCGGACCACGCGGCCAACGCGCCATTGCCGGACGGCCTTGCCCGGCAGGACGTCACCGACGAGCAGCTCGTCTATCAGATCATGCTGCAGGTTCGCGGCATGCTGAACAAGGCGAACATTCACATCAACGCCGATGCGTCGATCGAGATTTCGCACCATTACGGGCTGCGACGCTTCCGCGAATTCGGGGCGGTCATCATCACCTGCGTCAACCGCAGCTATGCCAAGAAGCTGATCGTCCAGCTGCCGCGGCAAAAGCATCCGTACCATTTCCACCGGCAGAAGGAAGAGACGTTCCAGTTGCTCGACGGCGATCTCGAGATCGTCAAGCAGGGCGAACGCGTCTCGCTGCTGCCCGGCGACACGTTCCTGGTGGAGCCGAATAGCTGGCATAAATTCCACACCCTCGACGGCGCCATCGTCGAGGAGGTGTCCACCACGCACTTCAACGACGATTCCTTCTACGAGGATCCCGAAATCGCGGCCATGTCGCGCGACCAGCGCAAGACCAAGGTCGATAGCTGGCTCGCCTACTTCCGGTCCAAGCATGCCCTTTGACGTCGTCGTGTTCGATTTCGACGGCACATTGGTGGCATCGGCGGAGGCGAAGCGAGAGGCGTTCTTCGCCCTGTTTCCGGACAGCCCGGCGCACCGCGCGGCGGTGGCCGAGGTGCTGGCGACCGACCCGGAGGGCTCGCGCTACGACGTGATCCCGCGCCTGGTGGCCGCGATGCGGAGCGCCGGACTGCCCCTGCCGCCGGGCCATGACGCAGAGGAACGCATCGCGGCCTATTCGGCGGCGGTGTCCCGGGCCGTGGCCGCCTGTCCCGAGGCGCCCGGGGCTTCCGCGCTGTTGCGCGCGCTCAGAGGCCGCTCGGCGGTGTACGTCTGTTCGAACACGCCCGAGGACGCGCTGGCGGCCGAGCTCGCCCGGCGCGGCTGGGATCGCCTGGTGGAGGGAGCGTTCGGCTTTCCCAAGGAAAAGTCCGCCGCGGTCGCCGCGTTGCTCCGGCGCCACCGCGCCTCGGGCGCCAGCGTCGCCGTGATCGGCGACGGGGCGAGCGACGAAGGGGCGGCGCGGGCTAATGGCTGCGTTTTCTTTCGCGTCCGTTCGCCGCGGGACCTGCCGGCGATCGGCAGGGAGCTGGGAGCCGAGGTTGTTTGACGGCCGGCGCGTCCTCGCCGTGGTGCCGGCGCGCGGCGGCAGCAAGGGGGTGAAGCTCAAGAATTTACGCCTGGTAGGCGGCGTGCCGCTGGTGGCCCGGGTCGGCCATGTATTGCGCGAGCTCGATTTTGTCGACCGCGCCATCGTGTCCACCGACCATGCGGAGATTGCCCGCGTGGCCGCCGAAGCGGGCCTCGATGCGCCCTTCCTTCGCCCCGAGGCGTTGTCGGGCGATGCGATCGGCGATTGGCAGGTGCTTGCGCACGCGCTGGCGGAGATGGAGCGGATCGACGGCGTCGCCTACGACATCATCCTGATGCTGCAACCGACCTCCCCCAGCCGCACGCCGGAGCATGTGCGCCGCACGCTCGCGCGTCTCAACGAAGGGGGCTACGACGCCGTGTGGACGGTGAGCCGGACCGACAGCAAGGCGCATCCGCTGAAGCAGCTCGTCATCGACCGGGCCGGCCGCCTCGAGTATTACGATCCGGCCGGCGCCGAGATCGTGGCGCGCCAACAGCTCCGGCCGGTGTACCACCGCAACGGCGTCGCCTATGCCTTCACGCGGGCGTGTCTCGTCGAACGGAAATCGATCATGGGGGCTCGTACCGGGGCGGTGGTGATCGAGGGCATGCTCGCCAACATCGACAGCGAGTTCGATCTCGAGCTGGCCGAGTTTCTGGAATCGCGGCGGTCGCGTGCCCCTCTAGTGGATCGACGCTAACAGATGAATGCCGAGCCTTTTTCCATCGTCACCCCGGACGAGCGAAGCGAGATCCGGGGTCCATCTCGCCTGTGGCGCCATGGACCCCGGCTCGCGCGGCTATGCCGCTTGGCCGGGGTGACAACCGAAAGACGTCGCACGGGCTATCATCTGTCAGAGTCGCACCTCTAGGTTAGACTTTGCCCGCCGTCCACCGCGAGCACCGCTCCGGTCATGTAGGCCGAGGCGTCCGAGGCGAGGAACAGCA
>CAYPKW010000133.1:0-4519 GCA_964411425.1 uncultured Rhodospirillaceae bacterium
CCCCTTGCCTCATGCTGAGGAGCCGGCGAAGCCGGCGTCTCGAAGCACGAGGCAAAGAAACGCCATCCTCGGCATTTCGTCTTAGTCCGCCGGACTGTCGACGATCAATGGCGAAGATTGCGGGCGATACCCTTGCAGCGTCGGGGAGGCACTCACGCTCGATGCAGCCAGAGGGCGCCGGTGTTGAACGAGGCGATCGGCAGGTAGTGGGATACGCGGCCGTGCGGGGTGACGGCGTCGATCTGGTTGTCGAGCAGATAGGCGTCGTCGAGGTAGACTACGAGCACGGCGTGGTTGGCGGCCCGCGCCTTGTCGCGGCACAGCAGGATGCGCAGCCGATCCTCGTTGTAGCCCAGGCGGTAGAGGGAGACGAATTTCACCAGGGCGAACTCCTCGCAATCGCCGCCGCGACGGAAGAACTCCGCCGGCGAGGCCCAGTGATCGATGCCGCCTTGCGGTTCCGGGTCGGCGACGTAGGCCACCCGGTTGACGAAGTCGTTGATCCGGGACAACTGCGACATCGGGTCCACGCCGCCGAGACCGGCGAGGAACGCGCCCCAGCGCTTCGGCTCGCCGCCGCGGTCCGGCTCCACGGCGGCGGCGCTGGCGACGGCCGCCGGCCGACCGAGGTGGCGGGCAAGCGCCCGGCCTTGCGGCAAGCCCAGGGGCGAGCTTGCGAGCCGGGTTTCCGTGCTGCCGAACAGCTTCGGATAGGCGCGCGGCGACCGGGTCATGTCGGCCTCGCTCGCCGACAGGCGGGCGAAGGCGGCCCGAGGCGGCATGGCGACGGCGCCGAGCGCCGCGAGCGCCCCCAGCATGCCCAGAAGATCGCGCCGAGCGAGGCGTGTCACGATGCCGGCGCCCCCGCGTTCCGCGCCGGCCGCACGATGGCGAGCTCGGCGAACAGCTCCAGGACCGGCTGCAATTCGAGCACGAGGCGCGTCGTCGCGGCGATCAGAGCGGCGGCGGTGAGCGGCGGCTCGACCGCGATCTCGCCCCGTGCGGTGACGTTGCGGTCGGCGGACAGCGCGATCCGCTCGCAACCGAGCCGCCGGCACGCATCCATGATGGCGAAGGCGCGGCGGCGGGCGGGGGCGGACTCGATCGTGTACGGCAACGCCATGAGGTTGGAGTCGAGCCGCAAGCGGGGCCGGCCATCGACCAATCTCGTGCCGCCCGAGAAATGCACGCCGAGGAACTCGAACCCGAACGCCACCGGCCGCTCTTGCGGGTCGGTCACGGTGAGGCTGCCGTCGCTGCCGACGCCGATCGAGTTCACTTCGACCGCCAACGGCGCGTCGCCGATGGCGGCAAGGCGGCTCATGGAGGTCAACGGTCGCGGCCCCGGTTCGAGTATCCTCGACGGCCGGGATTCTGGCAGCCGTCGGTTAACTAACCATGAATCCGGGGGGTCGAAGGACCGCTTAGCGTTGCCGGAGCGCCCGCGCTAGTATGGCGCCCAAGGAGAGACCGCTTGTTCAAGACCATTCTCGTTCCAATCCACCGCGACGGCTGGCGCTTCGTCGCCGCCTTTGCGCTCACCGCCTTCATCCTGTGGACCCTCTATCCTCCGCTCGGATGGATCGGCGCGCTGGCGACGGTGTGGTGCGCCTGGTTCTTCCGCGATCCGCCGCGCGTCACTCCGGCGCGCACGGGGCTCGTCGTCAGTCCCGCCGACGGCCTCATCCAGATGGTGCAGCCCGCGGTGCCGCCGGCCGAGTTGGGGCTGCCGGCGCGCCCACTGACGCGCGTCAGCGTATTCATGAACGTCTTCGACGTGCACGTGAACCGCATCCCGGCCGACGCCACGGTGACCGCCCTCGTCTACCGTAAGGGGAAGTTCCTCAACGCCACGCTCGACAAGGCGAGCGAGGAGAACGAGCGCCAAGGGGTCCGCCTGCGACTCGCCGACGGCCGCGACATGGCGCTGGTGCAGATCGCCGGCCTGGTGGCGCGGCGCATCCGCTGCGACCTCGCGGTCGGCCAGGCGGTCCGCGCCGGCGAGCGCTTCGGCCTCATCCGCTTCGGCAGCCGGGTCGATCTGTACCTGCCGGAGGGTGCTACGCCGCTCGTCATGGCCGATCAGATTGCGGTTGCGGGCGAGACCGTATTGGCCGATCTTGAATCGCGCGAACCGTCCCGCGTCGGAGAAGTGCGCTAGATGCATATCGGCCCTCGCCGCCCGCTGCGCGATCAATCCATTAACCGGCTCATTCCCAACATTCTGACGGTGCTGGCGCTGTGCGCCGGCCTGACTAGCGTGCGGTTTGCGTTGCAAGACCGCTGGGAGGCGGCGGTCGCCGCCATCGTCGTGGCGGGCGTGCTGGACGGCCTGGACGGACGCATCGCCCGGTTGCTGCACGGCGCGAGCCGCTTCGGCGCCGAGCTCGATTCGCTGGCCGACTTCATGAGCTTCGGCGTGGCGCCGGCCGTGATCCTGTATTACTGGAGCCTGCATCTGGCGGGCGGCCTCGGCTGGGCGGTCTCCTTGCTGTATTGCGTGTGCTGCGCGTTGCGCCTCGCGCGCTTCAATACCCGCATCGATAACGCCGACCTGCCGGCGTGGCGCGGCCGCTTCTTCATCGGCGTGCCGGCGCCGGCCGCGGCGGGCCTGGCGCTGCTGCCGACCCTGATCACCTTCGAGATCGGGCCCGGACTGCTCGACAACCCCGTCGTGGTCGGCGCGACGGTGGTGGCGACGGCCCTGCTCATGGTCAGCCGGCTGCCGACTTTCTCGATGAAGCGCGTCCGCGTGCGGCATGACTACGTGGTGGCGACGCTCATCGCCGTGGCGGCACTGGCGGCGTTCCTGATCACCATGCCGTGGCTGACGCTGATCGCGGTCGGCGCGGCGTATCTGTTGTCGCTGCCGGCCAGCTACTACGCCTACCGGCACCAAGAGCGCCAGGCGGCGCCCTTGGCGCTCGACAACGTCGGCGAGCCGGGCGGCGATGCCATGGTGAAGTGATCCGCCGGGACCCTTGGAGGCGGCCATGCTGGACGCGGCGATGCGCCGGATCGTCGATCCGCCGCTCGACGCCGCGGCGCGTCGGCTCGCCGCCGCCGGCGTCGGCGCCAATGCGCTCACCTTGGGCGGGTTCGGCGTCGGACTGCTGTCGATCCCGCTCATCGCCGGCGAATGGTACTTTGCTGCGCTAGCGGTCATCCTCGCGAACCGACTCGCCGACGGGCTCGACGGCGCGGTGGCGCGGGTCGCGGGGCCGACCGACCTCGGCGGCTACCTCGACATCGTCTGCGATTTCCTGTTCTACTCGGCGGTCGTCTTCGGTTTCGCCGCGGCGCGGGCCGGCAACGCCGGGGCCGCGGCCTTCCTGTTGTTCGCCTTCGTCGGCACCGGCGCGACCTTCCTCGGCTACGCGGTGCTGGCGGCCAAGCGCGGCTGGCCCACCCACTCCGCCGGCGGCGCCAAGTCCTTCTACTACTTGGGCGGCCTCGCCGAAGGCACCGAAACCATCGCGTTCTTCGCGGCCGTCTGCCTATTCCCCGACGCCTTCGTGCCGCTCGCCTACGCGTTCGGCGCGCTGTGCTGGGTGACCGCGATCGCGCGCATGGCGCAGGCCTGGCGCGCGTTCGAGGGGTGAGCCCGCATCGACATGCGCGGCCAGGTTGCCCTACACGACAAATGCTACAGGCTTAGGAGGGGCGCCAAGCGAGCGTCGATTTCGTCAAGCACTTCGGGCGGCGCTTTGCCGACGATTTCCAATTTGCGCGCTTGGCGGTCGATGCTCCTCGCATGATCGACCAGGACGATGCCGGCCACGGGCAGACCGGGCGGTAGTTTCACCTCCATCGGCCACCCTTTCTCCTGGCTCGTGATCGGGCAAACAACGGCAAGGCGCGACCGGCGGTGATAGCCCTCTGTCGTCAGGACGATGCCAGGCCGTCGGCCAGCCTGCTCGCTTCCAATCTGGGGCGAGAATTGCAGCCAGACCAAGCTGCCTCGGTCCGGCAGTGCCATCAGATGATCTCCTCGCCTTGCGGCCCGTCATCCTCCAATCTGTGCTCGCGCTCGGGCGTCATTTCGGCCAGCAAGTCATCGAGCATGAAACGGCGCCGCGACTGGGTTATGACGATCCGCCCGTCATCGGTCGCTTCGATATCGACACGCGTTCCTTCGGTAAGACCGACCCGGGCGGCGACGTCTCGCGGCACCCGGAGACCGAGGCTGTGGCCCCATTTGGCAATCCGAACCTGAATCGGCATTGCTCACTCCGCTATTTGTATATCTTTAGGATAAACGTAGTGGGTATCCCATGGATAGACAAGACCCATTGCGGCCAAGTCGGATTGCGACAGGTTGTCAACGTGTTGCCCCCAAGAATTATGCGCCGACGGTGGCCAGGCGGGGGTCGTAGAGAGGCGGCCGCGACAAAACTCTACGAGGCGGCGGGAAAATCGATCGTCGGCGACTTGCTGTGCTCCGGCCTGACGGACGACTCTTGGGCGGCTTCTATCGTCGCGCGCAACGGGCAATAAATCCGTTCGTGCGCCCTCAGAT
>CAYPKW010000134.1:0-4461 GCA_964411425.1 uncultured Rhodospirillaceae bacterium
TCCTCGAATTCAACACCAGCGGCACTTCCGGCGCGGAAATGGAGATTCAAGTCGTCGGCGTCGATCCCACGAGTTTCAGCGCCACGGCCGGCGTCGATTTCAATTTCTGACGATGGAGGGTGGCGAGGGGCAATCCTCGCCGCCTTTACCCCGTCAGACCCGCGCCTTGACCGCCGCCACCGCCGCCTCGGCGGTGATGCCGAAGTGCCTGTAAAGCTCGCCATAGGGTGCCGAGGCGCCGAACCCCGGCATGGCGACGACGGCGCCGTCCTGCCCCACATAGCGCTCCCAGCCGAACGCCGCCGCCGCCTCGACGGCGACGCGCGGCGCCGTTCCCAGCACCGCGTCGCGATATCCGCGCGGCTGCTCGTCGAACAGGCGCCAGCACGGCAGCGACACCACGGCGGCGCCGATGCCTTCGGCCTCCAGCTTCGCCCGCGCGTCTAACGCGATCGACACCTCGGAGCCGGTGGCAATGAGCGTCGCGCGCCGCGGCCCGTTCGCCTCCACCAGCACGTAGCCGCCTCGCGCCGACAGGTTCTCCGGCGTGTGCGCCGTGCGGACCGTCGGCACCGCCTGGCGCGTCAACGCCAGGACCGAAGGCCGGTCGCGCGACTGCAGCGCCAGCGCCCAGCACTCGGCGGTCTCCACCGTGTCGGCCGGGCGGAACACCAGGAGATTGGGGATCGCGCGCAAGGCCGCCAGGTGCTCGACCGGCTGGTGGGTGGGCCCGTCCTCGCCCAAGCCGATCGAATCGTGCGTCATGACGAAAATGACCCGCTGGCCCATCAACGCCGCAAGCCGGATCGCCGGCCGGCAGTAGTCGGTGAACACCAGGAACGAGCCGCCATAGGGGATGACCCCGCCATGCAGCGCCAGCCCGTTCATCGCGCCCGCCATGGCGTGCTCGCGCACGCCGTAATGGACATAGCGCCCGCCCGGCTCGCCGGCGCTCTGCACCGCCATGTCCTTGGCCTTGGTGTTGTTGGAGCCGGTGAGATCGGCCGAGCCGCCGACCAGCTCCGGCATCAGCGGCGAGAGCGCGTCCAGCACCTTCTGCGAGGACTGGCGGGTGGCGATGGCGGGCGATTCCGCCGCGCGTTTCACGGCCTCGATCGCGGCGGAGAATCCGTCGGGTAGACGCCCCTCGATCCGGCGCAGGAACTCCGGCCGGTGCGGGCTGGCGGCGAGGCGCTGCTCCCAGAGGATGCGTTCGGCGGCACTCCGCCGGCCGACGGCGCGCCACGCGGCTAGGATGTCCTCCGGCACGTGGAAGGAGGGATGCGGCCAGCCGAGCCGGACGCGGGCGCCCGCCACCTCCTCCGCGCCCAAGGGCGCGCCGTGCGTGGCAGCGGTGCCGGCCTTCCTCGGCGCGCCGTAGCCGATCGTCGTGCGGCAGGCGATGAGCGAGGGACGCTCGCTCACCCGCGCCGCGGCGATGGCCTCGCCGACCGCCTCGCCGTCGTGGCCGTCGACGGCACGGACCGCCCAGCCGCAGGCGCGGAAGCGTGCCAACTGGTCGTCGGAGACCGCAAGCGACGTGGGGCCGTCGATCGACACCCGATTGTCGTCGAATAGGACGATGAGCTTGTTGAGCCGCAAATGGCCGGCGAGCGAGATGGCCTCGTGGCTGACGCCCTCCATGAGACAGCCGTCGCCGGCGATGACGTAGGTGCGGTGGTCGACCAGCGTTGGCCCGAACCGCGCGGCCATGAGCCGCTCGGCGAGCGCCATGCCGACGGCGTTGGCGAGGCCCTGGGCGAGCGGCCCGGTCGTCGTCTCGACGCCCGCCGCGTGGCCGTGCTCCGGGTGGCCCGGCGTGCGGCTGCCAAGCTGGCGGAACCGCTTCAGTTCGTCGAGCGTCATGTCGGCGTAGCCGGTGAGATGGAGCAGCGCGTAAAGCAGCATCGAGCCGTGCCCGGCGGACAGCACGAAGCGGTCGCGGTCGGGCCAGTCCGGATCGCCGGCGTCGAATTTGAGGAAGCGGGCGAACAGCACCGTGGCGACGCCGGCCATGCCCATGGGCATGCCCGGGTGGCCGGAGGCGGCCTTCTCGACCGCGTCCATGGCGAGAGCGCGGATCGCGTTCGCCATGTCCTCAGGCCCGACGGCCTCTCTGGGGGCGGCGCGGGACGGCGCGCTGGCATGGTTCATGGCGGTCTCTTCAACCAGGCGGGCGGAGCGGGCGAGAACATGCCGTCCCGCGGGTGCCGCCGTCAATCCCTGGGGGTTTGGCCTGCCTCGGCACGGCGATTGACGCCGTCATGCGGGCACAACTATCCTGTTGTCGCCATGGACGACAGGGGGAACGGCTCGGGGCGCTCGGAGAACGCGGCGCGTCTCGGCGGCGCGCTCGACCGTCTCGATACGGCGGTGGGCCGGCTGCAGGGTGCGTTCGCCAGGCGCGCGCGGCAGTCGCTCGCGGAGCAGGAGCGGTTGGCGGGCGAGCTCGGCGAAGTGCGTGCGAGCCACGCCTTATTGCAGGACGAGGCGCGCGTCGTCTCGACGCGGCTCGACGGGGCGATCGGGCGGTTGCGCGCCGTGATGGAGCTGTGAGATGGCGGACATACAGATCGTCGTCAACGGCCGTCCCTACGACATCGCGTGCAACGACGGCGAGGAAGATCGTCTGCGCGCGCTGGCGCAGGACCTCGACCGTCGGGTGACGGGGATCGCCCAATCGGTCGGCCAGGTCGGCGACAGCCGGCTGCTGCTCTTGGCGTGCCTGCTGGTCGCCGACGAGTTGGCCGAGAGCAGGACCGAGGCGCAGCGCCTCAAGGACGTCGACGGTCCGGCGCGCCGCGCCTTGGAGGACCGGCTGGTCGCCACCATCGACAAGCTGGCGGACCGCATCGAGGCCATCGCGGCCGAGCTCGAGGCCGCTTAGTGCCGGGGCGCCCCGTTCCGGCGGCGCGAATGTCGGATGAGCTAGCAGCGGCGAAGCGGGCAATGCGCCGCCTCGCCGCTGGGCGGCGGCGGGCCGCCGGGAACGCCGGGGCGGCGGCGCTGTTGTGCGAGCAGGCGATGGCGGCGATCCCACTGGCGCCGGGGGTCGCGGTGTCGGGCTATTGGCCGCTGCCCGAGGAGCTCGACACCCGGCCGCTGCTGTTGCGCTTGCACGAAGCCGGGCATTCGGTGTGCCTGCCGGTCGTCGTCGGGCGCGACCGGCCGCTCTTGTTCCGGCGCTGGCAGCCGGGGATGGCGCTGTCGGCGGGCGAATTCGGCGTCTCGACCCCGCCGCCCGAGGCGGTCGAGTTGGTGCCGTCCGTAATTCTGGCGCCGATGCTGGCCTTCGATCGCGCCGGCTATCGGCTGGGCTACGGCGGCGGCTACTACGATCGCACCATCGCGCATCTGCGCCTTGTGCGGGGCGTGCTCGCGGTCGGCCTCGCCTATGCGGCGCAGGAGGTGGCCGAGGTGCCGCATGGGCCGGGCGACCAGCCGCTCGACTGGGTGGTGAGCGAGCATTGGGCGATCCACGTCGGCGGGTGAGACGATGCGAATCCTGTTCTGCGGCGAGGTGATGGGGCGCTCCGGGCGCGACGTGCTGGCCGAGCACTTGGCGCGCCTGCGCAAGGAGCTCGCCGTCGATTTCGTCGTCGCCAACGGCGAGAACGCGGCCGGCGGGTACGGCATCACCGAGAAGATCTGCGCCGAGCTGTACGCCATGGGCATCGACGCCATCACGACCGGCAACCACGTCTGGGACCAGAAGGAGACGGCGGGCTTCATCGGCCGCGAGCCGCGCCTGCTGCGCCCGCTCAATTTCCCGGCCGGCACGCCCGGCCGCGGCGCCGGCGTCTATCCGGCGACGCAGGGCCGCAAGGTCATGGTGCTGAACGTCATGGGGCGGCTGTTCATGGACCCGCTCGACGACCCGTTCGCCGCGGTCGAGCGCGAGCTGGCCGCCCAGCGCCTCGGCGCCACCGTGCACGCGGTCGTGCTCGACGTCCACGCCGAGGCGAGCAGCGAGAAGATGGCGTTGGCGCATCTGGTCGACGGCCGCGTCTCGCTGGTGGTGGGAACGCACACCCACATCCCCACGGCCGACGGCCAAGTCCTGCCGAAAGGCACCGCCTACCAGACCGACGTCGGCATGTGCGGCGATTACGATTCGGTCATCGGCATGGCGAAAGAGGCGCCGATCGCCCGCTTCGTCCGCAAGATGCCGACCGAGCGCCTCTCGCCCGCGCAAGGGCCCGGGACGCTGTGCGCCGTGCTGGTCGAGACCGATGACAAGACCGGCCTCGCGCGCCGCATCGAGCCGCTGCGGGTGGCGGGCCGCTTGAGCCCGCGCATGCCGTCGCTGCCGAGCTAGTGGTATGGTTCCGACAAATGGTTCCCGAGGGGGGAACCATTTGTCGGAAGCTGAATACCACTAGCATTCATATGCTTGTGGGCCGATTCACCTGACATAAGGTACCCCATGAGGGTCCTTATCTGTCAGGATCGGACCACTAG
>CAYPKW010000135.1:0-4255 GCA_964411425.1 uncultured Rhodospirillaceae bacterium
CGCGCGTTCCGGCGCCGGGGCGTCGCGGTCGCCGCGCTCAAGATCGGCCCCGACTACATCGACCCGGCGTTCCATGCGGCGGCGAGCGGGCGGGCGTGCCGCAACGTCGATACCTGGGCGATGCGCCCGGCCACCGTCGCGCACATGCTGGCCAAGGCCGCGGCTGGCGCCGATCTCGTCCTGGCGGAGGGCGTCATGGGCCTGTTCGACGGTGCCAACGGCGCTTCGACCGCCGATCTGGCGGCGCTCGCCGGCTGGCCGGTCGTGCTGGTGGCGGACATCCGCGGCCAGGGCGAATCCGTGGCGGCGCTCGTCGCCGGCTTCGCCCGGCACCGCGCCGACGTCGAGGTGGCCGGGGTGGTGTTGAACCGCGTCGGCGGCGCCCGTCACGAAGGCCTGGCGACGGCGGCCCTGGCGGCGCTGGGCCACCCGGTCCTCGGCGCCTTGCCGGCGAGCGCCGACCTCGCGCTCCCTCAGCGCCACCTCGGCCTCGTGCAGGCGGCGGAGCGGGGCGATCTCGACCGCTTCCTCGACCGCGCCGCCGACCTCGTCGAGCGGCATGTCGATCTCGCGGGCTTGCGCGCGCTGGCGCGACCGGCGCGTCTCGCGGCCGCCGTCGAGCCGGGGCCGTGCATAGATCCCCTTGGCCAGCGTATCGCCGTCGCCCGCGACACGGCGTTCGCCTTCGCCTATCCCGAGACCCTCGAAGGCTGGCGTGCGGCCGGCGCGGAGCTGTCGTTCTTCTCTCCGCTCGCCGACGAGGCACCGGCGGATGCCGACGCCGTGTACCTGCCGGGCGGCTACCCGGAGCTGCACGCCGGCCGCCTCGCCGGCAACCGGCGGTTCATGGCCGGGCTCGCCGCCGCCGCCCTGCGCGGCGCGGCGCTGTTCGGCGAGTGCGGCGGGTACATGACGCTCGGCCGGGGTCTCGTAGACGCCGACGGCCGGCGCCATGCGATGGCCGGGCTGCTGCCGCTCGAATCCTCCTTCGCCCTGCGCCGGTTGCATCTCGGCTATCGCGGAGCGCGCCTCGCCGCGGCCGGCCCGCTCGGTCCGGCGGGCGCGCGATTCCGCGGCCACGAGTTCCACTATGCCAGCGTCCTCGACGAGGGGCCGGGGGAACCGCTGTTCCACTTGGAGGACGCGGCCGGCCGCGATCTCGGCCCCTCGGGGCGGCGCCAGGGCAGCGTCTTCGGCTCTTTCCTGCACCTGATCGACCGCGCCTAGAGCTTGCCTCGGCCGCCGGGCTGGGGCATTGTCGAGGCGGGATTCGCCGGGGGGTACCATGCAGACATCCGATACGATCGCCGGCCAAACGGAACGGGTCGCCGGCTCCGCCGCCGCCGCCGTGCTCGCGGCGCTGTTAGGCGTCTTCATCCTGATCGGCGTGGGCTTCGCCGGCGCCGATCTGCTGCACAACGCGGCGCACGACACGCGGCACGCCCTAGCGTTTCCATGTCATTGATCGCCGGCGTTCGGCGCATCGTGCTGGTGGGCGCGCTCGCCGGCCTGGTCGCCGGCGCGTTCGTCACCGCCGCGCAGTGGGTGGGCGTGGTGCCCCTCATCTTGCAGGCGGAGACCTACGAGCAGGCGGCCGCGACCGGCGCCGAAGCGGCGCACGCGGAGCACGATCCCTGGGTGCCGACCGACGGCGCCGAGCGCGTGCTCTACACGCTGCTCGCCAACCTGCTGACCGGGGTCGGCTTCGGGCTGCTGCTCGCCGCCGCGCTGTCGCTCAAGGGCGAGGGGGACTGGCGGCGCGGGCTCTATTGGGGGGTGGCCGGATTCGTCACGTTCTCCCTGGCGCCCTCGTTGGGGCTGCCGCCGGAGTTGCCCGGCGCCGAGGCGGCGCCGCTGGTCGAGCGACAGGCATGGTGGATCTTCGCCGCCTTCGCCACCGGCGGCGGGCTCGCGCTTCTCCTGCTGCTGCGCCGGGCTTGGGCGGCGGCGCTGGGCGTAGGATTGCTCGTCCTGCCTCATGTCCTCGGCGCGCCGCAGTCCGAGGCCCATGGCGGCCTCGCGCCAGCCGAACTCGCGCGCCAGTTCGTCGTCGCCGTGACCGTCACGAACCTCTTGTTTTGGGCGGTGCTCGGCGGCGCCGCGGGCTTCTTCTATCGGCGCATCGCCTCCTAGAGCACGATCCGGCCATTGCGTTCGTCGGCGCCCTTCATGCGTCGAGCGCCTCGATGAGCGCCCGCGCCTTGTCGAGCGTCTCGTCGTACTCGGCGGCGGGATCGGAGTCGGCGACGATGCCGCCGCCGACCTGGAACGTGAGCATGCGGTCCTTGATGGCGTAGGTGCGGATGACGATGCTGCTGTCCATGGCGCCGTCGAAGCCGATGTAGCCGATCGACCCGCAGTAGGGGCCGCGGGCGGTCGGCTCCAGTTCTGCGATGATCTCCATGGCGCGTATCTTCGGCGCCCCGGTGACCGAGCCGCCGGGAAACGCCGCGCGCAGCAAGTCGACGGCGCTCCGCCGCGGGCGAAGCTCACCGGTCACGGTCGAGACCAGATGATGCACCGTGGCGAAGCTCTCCAGCGCGAACAGGCTCGGCACGCGGACCGAGCCCACCCGGCAGACGCGAGACAGGTCGTTGCGCAGCAGGTCCACGATCATCAGGTTCTCGGCGCGATCCTTCTCGCTCTCGAGCAGGCTGCGGCCAAGCGCGCGGTCGGCCTCGGGCGTGGCGCCGCGCGGGCGCGTGCCCTTGATCGGCCGGGTCTCCACATGCCCCCGGCGGAGCTTGAGGAACCGCTCCGGCGAGGCCGAGGCGAGGGCCACGTCGCCGAAGTCGAGATACGCCGCGAAGGGCGCCGGATTGCGCCGGCGCAGCCGCCGGTAGAGCGCCAAGCGGTCGAATCCCGCGGGCAACGGGGCGCGGAAACGATGCGATAGATTCGCCTGGTAGATGTCGCCGGCGTGGATGTAGTCGATGGCCCGGCGCACCATGGCGAGAAAATCGGCGCGGGCGAGATCGGCAACCGGTGGCGGCGAGGAGGCGCCCTCGATCGGGCGGGGCGCCGGGGCGCCTAGGCGGGCAAGGAATTCATCGAGCCGTGCCTTGGCCCGCTGGCCGCGCGCGCTCTCCGACTCCTCCGGCAGGCCGCTCGAGAACGCGAAGGTGCTACGCCGGGCGTGGTCGAAGGCGAGCACGAGATCGTAGCAGCCGAGCAGGAGATCGGGGAACCGGAGGTCGTCGATGCGGTGCGCCGGCAGGCGTTCGAGGTGCCGCGCCAGATCGTAGCCGAAATATCCCGCGACGCCGCCCTGGAACGGCGGCAGGCCGGGGCGCGCGGCGAGGGGCGAGCGCGCCAGCAGCCGCGCGAGATCGGGAAACGGATCGCCGCCGCCCGATTCGGTGCGCAGCACCAGGAACGGGTCGGCCGCGATGAAGGAATAGCGGCCGCGTTCCTCGTCCGGCAACGCGCTGTCGAAAAACACGACGCCCGGCAGACGGGCGAGGCGGGCGAGCGCGTCCAACGGGTCCCCGTAGGCCAGTTCATGCGCGAGCGCCTGCATGGCCTCAAGTGCCGCGCGGACCGCTCAGAGCCATTCGTCCTGCACGCCGTAATAGGCGTAGGCCGCGCGTTGATAGATGCGGCGCAAGGCGGGCAGCGGAAAGCGGGGCAATGGCCGCGACAAGAGCGGCCCCGCCTCCTCGGGGCGACCGCCGAGCCGCGAGGCGAGCAGCCACCCGCAATAGGTCGCCAGCGCGATGCCGGTGCCGCCGTAGCCAAGCGCGTAATGGACGCTGCCGTCCTCGGCCTGGCCTACATGCGGATTGAGGTCGCGGGCGAGGCACACCCAGCCGCGCCAGAAATACTCGCTCTCGACGCCGGCGAGCGACGGGAACATGTCGGCGAAGCGGCGCTGCATCCACAGCTTATGGCGCCGGTTGGCGGCCGGCCTGTCCGCGATGCCGCCGCGCGCGCCGAACAGCACGCGGTTGTCTGGCAGCAAGCGGAAGTAAAACACCAGCCGGCGCGTGTCCCAGACGTTGAGGCGGGTCTGCCAGCCGGCCGACCGCCGCAGGGCGTCGGCGAGCGGCCGGGTGACGATGACGTTGGAGAGCACGGGCAAGAGCCGCCCCGCGAGATGAGGGTGCAAGCCATCGCCGCCGTAGGCATTGGTCGCGATCACCACCTGGCGGGCGCGCACCGTGCCGCCGGGGGTGACGAGCAGGTGGCGCGGGCCGTCGCGCCGCCAGTCCACGACGGGAGAACCGCCGTTGAGGACGGCGCCGTGGCGCTGCGC
>CAYPKW010000136.1:0-4050 GCA_964411425.1 uncultured Rhodospirillaceae bacterium
CCAACTCGTCCCGGTAGCGCCGCCAGCGGCCGATCGCACGCCCGTGCAAGGGTTCCTCGGCGCCCGAGTCCAGCACGCACTCGTCCCAGCCGACGCCGAGATGCGCCACGACGCGCGTCAAGGCGGCGCGCGGGTCGCCGATCACGTCCTCGTAGTGGCACTCCAGGCAGTCGAGCCCCGCGTGCTCGCGGAGCGCGAACCACAGCTCCATCGCCTCCTCGTAAAGCCGCGCCGCGCTCTCGATGTCGTTGAAGTTGGCCACGGAGTCGGTCGGCCGATAGATCTGCATGAAACAGCTCAGCACCACGTCGCGCGGGTCGCGCAGCGCCACCAGCACCTTGGCCTCGGGAAAGACGCGGCGGACGAGCGGCAGGTAGACGATGTTGAGCGCCAGCCTGTCGAGCAGCCGCGTGCCCTCGGAGATCCCGCCGGCGCGGTCCACCGCCCGCCAATACTCGCGGCGCAGCTCGGCGGCCGCTTCCGGCGGCAGGCTGGCGAGCCCGTCCGGATAAGGCCGGCGCTCGCCGCTCAGCTGCTCGACCCGGCGGGCGAGTACCCGCAGGATCGGTTGCTCCGCGACGCCGACGATTGCGGGATGGCGCGCCAGCATGCCCCCCAGCAGCGCCACGCCGGAGCGCGGGAAGCCGACCAGGAAGAACGGGGTTCGCCCGCCCGCGCCCTCGCGCGGCCAGTGGGCGACATCGCCGCCCGACACCGCCTCGCGGCCGCGGCGCACCCAATCGCGATAGGCCTGGGGATCGGTGGGGCGCGCCTCCGGCAGCGTCTTCAAGGCATCCTTGCCGCGCCGAAAGGCGTCGAAGGCCGCCGCCGGCCTGTCCAACTCGTCGAGCACCTGGCCCAGCTCCAGCAAGGCGATGGGAACCTCGATCTCCGCCAATATTAACTCGAGGCGGCTGCGCGCCTCCTCGAGCCGGCCTCGGCGGCGCTCGACGCGGGCCATGGCGCAATGGGCGAGCGAGTCGTCTACATCGAGGTAGAGCGCCTTTTCGGCCGCCGCGGCAGCCTCGTCCAGGCGGTGCATCCGTTCGAGGATGAAGGCGCGCTCGGCATGGGCCTCGGCGCTCTCCGGCGCGAGGGCGATAATCCGGTCGTTGAGCTCGAGCGCAGCGGCGGCGTCGCCCTCGCGCAGCAAGGCGATGTCCGCCAGCATGGCCAAGCCGGGCAGCGATTTGGGGTCGAGGTTCACCGCTTCCTTGAAGGCCGCTTGCGCCGCGCGGGTACGCCCGGCGTGCCGGTATTTCTGCCCCAGGTTGAGGCGCAGCTGCGCATCGCCTGGGCGCAGCGCCGAGGCCGCCTCGAGCGCGGTCACCGCCCCATCCGGGTCGCCCTGCTCGGTGAGCGCGTTGCCAAGGTTGTTGTGCGCCTCGGTAAATCCGGGGCGCGAGGCGATGGCGGCGCGGAAGCTGTCGGCCGCCTCCCGCCAACGCCGCAGCAAGAAAAGCGCGTTGCCGAGGCCGAAATGGGCGGCCGCGTTGGCGGGGTCGCGATCGATGGCGTTCCGGAAAGCCTCGATCGCCTCCTCGGCCCGGCCGAGCTCGACCAGCATGACGCCGAGATTGGCGTAACCGGCGTGATAGTCCGGGTGCGCCGCCAATGCCTCGCGCAGGCTTTCCACCGCGGCCTCGAAGCGGCCCTGGCGGTGGAGCGCCGCGGCAAGATTGCCGCGGTAGGCTGGGTTGGCGCCGTCGCGGGCGATCGCGGCGCCGATCAGCCGTTCTGCCTCTTCGCCGTCGCCCGAGCGCAGCGCGATCAAGCCGAGGACGTTGAGAGCGTCGGCGTGGCGCGGCGCGTCCTCGGGGATGGCGCGCAGCAGCGCCGCCGCGTCCTCGAGCCTGCCGGCCTCGTAAGCGGCGAGCGCGGCGGCGAAGTCGTCTTCGGGCTGTTTCATGCCTTACACACCGTGGCAAGCGCGCGGCCGCGAGCATCGTCGAAACGCCCACGACTGGCAAGGACGTGAGGACCGCCGACGGGTCTTTCGGCAGCCTCTCAATGGACCACGCCGGTTCCGGAGTGGCGCAGGATGTTGAACTGCCCGTAGGTATCCTTGAGATCGAGCGGGATCGACCCTTTCGCCTCGACGGTGCCGCTGCCGACCTCCGCCAACTCGAACTCGATGCCCTGGGGAATGTCGATCCGCACCCGATGTTCGGCCCCGGTCGCCGGGCTCTTGATCGGTCGCCCCGACGCATCCAACAGGCCTGGGATCGAAACCCGCGCGGCGCGTTTGCCGATATCGACCTCGAAATCGATCGCCTTGAACATCGGCGGGTGAACCTTGCTCGACATGGCGTGGTACACCCACCAGTGCGTCGCCGCCTCCTTCGTCTCGCCGCCGTGGAGAACGGTGGCGAGCGCCTGGCGTTGATCGTCGGACGCGCGCTCGTCGATGATCGCCTGCATGGCGCCGCCGCCCTTGAAGACCGGCCCCGGCCAGGCGTAGAGCAGCGCCGCGCGCAGGCCCGCGAGGTTGGTCTTGCCGAAATGCCCGCTGTCGACGCGCAGGACCTCGAAGCCGCGGCAGTCGCCCTTGGTCGGCAGCGATTCGAACTGACACGGACAGCCGTAGTCGCAGTTGCAGACCCCGAATTCGACGCCTTCGACGTACCAGTCGATCATGACCCGAGCCTCCTTCGAATCTTGCTTACCAGACCGACGCGAGCAGAACGCCTACGCCCCAAACCGTCAACGCAAGGCCGGCGGCGTAGCTCATCCAGCGACCGCGGGGCGCCAGCTTCTCGACCAGTATATAAAGCGCGATGGCGCCGATCCAGAACGGGTTCATTACCCCGCCGACGAACAACAGGCCCATCAGGAACCAGCAGCAGCCGACGCAATAGACGCCATGCTCGACGCCCATGCGGAATGCGCCGGCGCGGCCCGGGCGCCAGCGACGCGTGATGAAATGCAGCGGCGAACGGCAATGCGACAGGCAAGCGTGCTTCAGCGGCGTGAATTGATAGAGCCCCGCGGCGATCAGCATGCCGCCCGCCAAGGGGCTGCCGGCGATGTCCAGCATGGGCGTGAGCAGGCCGGTCAGCTGCAACGCGCCTTGCGCCAGGCTCGCGGTCGACCCGAACCCGGCCCACACCGCGAGGTAGCCGGCCGCGAACAGCACGGTGGAGAGGTAGTCGGCGCGCGGGGCGGCGCGTTTGCGTTGGATGGCGGCGTACAGCAGGATCATGGGCGACGCGCTCGGCAGCATCATGGCGATCATCATGACGCACCACATCAGGAACACCGCGCCGGCATAGGCGGGCGACCAGGTCGCCGGCGCCATGGCCGTCATCTCGATGGCGCCGCCGGTCATGCCGACACCCTGCAGCGTGCAAGTCCAGGCGGCGGCCGTCACCAGCGCCAGCGCGCCGGTCACGACCAACCGCTCATGCCGATAAATCGCCTGCAACATCGCGGTGCCCCTAGATGGAAAACGCCGGCCCAACGTCGGGCTTCGACGATTGCTCGTCAATCGGCGTAGTCGAACCGGTATGCTGACCCCGCGCGACGGATGAAGCCCACGGACGGCGACGGGAAATGCGCGGTCAGCACCAGCGTGCCGGTGTCCGCGTGCGCGTCGAGGAACCGCCGGCGCACGGCGCGGGCCTCGATCGGGTCAACGTCGCTGCTGGCACCCCAGTCGGGCTCGGCGCACTGCACCGGGCTGTGCATCAGGTCGCCGATCATCAACGCCTCGGCGCCGCGCGAGCCAATGCGCACGCCCATGTGGCCCGGCGTGTGGCCCGGCAGCGGCTCGACCCGCGCCTCGTCGTCGAAGGCGAAGTCGCTGTGCACCAAGAGGGCGCGGCCCGCCTCCACCACCGGCAGCACGCTTTCGTCGATGCACTCCTCGTAGTCCTCGGCCGTGGCGCGACGGTTGTAGTCGCGCCAATAGTCGAGCTCGCGTTTCGCCATGACGTAGCGGGCGTTGGGGAAGGTCGGGACCCAGCGGCCGTCCACGAGACGCGTGTTCCAGCCGACGTGGTCGCCGTGCAGGTGGGTGCACAGCACGAAGTCGACGTCGGCCGGCGCGAT
>CAYPKW010000137.1:0-3869 GCA_964411425.1 uncultured Rhodospirillaceae bacterium
TACATCCAGCAGGTCAAGGTCAACGTCAAGGCGGCGTTCGGCGGCGAGACCTGGCAGTGGCACCAGGACTTCGCCACCCATCACAGCGAGGACGGCGTGCCCGAATCCCTCGCCCTCAACCTGCACGTCTTTCTCGACGACGTGAGCGAGTTCAACGGGCCGCTCTATTTCATTCCCGGCTCGCAGCGCGCGAGCGACGTGGAGTCGCGGCTCGACACGGCGACCACCAGCTATCCGCTGTGGGTGGTCGACGACCAGACCGTGGCGCGCCTGGCGGAGACGGGCGGCATCTTCGCGGCCAAGGGACCGGCGGGGACCGGCCTGATCTTCGGCGACCGCTTGGTGCACGGCTCGCCGCCCAACATGTCGCCCTGGCAGCGGCGCATCTTCTCGTTGCTCGTCAATCCGGTGGCGAACGCGCTAACCCGCCACGGGCGCCCCGACCACCAGCACCACCGCGACCTGACCCCGGTCACGCCGCTCGCCGACGACTGCCTCGACGGGATCCACCGTGCCGCCGAATGACCCGTGATTTCTTCTCGGCGCCGCTGGCCGAGACCGATCCGGCGGTCGCCGCGGCACTCGCGGACGAGCTCGGCCGGCAGCGCGATTCGGCGTCGCTGATCGCGTCGGAGAACCTGGTGAGCCAGGCGGTGCTCGACGCCCAAGGCTCGGTGCTGACCAACAAGACCATCGAGGGCTATCCCGGCCGGCGCTACCACAGCGGGGCGCGCAATGCCGATACCCTCGAACGCCTGGCCATCGAACGGGCGAAGACCCTGTTCGGCTGCCGCTTCGCCAACGTGCAGCCCCATTCGGGCAGCCAGGCCAACCAGGCGGTGCTGCTGGCCGCGGTCGAGCCCGGCGAGGCCATCCTCGGCATGGCGCTGAACGCCGGGGGCCACCTCAGCCATGGCGCGCCGTCGAACCTGTCGGGCCGGTGGTTCCGGGCCGTCGGCTACGGCGTCCGCCGGCAGGACGGCCTGATCGACTACGACGAGGCGGAGCGACTCGCCCAGACGCACCGCCCCAAGCTGGTGATCGCCGGCGGGTCGTCCTATCCGCGCGCGATCGACTTCGCACGGCTGCGGCGCGTCGCCGACTCCGTGGGCGCCCTGTTCCTGGTCGACATGGCACACTTCGGCGGTCTGGTCGTGGGCGGGGCGCACCCCAACCCGTTTCCCCACGCCCACATCGCCACCACCACCACCTTCAAGTCCCTGCGCGGACCCCGGGGCGCCGTCATCCTCACCGACGACGGGGCCCTGGCCAAGCGCATCGATGCCGCGGTCTTTCCCGGCCTGCAGGGCAGCGCGTTGGTCGCGGCGATCGCCGCCAAGGCGGTCTGCTTCGGCGAGGCCCTGCGGCCCGCTTTCAAGACCTACGCCCATGCCGTGCTCGCCAACGCCCGCGCGCTGGCGGCGGCGTTCGCGCGGCGCGGCTACGACGTCGTGACCGGCGGCACCGACACGCCCCTGCTGCTCGTGGACCTGCGGCGGCACGGCCTCAAGGGCGCGACCGCCGCGGCCAGCCTGGAGCGCGCGGGCATCGACTGCAACATGAACAGCGTGCCGTTCGACGAGGAGAAGCCGAACGTCACCTCCGGCTTGCGCTTCGGCGCGGCGGCGGGCACGACCCGGGGATTCGGAATCGCCGAGTTCGACTGCATCGGCGACCTCGCGGCCGATGTGCTCGACGGCTTGCGGACGAGGCCGGCCGACATCGCAGGCGTCGAGCGGACCGTGGCGGCCGCCATCGGCGAGCTGACCCGCCGCTTCCCGATTTATCCGGATTAGCAGGGCGCTGAAGAACCCCCGACGCGCGCCGCGACGCAGCAGGCCCAGTTCTCGAACCGCACCGTGCCATCGGCGAGCCGGAACGGCTCGAGCGCCAGGTCCACGGCCGCGATCGCACCCTTGCGCTCGGCGTCGGAAATCTCGCCGGCGCCGGAGAACAGGGATCCCGTGCAGTCGGTCCGGAATCGAAGGTAATTCTCGGCCGAGGGAAACTCGTAGTTCACGACGAACCATTCCCGGACAACGTCCGTGAAGCCGGCGGCCGCCAGGGCGCCCATGAGTGCATCGGTGTCGGCCAAGGCGAACGCCGTTTTCGGGCCGTATGGCGGCGGCGCGATTCCCAGGTGGCGATGGATCGCCCGGCGCGCGAGGGCGAGGGCGGGTACGCGCTCCGGCGGTCCCCAGACCGCGCCGGCGAAGCGCCCGCCCGGTCGCAGCGCGCGCCGAAGTCGGGCGAGCACGGCCGCCAGGTCATCCACGAACATCAAGGACCAGCGGGCCACGGCCGCGTCGAACGCGGCCTCCGGCGCCTCGAGGTCCTCGGCGCTCTGGCAGCGAAACTCGACGTTGCCGATGCCCGCGCTCGCCTTGCGCTCCTCGGCTATGGCCAGCATCGTCGCGTCCGGATCGATGGCCAGGACTTGACCGCCGGCGCCGATCTTCCGCGCGGCGGTAAGTGCCGGCTCGCCGATCCCGGTGCCGACATCGAGCACGTTTTGGCCGGGCCCGATCTCGGCGAGCGCGATCAGACGCCGGGTCAGGGGCGCGGCGCCGCCTTCGATCAGCGGGAACCAGGCGTTCCAGGCCGCCGCGTAGCTGCTCATTCCCCTGGTACCTCCGGCCCCTGGTACTTCCGGCATTGCCGCGCCTACTTGATCGTGTAGCCGCCGTCGACCATCAGGTTGTGGCCGGTGATGAACGAAGCGGCGTCCGAGGCGAGGAAGAGCGCCGCGTTGACGAATTCCTCGATGCGGCCGCGGCGCTGTAGGGGCGTGGTGCGCCGGATCTCCTCCTCGAGGTCGCCCTCGCCGGGGTTGACGTCGCCTTCGGGCGGCAGGTGCTCGGTGTAGCCGCAGTTGACGCTGTTGATGCGCACGTTGCGGTCGCCCCATTCGACCGCGCAGTTGCGCACGATCTGATCGACGCCCCCCTTCGCCGCCGCGGTCGCCGCGAGGTCGCGGTAGCCGACCACGCTCGAGTTCGCGGTGAACATGACGATGGCGCCCGATCTCTGGGCCAGCATGGGCCGCGCGCACGCGACCGCCATGCGGAAGTAGCCGGTCAATTCGGTCGCCAGGCACGCGTCCCACATGGCGTCGGTCATGGCCTCGGCCGAGCTCATGGACTCGGTCGCCGCGCTGACCACCGCCACGTCGAGCCGGCCGAAGCGGTCGAGCACGGCCTTGACCGCCGCCGCGCAATCGGCCGAGCGGGACATGTCGCAGCGGAGTGCCTGCGCTTCCGCCCCCGCCGCCCGGATGGCGGCGGCCGTCGCGTCCACGTCGGTAAGGGTGCGGGCGCACACGGCGACCTTCGCGCCCGCCTTGCCGAGCCCCAGCGCCACCGCCCGCGCCAGCCCCTTGCCGGCGCCCGAGACGAACGCGACCTTGCCCGCGAGCGAGAACGGATTCGCTTCGGCCACGGCGTCAACCCTTGTAGGGTTCGGTCGGCAGGCTAGCCTGGAGCCAGCCGGACATGCCTCCGGCCAGGTTCATGACGTTCGCGTAGCCCATCTCCTTCAACGTCTTGCACGCGAGCGCCGAACGGCCGCCTGAGGCGCAGTTGACGACGAGCCGTTTGGAGCGGTCGAGCGCCGGCTTATGGTAGGGCGACTCCGGATCGGCGGCGAACTCGAGCATGCCGCGGCTGACGTGAACCGCGCCGGGAATGGTGCCGGTCTTGGCCAGCTCCGGCCCATCGCGCACGTCGAGGAACACCACATCCGGCGCGCCGATCAGATCCTTCGCCTCGGCCGCCGTGATCGTCTTCACCGCGGCGCTCGCCTCGGCCAGCATGTCCTTAACGCTTTTTGGCATCTGCTCCTCCTCAGCTTTCGTCCGGCCGCCAGTCTAG
>CAYPKW010000138.1:0-3585 GCA_964411425.1 uncultured Rhodospirillaceae bacterium
GCCCACACCTTGCGCTTGACCGCGTAGAGCAGCCCGGTCAGCACCAGCAGGAACAGGATCGCCTTCACGCCCATGCGCTTGCGCTCCTCCATCTCCGGTTCGGACGCCCAGGCGAGGAAGCCGGTCACGTCGCGCGCCATCTGCTCCACCGTCGCCGGAGTGCCATCGGCGAAGGCCACCGCGTCCTCGGAGAGCGGCAACGGCATGGCGATCTGCCGGCCGGGGAAATAGGCGTTGTAGTTCATGCCTTCCGCCAGCGCGAAGGCCGCCGGCGGCTCGCCGTATCCCGTCAAGAGCGCATAGACGTAATCGGCGCCGCCCTTGCGCGCCTTGGTGATGACCGACATGTCGGGCGGCAACGCGCCGTTGTTGGCGGCGCGCGCCGCCTGCTCGTTGGCGAACGGCGCCTTGAAGCGGTCGGCGGGGCGGCCCGGGCGCTCGAACATCTCGCCTTCCTCGTTGGGCCCGTCGATGACGGTGTCCACCGCGGCCAGCGCCTTCAGCGCCTCCTCGTCGAAGCCGATGCCGGCGAGGTGGCGATAGGAGAGCAGCGACAGCGAATGGCAGGCGGCGCAGACCTCCCGGTAAACCTGGAGGCCGCGCTGGGCCGCCGCCTGATCGAAGGTGCCGAACAGGCCCGAGAACGACCAGGGCTGAGGCGGCGGGCTGAATGCCTCGGTGTCCTCGGCGCTCTCCGCCGGCGGCGCGCCCGACAAGACGAGCACCGCCGCCGTCGCCCACAACAGGCGCCGCATCAAGCCTTCTCCATCGGCTTCGCATGGGCGCCGGCCGGCGGGCCCCCGTCGAGCACCGGCTGGCCGATGCTGATCGGCAGCGGCCGCGGCCGCTCGAACACTCCCAAGAGCGGCACCAGGACGAGGAAATGGAAGAAGTAGTAGGCGGTCGCCAGCCGCCCGATCAGGATGAACCTGCCCTCGGCCGGGTTGGCGCCGACCCAGCCCAACACCAGGCAGTCGACCACCAAGAGCCAGAAGAACTGCTGGTAGAGCGGCCGGAACCTGGCGCTCCTGACCGGCGAGCGATCGAGCCAGGGCAGGAACAGCAAGAGCCCGATCGAGCCGAACATGGCGATGACGCCCAAGAGCTTGTTCGGGATCGCGCGCAGGATGGCGTAGTACGGCAACAGGTACCACTCGGGCACGATATGGGGCGGCGTGGCGAGCGGATTGGCCGGTATGTAATTGTCCGGCTCGCCGAAGAAGTTGGGCGCGAAGAATACGAACGCGGCGAACACGATGAGGAACACGCCAAGCCCGAAGCCGTCCTTCACGGTGTAGTAGGGATGAAACGGGATGCTGTCCTGCGGGCCCTTGGTGTCGATGCCGAGCGGATTGTTGGAGCCGAACCGGTGCAGCGCCCACAAGTGCAGGAACACCAACGCGAAGATGACGAACGGCAGCAGGTAGTGCAGGGCGTAGAAGCGGTTGAGGGTGGGGTTGCCGATCGTGTAGCCGCCCCACAGCCAGGACACCACCGCCTTGCCCACCAAGGGAATGGCCGAGAACAGGTTGGTGATCACGGTGGCGCCCCAGAAGCTCATCTGGCCCCAGGGCAGCACGTAGCCCATGAACGCGGTCATCATCATCAGCACCAGGATGACGACGCCCAGGATCCACAGCAGCTCGCGCGGCGCCTTGTACGAGCCGTAGTAGAGGCCGCGGAAGACGTGGATGTAGACCACCAGGAAGAACATGGTGCCGCCGTTCATGTGGATGTAGCGGATGAGCCAGCCGTAATTCACGTCGCGCATGATGCGCTCGACGCTGGCGAAGGCCAGGTCGGCGTGCGGCGTGTAATGCATGGCGAGCACGATGCCGCTGACGATCATCACCACGAGCGCGATACCGGCCAGCGAACCGAAGTTCCACCAGTAGCTCAGGTTGCGCGGCGTCGGATAGTCGTTGAGCTCGTGGTTGAGGAAACTGAATATCGGCAGGCGGTAGTCGATCCACCGCACCAGCGGGTTCTTGAAGACGGGCGCGCTCATTGAGTGTCTAGCCGATGCGGACGAGCGTGTCGGTCAGGAACTGGTAGGCCGGCACCTCGAGATTGGGGGGCGCCGGGCCCTTGCGGATGCGTCCCGAGGTGTCGTAGTGCGAGCCGTGGCAGGGGCAGAACCAGCCGCCGAACTCGCCGCGCGGGTCGGCCACGCGCTGGCCGAGCGGGATGCACCCGAGATGGGTGCACACGCCGACGAGGATGAGCCACTCGGACTTCTGCACCCGGTCGGCGTCGGACTGCGGGTCGGGCAGGTCCTCCGGATTCGCCTGTTCGGCCGCCGCGATCTCTTCGCCCGTGCGCCGGCGGATGAACACCGGCTTGCCGCGCCACGTGACGGTGACGCTCTGGCCCACCTCGATGGCGGAGATATCGACCTCGGTCTCGGATAGCGCCAGCACGTCGGCCGACGGGTTCATCTGGTCGATGAACGGCCACACCACGGCGGCCGTGCCGTAGGCGCCCACCGCGGCGGTGGCGAGGTAGAGAAAATCGCGCCGGGTGCCGTGCCGGTCAGCGGGCAGTTGCGCTCCGGCCGAGGCCGTGCTTTCCGCCATTCTCGAAGTCCCTCTCTCAGCCTCCGCGGCGGCCAAACTACCATCCGGTTCGGATGGCCGGCCGGCCGCTCCGACATGGCGCCGCGCCGGTATAGAGGAAATTCTCGCCGTTGCAAAGCGGCGCCACGCGCGCGATCCGGAGTATATTACCCGCCATGACCGAGGCACAACGCGAGGAAGCGACCGCCTGGTTCGCGCAGCTGCGCGACCGCCTCTGCGAGGCGTTCGAGCGGCTGGAGGACGAACTCGCCGGCACCCACGCCGATCGGCCGGCCGGGCGCTTCCAGCGCGCGCCGTGGCACCGCCCGCCGGACGCGGGCGCGACCGACGGCGGCGGCGGCACCATGGCGATGATGCGCGGGCGCGTGTTCGAGAAGGTGGGGGTCAACGTCTCGACGGTGCACGGCGTCTTCTCCGAGGAGTTCCGCCGCCAGGTGCCGGGCGCCGACGACGGGCGTTTCTGGGCCAGCGGGATCAGCGTGGTGGCGCACCCGCACTCGCCCTTGGTGCCGGCCGGGCACATGAACACGCGCCACGTCGTAACGTCCGAGGCGTGGTTCGGCGGCGGCGCCGACCTGACCCCGACCTTCCCCGACGCCGCCGACACCGAGGCGTTCCACGCCGCGCTCAAGAAGGCGTGCGAAGCGCACGACCCCGGCTACTACCCGCGCTTCAAGGCGTGGTGCGACGAGTACTTCTATCTGCGCCACCGCGGCGAGCCGCGCGGCGTCGGCGGCATCTTCTTCGACAATTTGAACGGCGGCGACTGGGAGCGCGACTTCGCCTTCGTCCGCGATGTCGGCCTCGCGTTCCTGGACGTCTATCCGCGCCTGGTGCGCCGGCGCATGGACGAGACGTGGAGCGAGGAACAGCGCCGCCGGCAGTTGGTGAAGCGCGGACGCTACGTGGAGTTCAACCTGCTGTACGATCGCGGCACGCTGTTCGGCCTCAAGACCGGCGGCGACATCGAGGCGATCCTGATGTCGCTGCCGCCCACCGTCATGTGGCC
>CAYPKW010000139.1:0-3564 GCA_964411425.1 uncultured Rhodospirillaceae bacterium
TCTCAACCGCTCGATCCAGGCACTCGCCACAGAAACGTCGGTTCTCGTGCACGCAGCACCCTCACCCGGCCAAATCGTCACAGGCCCGCAGTTCAGCGAGCCGATGCGGGTGGAGACCGTCAAGGCGAACGACCCCGGAAGCATAACCCTTGGCCTTGTCGGCCTTCGGACTGAGCAATTCCGAAGGGTTACATTGACCGAGGCGGAACTGGCGTCCCTTTCGATCTCTGACGCGGTTCGGAAGTATGACGGCGACGGCCGGCTGCTCCGGCTTGGCCTTCAAGCCTATGCTCTCGGCATCGCCTACGAATTCGACCCGTACTTCGGCCTGTCCATCAGCCGGGTCGATCCCCTGCCGCATCAGCTCGAGGCGGTCTACGACTACCTGCTGAAGCTCCCGCGGGTCCGCTTCCTGCTGGCTGACGACGCCGGTGCCGGCAAGACCATCATGGCCGGGTTGCTGGTGCGCGAACTGAAGCTGCGCGGTCTCGCTGACCGCGTGCTGGTGGTCTGCCCGGCCAATCTAACATTCCAGTGGCAGCGCGAACTGAAAGAGAAGTTCGACGAGAAATTCGAGGTGATAAAGGGAGGCGACATCCGCGAGCAGTTCGGCATCAACCAGTGGATGGAGCGGCCGCAGATCATTACCTCGCTCGACTTGGCGAAACGCGACACCATTCTCCCCGGCCTGCGCCAAGTGCACTGGGATCTCGTCATCGTGGACGAGGCGCACCGCATGTCGTGGACTCCGCCATCGCGTAAGACGGCCCGCTACGCCCTCGGCGAGCTGCTGCGCGACAGCGCCGACCACATCCTTCTTCTGACGGCGACGCCGCACAAGGGCGACCCCAAGAATTTCACGCTGTTCCTCCAGCTGCTCGATCCCGACGTGTACGCCGATGTGACCTCGATCCGAGCGGCCATGGAGCAGCGGCGCGCGCCCTTCTACCTGCGCCGCGTCAAGGAGGCGATGGTCTATTTTCCCGAGCGGCAGCCGGACGGGACCTGGGTAGCGCGCAAGGTTTTCACCAAGCGCTTACCGCACACCGTGGATTTCGCCATCGACGGGGCCGAGTTCGAGCTCTACGACGACGTAACCCGCTTCGTGAAGCGCCAGAGCGCCGCTGCTGCCGCCAGGGGCGAGGACCCGCGCGCCCGGGCCATCGGGTTCCTGATGTCGCTCTATCAGCGGCGCCTGGCGTCAAGCACCTATGCGTTGCGTCAGTCGCTAGAGAATCGGGCCCGCCGGCTGGCCGAGGGCCTGCACCGGGCCCACGACATTGCGCGCGAGGCGCCTCCCGCGCTGCCGGACGCGGAAGAGCTGGAGGAGATGGAGGATGCCGACCGCGAGCGGCTGGAGCGGCAGCTTGAAGCCATCGCGCTCACGGAGAATGCCGACCAAGTGCGCGAGGAGATCAAGGAGCTTCAGTCGCTGGCGGAGCAGGCTGCGGCCGTTGAAGCGTCGGATGCGGAGGCGAAGCTGTCGCGCCTCAAGGGGCTTCTCGAACGCGAGGGTTTTTTCGCCCGCCGCGATCAAAGTTTGCTCCTTTTCACCGAGTTCAAGGACACCCTCGACTATCTCGTCCGGACACTGCGGGGCCTTGGCTTCGTAGTCGGGTTCATCCACGGCAGCATGAAGATCGGCTCGCGCGAGGAGCCCGGCACCCGACTCTTCGTGGAGCAGCAATTCAAGGACGGCGCAATCCAGGTACTGGTCGCGACCGAAGCTGCCGGCGAGGGCATCAATCTTCAGTGTTGCCACATTCTGTTCAACTACGACATTCCGTGGAACCCCAACCGCCTGGAGCAGCGGATGGGGCGCATCCACCGCTACGGCCAGCGCTTCGATTGCCTAATCTTCAATTTCGTCGCCACAAACACCATCGAGGGTCGCGTTCTCCAGCGCCTGCTCGAAAAGCTCCAGGAAATCCGAGACGCTCTGGAGGACGACGCCGTCTTCAACGTCGTCGGCGAGGTGTTGCCGGCGGCGCATATCGAGCGGGTATTGCGCGACTACTATGCCGGCGAACTCGGCGAGGCCGATCTCGAGGAACGCCTCTTGCGGAACGTGGACGAGGGCCATTTCCGCGCCATCTGCCGCAACGCCCTCGAAGGCCTGGCGGCGAAGAAGCTCAACCTCGACATGCTGATCGAGCGCCGGGCGCGGGCGCAGGAGCGCCGGGTCGTGCCCGAGACCATTGCCCGCTTCATAGCCGAGGCGGCCGAGCAGGCGCGGCTGCCGCTCAAGGTCGTGGCAGGGCTACCCCACGCCTTCGATCCCGGTCGCACGCCGGCGGCCATCAAGGCGCAGGAGCGAGCCCCCGACTGGCGGATGCCCCCGGTTGCGGCGCGCTATCCGCGACTCTCCACCGACCGCGAGACGGCGGAGAAACACAGCCTCGAATGGGTGACGCCGGGCCATCCCCTGTTCGAGGCCTTGCGCCGTCATGCCGACGCCGCGGCGCAGGGCGCGCTCCGAAGCGGCGCCTGTTTCCATTCGGTCGATCGCGACGCGCCAGGCCGCATCGACCTTTACCGGGCCCGTATCGCCGACGGCCTGGGAACCACCATCCACGAGCGGCTGTTCGCGGTGGAGATCGAGGCAGATGGGACGGCGACGCTGCGCGAACCGGGAGCCCTCAACGACCTCACCCCGGTTCAGGCCGCGCCGGAAACGCTGCCGGCCGTCGCCGACCTGCCGGAAGCGGAGGCCATCCTTCACGAGCGGGCCCTGCGGCCGTTTCTGGACGAAGTACGCGAGGAACGCGCCGCTGAGTTAACGCGGGTGGCCGAGCACATAGAAATATCGCTCACCGAACTGTTGCACAAGGCGGACGAGGAGATCGGCCGCGCAAGCGAGGATGTTGCGAAAAGCTTGCCGGGAGCGGAAGGCCGCCTTGCCCAGGCCGAGACCCGACACGCCGAACTGCTGGCCCGGCGCGAGCGCCGCCGTGACGAGTTGCGCCGCCAGCAGGCCTTGACACTCCAGGGCGTGGAGCGGGTGACCAGCGTGCTCGCGCTGCCGCACCCGGAGCGCACGGCGCCGGAGGTGAGGCGCATCCTGGAAGCGAACCCCGAGACCGAGCGCATCGCCATGGAAGCGGCCATGGCGCACGAGCGCGGCCTCGGCCGGCAGGTCTTCGACGTGCACGAGAAGAATCTTGGTTACGACATCACCAGCCTCGATCTATCGTCGGGCGAGTTGCGACTCATTGAGGTGAAGGGACTAGCCGCCCCGTCCGGCACCATTCGCCTCACGCCCAACGAGAAACGCGTGGCCGAGGACCGCCGTGACTGCTACTGGCTTTACGTCATCACCGATTGCGGTTCGCCGGCGCCGAAGCTCCAGGACCCGATCAAGGACCCGGCCCGGCTCGACTGGCACGAGGTAACCAACGTGGAGCACTACTACTTGACGGTGAACGCTCTCAGGAAGCCGATCGAGCTTAGCGAGGACGGTCCGGGATTCAGACACGAGGATTAGAGCAAGAGGGCGGTCGGGAATGGCTTGGGACGAAGGCTTATTGGAAGAGCAGCGAGTTGCCGCCTCGCATTCTAAGAGCC
>CAYPKW010000140.1:0-3282 GCA_964411425.1 uncultured Rhodospirillaceae bacterium
CAATGAATCACAACCGATTCCACCGAATCAACATCTTTCGGGATCGGCTCTAAGGTAATTCGGATTGGGCAGAGTGAGGTCTCTATCAGCCTGATCGTGGTCTATGGGCTCGTTGTTGAGACTTACACGTTTCTCCTGTCTTCGGATGGGCCCGAAGTGATGTGGACGAGCAACAAACACAGCACACCCGTTCTCAAAGTCGGAGTGTATCGGGCACAGTGTAGTTTCGTCAAACTTCCGAACTGACTGAATAAGGGGCCGTGAATAAGGAGGAATAAGGGGTTGGGAGTCTTTTATCCCGAGAACCTCCTATCGAATTTCCCGGAGCATGGGCTCCGACAGTGAGAGATACACTACCGCTGCCGCCAATGACCCGGACGCCGACGGCCGTGCGCCACCGCAACGATCTCGATGTATCGATCGCCGAAACGGTAGATGACCGCATATGGGAACCGGCGCAGCAAGTAGCGTCGTGTGTCGTCGACATGGGCGGGATTGCGTTCCGGTGCGTCCAGGATGCAGTCTATGGCCCGGTCGATCTCCGCCTGAAACGCGGCCCCGGTGGCAGGGTTTCGTTCGCGATACCAAGCCGCAGCCGCAACGGCTTCCGCCAGCGCCTCGGGATGAAACCCGATGCGGCGCGGCATTTACCGTCCGGCGATGCGGCGGCGCACTTTCGGCCACGGGATCAAGGCGACCCGGCCCTCGCGGAGTTCCTTGACGCGGCGCGACACCTCGGCCTCCCACGCCTGCTGCGCGTCCTCGTCGATGGTTTCGTCGAGGCTGTCGATCAGGCCGCCGGCCAAAGCTGCCCTGGCCTCCGGCGGCAGTTTCAGGGCAAGCTTCAGCACTTCGTCCGCTTCACGATCCATGAGACCACCATAGCACATCGGTTGGAAATCGGGAGAAGATATCGCCCAAATCAGGGACACGATACTCATTGGCACGCCGGAGTCGCGGCTCATGGCTCGTGCTCCGGCCGCTGGGGTTTCAGCGTCCGGCCGAGGTTGCGTATTGTGTCCCGCCGCAAGCTCAGGGCGCCGGTTCGAAGGGGTTCAGCACGTCGGCGCCGAGATCGGCGACATCCGCGACATTGCGCGTCACCAGCGTCAGGCGGTGAACCTTGGCCGTCGCCGCGAGCAGCGCATCGATCGCGGATACTGTGCGTTTGGCGCCCATGCGCCCCCATTCGTCGGCGACCGTCCGATCGACAGGCAGCAGTCGGTCCGCGAAGGAGTCCCTGACGGCGGAGAGCCAGGCTTCAAGGGCTCGGGCCCGGGCGGGGTCGTTCGGCCGTGCCCGCTCGACGCCCTTGCGGATTTCACCCAGCACCAGCACGCTCAGATAGATGTCGGCGTCGTCGATCGAGGCATACCAGGCGGCGACGCGAGGATCGCACCGATCGCCCTTGCGGACCTCGGAGATTATGTTGGTGTCGATCAGGTAGTTCACAGTTCGACGTTCCGTCCGAGATCGCGCTCGCGGCGGAGATCGATGCCGTCGAGCGGGGCAGCCGCGAGCAGCGCCTTCAACCCCTTGGCCGGGCCTGCCCCGAAGCGCTCGCGCAGCAGCGCACGGGTCTCGGCTTCGCGGTCCGGGTCGGCCAACGCGGCGACGACGCCGCGGACGAGCAACGCATCGCCTTTGCGGACCTGAACCTCGAGGCGGACGACGCCCCGCCGCTTCAACCGGCGGCGGTACGCGGAGAGGGCGTTTCTTTGGGCGCTAGGCACGGGCAGGGTCTCCTTCGCACACTTCCGGAAATATATCCGGATACTATGTGATCGGCAAGTGCAATTTAACTATTTGAATTCACTGGTACTTCATTGACCTCTGCGTATGCCAGTGGCGACGGCCCGGGATTTCGCCATCGCCAGCCGGGTAGTCCGGGAAGCCGCCCGGGCTGATGCCATGTTCCGCCAAAACGGGCATGGCGGAGGTAGCGGATGAGGCGAGGGTCAAGGCTTTATCTCGAAGTCAAAACATGGCATAGTTTGCCAAACTATGTCATAAGATGCCCGACCGGAGGTGCCCATGGCCACCATGAACGTTTCCCTGCCCGATCCCATGCGGGAATGGGTCGATGCTCAGGTGAAGGGCGGCGAGTACGCCAACGCCAGCGACTACATCCGGGACCTGATCCGCCACGACCAGCAGCGGCGTCTGGCACTGGAGTCCGCCATCCGCGAGGGGCTGGAAAGCGGGCGCAGCCCCCGGCGGGCAGAAGCCGTGATGACGGCGGCCAAGGCCCGCCTGCGGCATGGCTGACTACGTCCTTTCCAACAAGGCCGATGACGACCTCACGGAAATCTACCTCTACTCGTACCGGGCCTTCGGCGAGGCCAAGGCCGACGCCTATTTTCTGAGCCTGCGGGACTGCCTCCAAACCTTGGCGGAGAATCCGCGCCTGGGTCGTCCGATCGATACCATCCGGCCCGGGCTGTTCTGCCATCGTCACGCCCGCCACATCGTGTTTTACGCGATGGAAGGCGCGGGCATCTTCGTCGTCCGCGTCCTGCACGACGCCATGGATGTCCGGCGCCACATCGACCCGGAAAGCGACAACAGGCATTGATCGTCATCGATGCACCCGCGCCGCCGATCGCCTCGCCGTGGCGGATCGCCGGTCGAGCGACCGCGCTCGGCCGCCCGCGCGCTTGACGGGGGCTGCGCGATCGGCCATCCATGCCGCGCCCAACCGGCCGCGCCACCCTTCATGAACGAAGACATTCGCCGGCGCAATCTGAGGCGCCTTCTGTCGCCGCGCCATGCGGCCTTCTTCGGCGGCCGCGGGGTCGAGCGGCCGATCCAGCTGTGCCGGGAGTACGGGTTCCAAGGCGCCATCTGGCCGGTCAATCCGAAGTACGAATCGCTGGCCGGCCTCGCCTGCTATCCCTCGCTCGAATCGCTGCCCGAGCCGCCCGACGCCAGCTACATCGCCGTGCCGCGCGAGGCCACGGTGGAGATCGTGGCGGGGCTGGCGCGGCAGGGCGCCGGCGGCGCGGTGTGCTACGCCGCGGGCTTCGCCGAGGTGGGGGCCGAGGGCGCGGCGCTGCAACGCCGGCTGGTCGAGGCGGCGGGCGGGCTCGCGCTCGTCGGCCCGAATTGCTACGGGATACTGAACAACGTCGAGGGCGTCGTGCTATTCGCCTCGGCCCCGGCCAAGCGGCGGGTCGAGCGCGGCGCCGCGTTCGTCGGGCAGAGCGGCAACATCGCGCTCAACGTCACCTTCAACGATCGTTCGGTGCCCTGGGCCTACGTCATCAGCGCCGGCAACCAGGC
>CAYPKW010000141.1:0-3226 GCA_964411425.1 uncultured Rhodospirillaceae bacterium
GAAGCTGAATACCACTAGCATTCATATGCTTGTGGGCCGATTCACCTGACAGAAAGTACCCCATGAGGGTACTTTCTGTCAGGATCGGACCACTAGGATCGGCCCCGCGCCATGGAAAGCCGCCGCACGCCCTATCTTCTGGTCGCCCCGCTGGCGGGCGTGTTCTGCGCGCTCTTCGTGGCGCCGTTCGTCTACTTCTTCGTCATCAGCTTCTGGCGCGTGAAGCGCTACAAGCTGACGCCGGACGCGACCCTCGACAACTATCTCGAGACCCTGGCCGAGCACCGCGACATCCTCGCCTTCACCATAGCGCTGGCGCTCCTCATCGGCCTACTCACCACGGCGGCGGGCTTCGTCTACGCCTATCTGATCCGCTTCAAGGTGGGCCGCTGGGGGCCGCTGCTGCTGTTCGTGGCCCTGGTCACGCTGTTCGGCGGCTACCTCATGAAGGTCTATGCCTGGAAGACCATCCTCGGCAACGAAGGCGCGCTCAACACGGCGCTCTTAACGCTGGGCCTCATAGACCAGCCGCTGACGGCGCTGTTCTACACGCCGGGCGCCGTGGTGGTGACGCTCGTCCACTTCCTGCTGCCCTTGGCGATCCTGCCCATCTATTCGGCGCTGCGCGGGGTGAGCGAGATCGAGCTCGAGGCGGCGCGCGACCTGGGTGCCAGGCCGTGGGCGGTGATGTCGGGCATCGTCATCCCACGCTGCCGGGCCGGGCTGCTGGCCGCCTTCGTGCTGTGCTTCCTGGTGGCGGCGGGCGACTACGTGACCCCGACGCTGGTCGGCGGCAAGATGGCCATGATCGGCAACATGATCGTCCCGCAGTTCGGCAACTTCTTCAACTGGCCGCTCGGTTCCGCCATGTCCTATACCTTGCTCGTCGTCGCCGTGCTGATGATCGCGGCGCTGGGCGCGCTGTTCGCCCGCTGGCGGCCGCGATGAGCGCCTTCTCCGCCCTCTCCTGGCGCGCGCTCGGCGTCGTCTACGCGGTCTTCCTGCTGACGCCGCTCGCTCTCGTGGTACTGTTCTCGTTCACCGATCGCGGCATGGCCAACTTCCCGATCGAGACGCTGACCTGGAAATGGTGGCGCGTCATGTACGGGCACCGCGAGTTCGCCGGCGCGCTCCAGAACAGCCTCACGGTGGGCCTCACGGTGGGCGCGGTGTCGGCCGTCGTCGGCACCATGGCGGCGATCGGACTGGCGCGCTGGCCGGCGCGGCGCGCCGGCGCCGCCATGGCGGTGCTTTGCCTTCCCCTCATGCTGCCGCCGCTCGTGCTCGCCGTGGCGCTGCTCACCTTCTACGTCAGCATCGGGTTGCGCCTGAGCCTCATCACCGTGATCCTGAGCCACCTCTTGTTCACCCAGCCGTTCGTGGTGTTGGTGGTCTACGCCCGCATGCGCAACTTCGACTATCGCGCGGTGGAGAGCGCGCGCGACCTCGGCGCCTCGCCCGTGCAGGCATTCCTCACGGTGACGCTGCCGATCATCCGCCCGACGGTGATCGGCGCGGCATTGATCGCGGTGGCGCTTTCGATCGACGACTTCATCATCACGTTCTTCACCATCGGCGGCGGCAACACGCTCCCCACCTTCGTCTGGGGCATGATCCGCACGGCCCTGACGCCGGCGGCCAACGCCATCGGCACGCTTATCCTATTGATGACCGTGGGCTCGACGCTCATCGCCCTCTGGCTCACCCGCTACCGGGGGTGACTACCGCCGGTCGCCGCGATCAAGAAACAACTCGGTCTCGAATGAGGAAACCGGCGATGCTCGCGTACCCGGTTAAACTGCACGCCGACGAGAACGGAGCCATCGTCGTGACGTTCCCGGACGTGCCGGAAGCGGTGACGTTCGGGAAGACCCGCAATGAGGCATTGACCCGCGCCGTGGACGCCTTGGAAACGGCGCTTTCCATCTATGTGGACGATCGGCGCGACCTGCCCCGGCCGTCCCCGGCGCGCGGCCGGCCGCTCGTAGCCCCGACGTTGCTCGGCCGCATGAAGGTCGAACTCTACCAGGCGATGCGCGAGGCCGGCCTGCGGAAGTCCGACCTCGCCCGCCGGATGGGCGTCCATGCGCCGCAGGTGGACCGGCTCCTGGACCTGGCTCACGCCTCGCGCCTCGACCAGATCGAGGCGGCCCTGGCCGCGCTCGGCAAGCACCTCGCCATCGTCGTGCGCGACGCCGCCTAGCCGGCGTAAGCCGACATTCGCCGCAGGCGGCGCCTCGGGCCGTCTGCCGGCCGGTCCCAGCAGAACCGCGTTCCGTTTTCGTTCTTGACTTTCCGAGGCCGAGCGCGTATATTTGCGGAAGATATAAACGCAAGGAGCGTAAACTGTGTCGAAGACAACGAACCCATGCCGGGCCGCCGAGGCGGCGGCTCGCGACCTCGCCGCCGAGGCGGGCGCGCTCGACCTCGCGCTGGCGGCGGCGCGCAACGAGGCGAGTTGCAAGACGCTGGCGAGGCTCCTGGCGCACGAGCTCGCCGCCGGCCACCGCATGACCATGCGGCTTGCGGCCAAGGCGGATCGCTTCCTCGATTGCGCCCAGCCGGCCGCGCCGGGCGATCCGGCGGCGCGCGCGGCCTTGGAGGCGGCGCGGCTCGCCGGCGCCGCCGCCAGGCTCATGGAGCGCTTCCGCCTCGGCCTCCTGGCGCTGCACCGGCTGCGCGCCCCCGGCCCCGACGGCGGCAAGCCGAAGAAACAGGTCGTCGTGCTGCGCTGGGGCGGACCGCCGCACGGCACGGCCCCGAGCGTGCCGCCGGCTCCGGCGGCGCCGAAGGGAACGGAACCTTCCGCCGCTCGCGGCCGGCTGAGCAACGGGAACCGCTCCGGGGACTACGCGAAGGCGCCGCGCTGCGGGGCGCGCACGCGGGCAGGCGGCGCCTGCCGCCAGCCCGCCATGGCGAACGACCGCTGCCGGCTGCACGGCGGCAAGAGCGCCGGCCCGCGCACGGCCGAGGGCCTCGCGCGCTCGCGCCACGCGCGCCTCCTCCACGGGTTTCGCTGCGGCGAGCTTCTCGCGCTGCGCTCTGCCGCCGCCGCTTCGAGCCGCCGCATGGGCGTGCTCCTCGCGGCCGAACGGGACGTCGCCCAGCGACGCCTCCCCGCTGGGCATGGGGTCCATCGCCCGGATTTCGCCCCGCCTCCTCTAGCGGTCGGCGATCACCCGCTGATCGGCGAAGGCCCAGCCCACCTTGACCGGCTGGCCGATGG
>CAYPKW010000142.1:0-3196 GCA_964411425.1 uncultured Rhodospirillaceae bacterium
CTAGCCAATCGAATCCGACATTTGCTTCCCCTTCTTGTCATGCCCGCGCTTGACGCGGGCATCCATCGTGCCGTTGCACCATGGATCGCCGGGTCACGCCCGGCGATGACACTTCTATTGGACGGGGACTCATCTGTCGGATCGGATCCACTAGCCGATCCGGTTCGCTGCGCCGCACCTGAGGGCGATCCATCGCCCCCATTGCAGCAGCCGCGCGTCGTCCCGCGGCCGGCCGACGATCTGGATGCCGAGCGGCAGCCCGCGCGGCCCGACATAGGCCGGCAGCGTGAGCGACGGCACGTGCAGCAGCGTCCACATGCGGTTGAACAGCGGATCGCCGGTGGCGCCGAGACCCCGCGGCGCCTCGCCGACGGCGCTCGGCGCCAGCAACACGTCGCGACCGGCGAACGCGCCCGACAGGACTCGGCGCGCCGCCGCCGCTTCTGCCAGCGCCGCGCGGTATGCGTCGAGCGGGATGTCGGCGCCGGCGTCGAGCAGCCGCCGCAATGCGGCGCTCAGTTGCTCGCCGTGGCACAGGCGCTCGTGCGCGTAGGCGCGCGCCGCCTCGAACGCCATGATCGACTCTTGCGTCTCGACGAGGCGCGCGAATGCCTGCGGCAGTTCGACCTCGTCGACGCAGGCCCCGCCCGCGCGGAGGCGCTCAGCCGTGTCGAGCACGGCGCGCTGCGCCGCGGGCTCGGCATGGCGCCATTCGTGCGTCCGGCACAGCCCGACCATGGGCGGGCGCCGCGGCAGCGCCGACCGCGCCGACGGCGCGGCCAGCAGCGCCGCGCGCAACAGCGCCATGTCCTCGACGCTGCGCGCGAACAGCCCGAGGGTATCGAACGACGGGCTAAAGCTCTTGACGCCGGCGAGGCTGAAGGCGCCGTAGCTCGGCTTGTAGCCGACGACGCCGCAGAAGGCGGCGGGCCGGATGACCGAGCCCGCGGTCTGCGTGCCGAAGGCGGCCGGCACCATGCGATCGGCGACCGCCGCGGCCGAGCCGCTCGACGAGCCGCCCGGCGTATGGCGTGGGTCGCGCGGGTTGGCGGTCTTGCCGGGCTGGAAATAGGCGAACTCGGTGGTCACCGTCTTGCCGAGGACGACGGCGCCGGCACCGCGCGCGAGCGCCACCGCGGCGGCGTCCCAGGCCGGCCGCCGGTCGCGGTAGATGGGCGAGCCGCAGCGCGTCGGCATGTCAAAAGTGTCGATGATGTCCTTGACGCCGAGCGGCACGCCGTGCAGCGGCCCCAGCGGGCGCTCAGCATCGCGCCGGCGGGCCTCGGCCAGCGCCTGGTCGGGATCGAGATGCTCCCAGGCGCCCACCGTCGGCTCGCGAAGGGCGATGCGCGCGAGGCAGGATCGGACCAGCGCCGTCGAGGTCGCGCGCCCTGCTGCGATCGCTGCGGCGGCTTCGCTTAGGGTGAGCTCGTGGAGCGGTCTTGCCTCGATCTTGCCCATCGCGGCGCGACCTATTTCGGCCTCGTCTCGCGCAACCTCGCGTCGGGCTGCCTGAGGCGTCCCTGCCGCAGCAGCCGCACCGCCTCGACCAGCGAGCGCGCGGCGTTGCGCACCTCCTCCTGCAGGTCGAGGTCCTTGTCGAGATCGTCGTGGCTCGTGGCATAGGGCCGGTAGTAGCCGATGTATGAGCCGATGAGCGCCTTGTGGCCGGCCGGAATCAGCCCCATGTCGGTGAGCCAGTCGGCGAGGATGCGGCGCAGGTTCTCGACGCCCGCGGCGTCGCCATGCACGACCACCGAGAACACGCGCCCGGCGAGATGGCGCGGGTAAGGCCATCCCTTCAACTCCAGCTCCTTGGCGCGCCGCGCGTCCTTGCCGCCGGTCGAGGTCGGATCCGGATTGCCGCCGTCGGCGCAGACCAGCCGGTCCATCATCAGCTTCAAGGAGCTCGGCGCCTGGTACCAGTTGACCGGGCAGACGATCATCACGCCGTGCGCCGCCGCCCACATCGGGTAGATCTCGTTCATCCAGTCGTTGGTCTGGCCCAGCGCGTAGTTCGGATAGCAGGAGCAGGGCCAGTGGCACAGCGGCTGCGCCGTGGACACGCAAGCCTTGCAGGGATGGATCGTGCGCCCGTATTCGGAGGTGAGCCGGCTCAGGTCGAGCACGTCCGCCTTGAAGCCGCGCGTCCGTTCGACGATTCGGCGCGCGATCGTCAGCAGGCGGAACGTCTTCGACATTTCGCCTGGGCAGCTCTGGTCGCTGCGCGAGGAGCCGTTGACGAGCAGAATGCGGGAGGCGGTCCTGCGATCTTTTTGCCGGCGCTCGGCTGCCCGAATCTGGCGGCGGGCGGCGAGCCATTCGACCGGCAGCTCGAACCGCGGATCGGCGAAACCGCGCCCCGCCGGGCGCGTCCGCGGGCTCTTGCGGTAGTCGTCGTAGGCCTGCCAGGCCGTGTCGAGGATGCTGTCGATCTCGCCCGCTTGCCCCCTGAACGCGGGGTCATAGAAGCGGTCGCGGAAGCGCCGGGCGAACTCCTTCTTCGTGAGCCCGACGCCGGGCATGCCTGACCGGACGCCGATCCTTGCCATGTGTTGCCCCTCAATTCTACGCGCGTTGCTGCGAGGCGCCGCGGATTAGGCGCCCGGAGCGAACGGCGAGGTCCTCGTCGTTCTCGCCGCCGAGCCGTACTTGTGGTGCGTATAGACCATGATCATGTTGAGACGCTCGCCGTCGCTCGACAGCGGCAGGAACAGCGATTCCTCCACGCTGTAGCGGCCGCCCGGCGCCTGGAACCGGTCGTCGTCGTAGAGGAAACTTCGGTGCTCGAGCGCATGATCGTAGTTCGCCAATACGTTTTCGCGGCTAAGGCCGAAAAACGTCTCGGCCACCGGCTTGCCGGTCGGGTCCTCGCCGCGCGCCAGCGCCTCGCGCGTGCCGACCAGGCGATCGACGTAACAGCGCGGGTCGGCGACCACGTCCACCAGGAGGGTGCCCGGCAGCAGGCGCGGAAACTCCAGCGGCTCGATGTCCTGGCGGGCGGGCATCGGGCGCCCCCGACGCTTGCCGTCCCAGTAGCGGTACATCCAAGCGATTTCGGCATGGCAGCGATCGAGGAACTCAAGCGTGGTGACGACCGTTCCCATCTGCGGCCCCTTCCGCGGGGAATCGGCCGGAGCTTACGGCGCGAACGGCCGGCCGGCCAGCGACATTCGGAGAATATTGGCGCACCCGG
>CAYPKW010000143.1:0-3036 GCA_964411425.1 uncultured Rhodospirillaceae bacterium
GTCGCCGTCCTGTTGCGATATCGTCACGATGCGGCGAGTGCCGCCGACGATCCCCTCATACTGTCTATGACTGCCTTTCTGGCGTTCAAGTTCGAATCCGTGCGCGCGGAGAATGGCTACGATGAGGCGGACCTTTGGCATTTGTCTTTCACCACCCGCGCGGGTCGAAAGGAGCCATGGAGCCGCCCCGAAAATCGGCGGCGGAGCCGGGTCAATCACGGCCTACGAAAGCGGCGATGAGGCGCTCGGCGGCCGTAGCGGGACTGGTGCGGCCGGCCGCGACCTCGCCCTCGAGGCGGCGCAGGCGCCGGGCCACCTCCGGGTGGGCCCGCAGAAGCTCCATGAGCCCGGCGCCCACCTCGCGCCAGAGCCAGGCCTTGGATTGTTCGGCCCGGCGCTGGTGAAGCGCGCCGGATGCCTGCCGAGCGGCCCTGAAGCGCTCGACCGCGGCCCATGCTTGCGCTACCCCGGCCCCGGTGAGCCCCGAGCATTGCAGAACCTCGGGCGCCCAGCCGGGCGTCGGCGCCCTGAGCAGCCGCAACGCCTCTGCGTAGTCCGCGGCGGCGCGCCCGGCCGCGGGGCCGAGCTCGCCATCGGCCTTGGTCACGACGAGAAGGTCGGCCAACTCGACGATGCCGCGCTTGATGCCCTGCAATTCGTCGCCGGCGCCGGGCTGCACGAGCAGTAGGAACATGTCGGTCATGTCGGCCACCGCCGTCTCCGACTGGCCGACGCCCATGGTTTCCACCACGACCACGTCGAAACCGGCCGCCTCGGCCAGCAACAAGGCGTCGCGCGTGCGCCGGGCCACGCCGCCCTCTGTCCCGCCCGCCGGCGACGGGCGGATGAACGCGGAATCGGAGAGCGCCAGCTCGCTCATCCGCGTCTTGTCGGCCAGGATGGAGCCGCCGCCCACCTTCGAGCTGGGATCGACGGCGAGCACCGCGACGCTGTGGCCGGCACCGATCGCGTGGAGACCGAAACGCTCGATGAAGGTGGACTTGCCGACGCCCGGCGGCCCGGAAATGCCGAGGCGGATGGAGCGCCCGGTATCGGCCAGCAACTCGTCGAGCAGCGCCTCGGCGGCCCGGCGATGGTCGGGGCGCGTCGATTCCGCCATGGTGATGGCCCGCGCCAGCGCCCGCCGGTCGCCCGCCCGCACCAGAGCCGCCAGCCCGACGCCCGGCGACGCCCGCGCGTCAGTACCCAACGAGAGCCCTCGAGTCACCCCCACCCCGACCCTCCCCCGTCGAGGGGGAGGGGGAAAGTGGCGCGCCCTGCTCCGCCGCCTCCTGCTGGCGGCGCCACATGGCGGCGTAGCTGCCGCCCAGCGCCAGGAGCTGGCCGTGGCGGCCGCGCTCGACGACGCGGCCCGCCTCGAGCACCAGAATCTCGTCGGCATGCACCACCGTGGACAGCCGGTGCGCGATGATGAGGGTGGTGCGGTCGGCCGAGACCTCGGTGAGGCTCTTCTGGATCTCCTTCTCGGTCCGGGTGTCGAGCGCCGAGGTGGCCTCGTCGAACAACAGGATGGCGGGGCGCTTCAGGATCGTGCGGGCGATCGCCACGCGCTGCTTCTCGCCGCCGGACAGCTTGAGGCCGCGCTCGCCGACCATGGTCTGGTAGCCGTCCGGCAGGGCCATGACGAAATCGTGGATGCGGGCGAGGCGCGCCGCCTCCTCGATCGCGGCGGGGCTCGCCTGCGGCCGGCCATAGGCGATGTTGTAGAGGATGGTGTCGTTGAACAGCACGGTGTCCTGCGGCACGATGCCGATGGCGGCGCGTAATGTAGCCTGCTGCACGTCGCGAATGTCCTCTCCGTCGATCAGGATGCGCCCGGCGCTCACGTCGTAGAAGCGGAACAGCAGGCGCGAGACGGTGGACTTCCCCGCGCCGCTCGGCCCCACGATGGCGACCGTGCGCCCGGGCTCGACCGCGAACGAGACGCCGTCGAGGATCGGGCGGCGCGGATCGTAGCCGAAGCTCACGTTCTCGAAGGCGACGGCGCCGCGCGGCACGCCGAGCGGCGGCGCGCCCGGGCGGTCGGGCACCTCGACGTCGACGCGCAGCAGGTCGAACATCGATTCCATGTCGATGAGCGCCTGCCGGATCTCGCGATAGACGGTGCCGAGGAAGTTGAGCGGCAGGTAAAGCTGGATGAGATAGGCGTTGACGAGCACGAAATCGCCGACCGTCATGCGGCCGGCCACCACGCCCGAGGCCGCCATCCCCATCATGACGGCCACGCCCAGCGCGATGATGGCGCCCTGGCCGACGTTGAGGACGGACAGGCTGGTGCGGGTCTTCACCGCCGCCCGCTCGTAACCCTGCAAGGCCACGTCGTAGCGCCGGGCCTCGTGCGCCTCGTTGCCGAAGTACTTGACCGTCTCGTAGTTGAGCAGGCTGTCCACCGCCTTGGTGTTGGCGGCGCTGTCGGTCTCGTTCATCTCGCGGCGAAACTTGATGCGCCATTCGGTGATCCTCAGCGTGTACCAGATGTAGCCGGCGATGGTGACGAAGGTGACCACGGCGAAGCGCGCGTCGTAGAGCGCCCACAGGACGCCGCAGACGAGCGCGATCTCGAGGATGGTCGGCAGCACGTTGAACAGCACGAAGAACAGCAGGAACTCGATGCCCTTGGCGCCGCGCTCGATCGCCCGCGTGAGCCCGCCGGTCTGCCGGTCGAGATGGAAGCGCAAGCTCAACCGGTGCATGTGCTCGAAGGTCTCGAGCGCGATGCGCCGGATGGCGCGTTGCGCCACCTTGGCGAAGATGCCGTCCCGGAGCTCGGCCAGCCCTTGTGCCATGACGCGCAAGCTCGCGTAGGCGACGAGGAGGCCGAGCGGGAGCGCCAACGCCGCCCTCTCGGCCGAGAGGGCATCGACCATGCCCTTGAACAGGAGCGGCACGTAGAGCGTGGCGAGCTTGGCCAGTACCAGAGAGAAGACCGCCGCCACCACGCGCAGGCGCAGCTCCGGCGCCGCCCGCGGCCACAGATTGGGCCACAGTGCCGCCAATGCCGCGCGCTGACCGCCG
>CAYPKW010000144.1:0-2941 GCA_964411425.1 uncultured Rhodospirillaceae bacterium
GGCGTCGAACGCGTTCGCTACGTCGTGCGGCGCGCCCAGGAACCTGAGGCCCGCCATGGTGCCGGAAACCCATACCACTTCGACCTCCAGGTCGGTGGCACAGGCGAGCTGAAGCTTGGAGGCGAGCCGCAGCGTGGCCGACTCGGCGGCGATTGGCTTGTCCAACTGGACCTTGGCGCCGCTCACCGACAGGTCGAGCACCGCGCAGTCGACCCTGTGCTCGCCATCGACCAGGCAGCCGGACAACAGACCGAGCGCGCGCGTATAGGCCCGGCGCTCCGCCCCCGGCGGCAGCCGCGTCGTATCGGCTCGCAAATCACCGCTCATCGATTCGACCCGTTCGCTCGTTCGGCCGCGCGTCACTTCGCCTTGACGGCGATCTTCTTCGCCTTCCCGCGCGCGTCCTCGGTCTTCGGCAGCACGATGTGGAGCACGCCCTTCTGGAAGCTCGCCTCGATCTTGTCCTGGTTGACGCTCTCCGGCAGCCGGAACGAGCGCTGGAACGAGCCATAGCGGCGCTCGGCCATGTAGTAACCCTTACGCTTTTCCTCCTTCTCCTCCTTCTTGTCGCCCTTGACGGTGAGCACGTCGTTGGCGACGCTTACCTCGATGTCCTTCTCGTCCATGCCGGGAAGCTCGGCGGCGATACGATATTCGGTGTCCTTCTCGACCACGTCGACCGCCGGCAGCGCGGCCCCGATCGACAGCGGCGAACGCCAGAACGGCTCGATCTCGAACACGCGCCGCCCGAACGGGAAGTGCGAGAAGCTGGTGGCGAACTCGTCGAACAGGCGGTCGACCTGCTCGCGCAGCGACTGCAACGGGTGCCCGGCTGTTTCCGCGCGCGCGGCCGCGGCTTTCTCGGTCTTCACGGGGACCTTGCCGGCGGGTTCGGCCATCGCTCGGTTCTCCTCTGCAAGAGGGTCGGCGCATTGCAGCGCCCTACCGCCTTCACTGCAACAAGTATGTGCGCCGACGACGCCCGGCGGCTTGATCTGGATCAACCGGCCATGGCGCGGCGCCAACTTGCCGGCGACACGCCGACGTTTCAATCAAATGCGAGGCTGTTTCCCAACGCTAGCACGGGACGCCGGGTCGATCCTAGAGCGGCAGGTTGACGTTGAGGTGGTTGCCGGCGTCGACGACGAGGAGCTGTCCCGTGACCGAGGGCGCCCCGATGAACCATAACACGGCATCGGCCACGTCCTGAGGTGTCGTCATGCGCCGCAAGGGCGCGCTTGCCGCCACCCGCGCCGCGAACTCGCGATAGGCGTCTTCGTCCATGGTGCGCCGCGTCCAGCGGGTATCGACGAAACCGGGGCAGACCGCATTGACGCGAATCTCGGGCGCCAGCGCGCGGGCCAGCGCCAGCGTCAGCGTGTTGAGCGCCCCCTTGGAAGCGGCGTAGGCGAGCGAGCTGCCGAGCCCGGTGAAGGCGCCGTGCGAGGAGATGTTGACGATGGCGCCGCCCGCGGCCCTGAGCGCCGGCGCGGCGGCGCGCGCCATTTGGAAGGCGCCGATGACGTTCACCCTGAAGATGCGCTCGAAGTCCGCGGCCGACAGACCCTCCATGTCGCGCGCCGCGACGAATTTCGTGACCCCGGCGTTGCTGACCAGCGCGTCGAGCCGGCCCCAGGCGGCGACGGCGCGCTCGACGAGGCCGCGGCAGTCGGCGTCCTCGCCCACGTCGCCGTGGCAGACGAGCGCCTCGCCGCCGGCGCGCTCGCAGGCAGCGGCGGTCTCTCGCGCCGCCGCCTCGCTCGAAGCAAAGTCGATGAGAACGCGCCAGCCGCGGCCCGCGAGGGCCGTAGCGACCGCGGCGCCCAGGCCCGTGCCCGCACCGGTGACGAGCGCGGTCTTGGCCTGCTCCCCCACGCTAAGTGCGCCGGCCGGCCCGGGAATCGGCGATGACGCACAGCATCTCGAACATCAGGTTGGCCGCGTTGAGCGCCGTGTGGCCCGAAGGGTCGGCCGCCGGCAGCACTTCGCAAACGTCGCCGCCGACCAGGTGCAGCCCCTGCAAGCCGCGGATGATGACCTGGGAGTCGCGCATGCTGAGGCCGCCCGGCTCGGGCACGCCGGTGCCGATGCAATACACCGGGTCGAGGCCGTCGATGTCGAAAGTGATGTAGGTGGGCCCGGCGCCGGCGACGCGGCGCGCCTCCTCGATCACGGCCTTGCGGCCCAGCTCCTCGAAGTCGTCCATGGTGACGATGCGCATGCCGACGTCGTAGCCGTACTGGATGTCGTCGTCGCCGAAGCGCGTGCCGCGCAGCCCGATCTGGATGACGCGCTTGGGATCGACGATGCCCTCCTCCACCACGCGCCGGAACGGCGTGGCGTGGTTGATCTTCGAGCCCAGCAGCGTGTCGAGCGTGTCGGCATGGGCGTCGAAATGAACCAAGCCGAATGGCTCGCCCCTGAACATGCCGCGCAGGATCGGCAGCGTGATGGTGTGGTCGCCGCCGGCCGCGATCGGCGCCACCCCGTGATCCGTGAGAGCGCTGAAATACGCCGCGATGCTGTCGATGCTGCCGAGCAGGTCGAACGGATTGACCGGCGCGTCGCCCATGTCGGCGACGTTGCACAGGCGGAACGGCGCGATCCGGCTGCTGGCGTTGACGCGCCGGATGATGCGCGACATCTCGCGGATCTGCGCCGGCCCCTGGCGCGCGCCGGTGCGGAAGTTGGTGCCGAGATCGAAGGGCACGCCGACGAGCGCGATGTCGACCGCGGCGGGATCGCTCACGCGCGGCGTGCGCATGAAGGTGGCGATTTCCGCGAAGCGCGGGATCTCGGCGGCGTTGAGCGGCTGCAGCCTGGGTTCGCGGGTCGGTTCGTTGGCGTCTGGCATGGCGGGCTCCGGGTTCGGGGCGCTAGTGGATCGAGTCTGACACTTGCGTCCCCCTTTTGTCATGCCCGCGCTTGACGCGGGCATCCA
>CAYPKW010000145.1:0-2922 GCA_964411425.1 uncultured Rhodospirillaceae bacterium
GATCGCCTCGCTGCCCCAGACATGCGGCAGGTGATAGAGGCCGCCCTCCCAGGTCCAGATGCTGGTCGAGCCCTCGAGCATGGACGGGATCAGGTTCTTGGTGTTCGGCAGCTTGTTGAGGTCGAAGGGCGCCAGCAAGCCCAGTTCCCTGAACTGAATCGCCCGGTCGCGGGTCGGCTGGCACAGATCGAAGCCCTCGCCGCCGGTCGCCTGCAGCTTGTTGATCTGCTCCTCGTTCTGCGAGAACGGCGTCGCGTTGACCTTGATGCCGGTCTTCTCGGTGAAGTTCGGCAGCACCGGGTCCATCACCTCGTCGGCCCAGTTCAGGATATTGAGCTCGCCCGAGGACGAGAAGGCGTCCTTCACGATCCACGGACCGGCCGCGGCGATGGCACCCACCGCGGTCGCCTGCAACATGGCGCGCCGCGTGAGGCGCCGGGCGGCAAAGAGCGTCGCCGTGGCGGACCGCTGCGCTTTGGTCTTGCGTGTCATAAGTACGACTCCCTGTTTGAAAGGCTCCCCCAGGCCCCACCCTAGGGCGCCCACGGGATTGTGCCGCGAACATAGCGCCTTCTCGCCCGCCGCTCCATAGCCTTCTCCGGCACGTCCATACCGCAACAATGTTACAGCCCGATGACGCTATACACCGGGCCGCGACGGCGAGAGAATCGCATGCGCCACACCCTCTTCCACCTGGAGCGCGACGGCGGGACGCCGCTGCAGGCGCAGCTTCGCCTGAAACTGGTGGCGGCCATCCTCGGCGGCCACATCCCGGCCGGCGAGACGCTGCCGTCCAGCCGCAAGCTGGCGGAGACCCTCGGCGTGGCGCGCAACACGGTGGCGCTCGCCTACCAGGAGCTGGCGGCCGAGGGGTTCCTCTTGGCGCGCGAGCGGCGCGGCTATTTCGTCAGCGCCGACATCCTTGACGGCCGCGGCGCCCGAACCGGCGTCCGAACCGGCGTCCGAACCGGCGTCCCATTGGCCGGCGCGTTTCCGCCTGCGCCCCTCGGCCCAGCGCAACGTGACGAAGCCGCGCAACTGGCGAGAATTCCGCTACCCGTTCATCTACGGCCAGTACGACCCGGCGCTGTTCCCGCTCTCCGAGTGGCGCGAATGCACGCGCCAGGCCATGAGCGAAATGGGGTCGGAGTAGATTTACTCCCGCAGACGCTTGCCCGTGCCGCCCATCTCCTTCGGGACGTCCTTGAACTTGGGCAGCCCGTCCGCGATCCGGAACGTCTGCTCGCCGTAGTGGACGTGCACCTGCGGCTCGAAGCGCAGGCCGGGGATGACGGCGGCGTAGACGTCGACGAGGTCCCAGCCCGGGTGCGCCGTCATGACGTGCCCGCCGCATTTGCGGCAGAACTGGCGCTGGCTCCGCGCGGTCATGGCATAGGAGGCGAGATTTCGCCCGCCCTTCGTCACCTTCACGTTGGCCGTCTTCCACAGGGTGAAGGCGTTGACCGGCGCCGCCGCCCAGGCGCGGCAGGAGGCGCAGTGGCAGTAACCCATCGCCTCGGGCACGCCGGTGACGGTGACTTCGACCGCGCCGCAGAAGCAGCGCCCCTTGTACGTCTTTTTCTTCGCCACGTGGGTTTCCCTCCTTGACGTTGCGAGCCTTGGTGAACAGCCGCACGGTGCGCCCGGCCGGCGCGGCCCGAATGCGGTCACGGCAGAACTACGCTTTCTCCTTAGCGGCCGCCATATCGCCGCAAGAGCAGCCACAGCGCCAGCATCAATGCCGTCTGGTCGTGCGTGAATCCGCATCGAGCCGGGCTTGCGGCTCTTGAGCGACATCCTGCGCCGCCCCGACGCATGAGGGCGCCGCCGCCGATGCGGCTTTCTTCCCCTCGACGTGCTATCGTTCCCGCCGGCTGGCAACGCAGAACGAAGAACCCCGTGCTCGATGTCGAGAAGAAGTTTCCGCGCTATCGCCTCACCTTCGGCCCGACGCCGATCGAGAGGCTGCAGCGCCTCACGGCGCATCTCGGCGGCAGGGTCGAGATCTATGCCAAGCGCGACGACTGCAACAGCGGCCTCGCCTTCGGCGGCAACAAGATTCGCAAGCTCGAATATCTGGTCCCGGACGCCATCCGCCGCAACTGCGACACGCTGGTAACGATAGGCGGCGTGCAGTCGAACCACACCCGCCAGGTGGCCGCGGTGGCGGCCAAGCTCGGCATGAAATGCCGGCTGGTGCAGGAAAGCTGGGCGCCGGTCGCCGACGCGGTCTACGACCGGGTCGGCAACATTCTCCTGTCGCGCGTCATGGGGGCCGAGATCGACCTCGTCGACGAGGGCTTCGACATCGGCATACGACAGAGTTGGGAGCGCGCGCTGGAGGCGGTCAAGGCCGCCGGCGGCAAGCCCTACGCCATCCCCGCCGGGGCCTCCGACCATCCGCTGGGCGGCCTCGGCTACGCCGGCTTCGCCGACGAACTGCGGTTGCAGGAGAAGGAACTGGGCTTCGCGTTCGACTTCATCGTCGTCTGCTCCGTGACCGGCTCGACGCAAGGCGGCATGGTCGTGGGCTTCGCCGCCGACGGCCGGGCCCGCCGCGTCATCGGCATCGACGCCTCGGGCACGCCGGAGAAGACGCACGCCCAGATCCTGCGCATCGCGCGCCAGACGGCGGCGGCGCTCGGGCTGGGGCAGGAGATCGCGGCGGAAGACGTGATCCTGAAGACCGCCTACGCCGCGCCCGCCTACGGCGTGCCGTCGGCGGCGACCAACGACGCCATCCGGCTCGCCGCCCGGCTCGAGGGCATGATGACGGACCCGGTCTACGAGGGCAAATCCATGCACGGCCTCCTCGACCTCGCGCGGCAGGACTTCTTTCCGGTAGGCGCGAAGGTGCTCTACGCCCATCTCGGCGGCGTCCCGGCGATCAACGCCTACAGCTATCTCTACCGCAACGGCTGA
>CAYPKW010000146.1:0-2907 GCA_964411425.1 uncultured Rhodospirillaceae bacterium
GCGGCATGTCGGTCACAGAGTTCCGTGAGCGAATCGAGCGGGGTCCGCTGGACGCGACCGTCCTGGCGCTCCTGCCGCGGCGCATCAGCGACCTCGAGCTGCGCATCGCCGGCACCCCGCTGGAAGGACGGATCGCGCAGGTCTACCGCGAGCTCGAGGCGCGCGGCGTCCGCTTCCGCCCCAAGTGCTACCTGGCCGATGAATGGGGCTGCCCGACGGGCGTGCCAGTCATCGGCATCCCCTTCTACCTGGCGGATCCGCAATTGGCGCGCATCGAGGGCGAGCTGACCGGCATCGAAGCCGAGGACGAGACCGAGACGCTGATGTACCTGCGCCATGAGTCGGGCCACGCCTTCAACTATGCCTATCGCCTCTACCTCGACGCCGAGTGGACGCGCACCTTCGGTTCCTTTCGCCGGCCCTATCCCGAGGAGTACCGGCCCGAGCCTTTCAGCGACCGGTTCGTCCGGCACATCCCTGGTTGGTACGCGCAGCGCCACCCCGACGAGGATTTCGCCGAGACTTTCGCCGTCTGGTTGACCCCCAAGCTCGATTGGCAGGAGCAGTACGCCGGGACTCCGGCGATGGAGAAGCTGCTCTACGTCGATCGCGTGGCGCGGTCGCACGGTGACCAGCCGCCGCTCGTCACCGACGAGTACTTCGACGAGCCGGTCGAGCAGTTGCGGGCGACCTTGGCCGAGTGGTACAGCCATCTCGATCAACGCCGGCGCAAATCGCTTGGGCTCCCGCGTCTGTTGAACACCGATCTGCGACGCCTGTTCCCCAACGCAAGAGGCGTTTCGGCCGAGTCATTCATGGTTGCCTACCGCAGCCGCATGCTGTATGAGGTAAACTACTGGACGGGAATGAATGTCGATCGCTTGGGCGAGCTGATCGACGCGTTGATCGAGCGCGTCCATTCGCTCGGCCTGAAAGTGGCGCCGGGGCAGGAGTCGAGGACGCTGATCGGTGTGGTGGCGCTGCTGACGACGCTCGTCATGAACTACCACTACACCAACCAGTTCGTGCGACGATAGCGCTTGCGTCGAGGGTGGAAACGAGGTCGAGATGAAAATCTCCGTCCTGTTCTGGGAATGGGCCGCCGAAGGGGAGATGAAGCACGACGAGGCCGTCGACCAGGTGCACCAGGCGCTCACCGAAAGCGGCCACGAGGCGACGCTCCTGGGGATCACGAGTGACCTGAAGTACCTGGTGGACAAGCTCGACGAGCAGAAACCGGATTTGGTCTTCAACCTAGTCGAGACCTTCGCCGACAACGACGCCTACGAAATGAACATCGCCGCCGTCCTGCAAATGCTCGGCGTACGGTTCACCGGCAGCAGCGCCCGCGTGATGGCGGTGCGCCAGGACAAAGGGCTGACGAAGAAGCTACTGGCCTTCCACGACGTCCGCTGCCCGCAGTTCGCCACCTTCGATCACGACAACATCGAATTCGCCGGCAAGATGCGCTTCCCGCTGCTGGTCAAACCGCAGCACGGCGACGCCTCGGCCGGCGTCCACGACTCGTCGCTGGTCTCGGATTTCCGCAGCCTGGTGGAGCGCATCGCCTACATCCACACCGAGCTGCACGACACCGCTCTGGTGGAGGAGTACATCAACGGGCGCGAGTTCTACGTCAGCGTCCTGGGCAACGATCCGCCCGAGGTGTTGCCGCTGATCGAGATGGACTTCTCGGCGCTGCCGGAGGGCTATCCCCACATCTACGGCCGTGAGGCGAAGTTCGACGAGAAGAGCGTCCACTACGCCGGAACGAACGCCGTCGTCGCCACCGACCTGCCGCCGGAGCTGCGCCATCGCATCGAGATGACCGGACTGGCGGCGGCCCAGGCGATGGAGGTCTCGGACTACGCCCGCGTCGACATCCGTGTGGCGCCCGACGGGAAACCGTATGTGGTCGAGGTCAATGCTAACCCATACCTGGAACAGACCGGGGCGATCGCCATCGCCGCCCTGCAGGCGGGTTACTCGCACCGCGGCTTGATCGGCGCCCTGGTCGAGATCGCCTGGGATCGCTGGGAGCGATCCGATCCGAAGCGTCGGCGCGAGAAGGCCGTTGTGCCGGCGCCGGCGCTCGGCGAGAACGGCCAAGAGGTCGAATCGGCCGAGGCCGTCAAGAGCCAGGCCGACACCGGGCAGGGCTGAGACGGCCGCCTTGCAGCATGTGGGCTCCAGGGCGGGCGGCACCGGTCGCCTGCCCTCCTCATCACAGGTCCGATCCATGACTTCGCGCGGCATCCAAGACCAGGTGGCCCTGCTGATGCAGGGCACCGAGTACGGGGACACGGCGCTCCAGGCGGCCATGGCGGCCGAGCTCGGTCAGCGCCTGCGGCTGGCCGTCGACGAAGGGCGAGCGCTGCGCGTCTACGCCGGTTTCGACCCGCGCACGTCGGACCTGCACCTGGGCCACACGATCCCCATGCGCAAGATGCGCCAGTTCCAGGAGCTCGGCCACGAAGTGATCTTCGTCGTCGGCAGCTTCACATCTCTCATCGGCGACCCGTCCGATCATGACAAGCTGCGCCCTCGCCTGTCCGAGGACCAGGTGCGAGCCAACGCCGCCTCTTATGCGGAGCAGGCCTTCAAGATCCTCGACCGCCAGGCGACCCGCATCGAACACAACCACACCTGGCTCGGGAAGTTGACGCTGCAGGAAGCTATCCCTCTGGCCTCGAACTTCACGCTGCAGCAGTTTCTGACTCGCGAGACGTTTCGGAAACGCTGGGAGAACGGCGACCCAGTCTACCTGCACGAGACGTTCTACGCGCTGGTCCAGGCTTACGATGCCTACCACCTGCGGGCCGATGTGCAGATCGGCGGCACCGACCAGCTTTTCAACATCGTCACCGCCGGGAGGAAGTTGATGGAGGCCCTCGGGGTGCCGCCCAA
>CAYPKW010000147.1:0-2762 GCA_964411425.1 uncultured Rhodospirillaceae bacterium
GGCGCCAGCCGCGTGCGCGACATGTTCGAGCAGGGCAAGAAGAACGCGCCCTGCATCATCTTCATCGACGAGATCGACGCCGTCGGCCGGCACCGTGGCGCCGGCCTCGGCGGCGGCAACGACGAGCGCGAGCAGACCTTGAACCAGCTCCTGGTCGAGATGGACGGCTTCGAGGCGAACGAGGGCGTCATCCTGGTGGCGGCCACCAACCGGCCGGACGTGCTCGACCCGGCGCTGTTGCGCCCCGGGCGCTTCGACCGCCAGGTGGTGGTCCCCTCGCCGGACATCCTGGGCCGCGAGCAGATCCTGAAGGTGCACATGAAGAAGGTGCCGTTGGCGCCCGACGTGGAGCCCAAGGTGATCGCCCGCGGCACGCCTGGCTTCTCCGGCGCCGATCTCGCCAACCTGGTGAACGAGGCGGCGCTGCTGGCGGCGCGGCTCGGGCGGCGCGTCGTCACCATGGCCGAGTTCGAGGCCGCCAAGGACAAGGTGATGATGGGGGCCGAGCGCCGCTCCTTGGTGATGACGGACGAGGAAAGGCTCGCCACCGCCTACCACGAGGCCGGCCACGCCATCGTCAACATCGAGGTGCCGGAATTCGATCCCTTGCACAAGGTGACGATCATCCCGCGCGGCCGGGCGCTCGGCGTCACCATGGCGCTGCCGGAACGCGACCGCCTCAGCACCTCCAAGACGTGGATGGAATCGCGCATCGCCATGTGCTTCGGCGGGCGCGTCGCCGAGCAGCTCATCTACGGCGACAAGTCGCTCAACACCGGCGCCTCCGACGACATCCGGCAGGCGACCAACCTGGCGCGCCGCATGGTGACCGAGTACGGCATGAGCGACAAGCTCGGGCCGCTGCGCTACGCCGAAAACGAGGAGGAGGTGTTCCTCGGCTATTCGCTGACGCAGCGCAAGCAGATTTCCGACGCCACGGCCGAGTTGATCGACGAGGAGGTCCGCCGCATCGTCGAGGAGGGCGAGCGCCAGGCGCGGGACATCCTGTCGCGCAGCGTCGATCACCTGCACGCCATCGCCAAGGCGCTGGTCGAGCACGAGACGCTGACCGGCGAGGAGGTGAAGGCCGTCATGCGGGGCGAGCCCATCCGCGTCGCTGGAGCGAGCGCGCCGCAGCAGAAGCCGCGCGCCTCGGTGCCCAGCAGCGGGACGGCCCCGAGCCCGGTGCCGGGCGGCCTCGAACCCGAACCGCAGCCCGGAAGCTGAGGCGAGCCGAGCCCGTCGGCATGCCACGTCGTCAACCGGCCGGCCGCGATTGGCCGGCCTACGATCCCGCCGACCCCAAAACGCGGCTCTACCTGCGTCCGGTAGCGCTCGTCTCCGGCCCGGCCGAGGCGGCGCTGCCGCTCGCCGGCGGGCCCATGGCCTTCATGGCCGTCGAGGCTTCTGTGCGCCGCGGCGACGATATCCGTCGCCACGTCCTCGCTCTCGACGACTTGCGCTGCTGGGCGGAAGGCCGCGGCGCCGGCGATATGCTCGCCCAGCGCCTCGATCGCCTGTCGCGGCCGCGCCGGCATTTCGCCGGCCTCGCCCTCGACCGCCCGCTCCTCATGGGCGTCGTCAACGTGACGCCCGACAGCTTCTCCGACGGCGGCGATTTCGCGGACCCGGCGCAGGCCATCGCGCGCGGCGTGGCACTCCTCGAATCCGGCGCCGACATCGTGGACGTGGGCGGCGAATCGACGCGGCCCGGTTCCGAACCCGTGTCGCCGGAGACGGAAGCGGCGCGCGCGCTGCCGGTGGTGCGCGCGCTGGCCGAGCGGGGCGCCGTCGTCTCCATCGACACCCGGCGCGCCCAGGTCATGGCGGCGGCCATCGAGGCGGGAGCGCGCATCGTCAACGATGTAACCGCGATGAGGGATCCCGATGCACTACGCGTTGTCGCGCGCGGCGGCGCCTCGATCGTCCTCATGCACATGCAGGGCGAGCCGCGCACCATGCAAGAGGACCCGCGCTACGTGGACGCGGCCCTCGACCTCTACGACTTCTTCGAGCAGCGCCTCGCCGCCTGCGCCGCCGCCGGCATCGCGCCTTCGCGCCTCGCCGTCGATCCCGGCATCGGGTTCGGAAAAACGGTCGCGCATAACCTCGAGATCCTCGACCGCTTGGCGCTCTTCCACGGCCTAGGGCCGCCGCTCGTCCTCGGCGTCTCGCGCAAGAGCTTCATCGCCAAGCTGTCGCGTGGCGAGGCGCCCAAGGAACGTCTCCCCGGCTCGCTCGCCGCCGCCCTCATGGGCCTCGACCGAGGGGTGCAAATCCTGCGCGTGCACGACGTGGCGGAGACCGCGCAGGCGGTGGCCGTGTGGCGGGCGACTTTTCTTGCCGCCGGCGACCCGGGCGCCTAGGTTACATGTAACCGAAGAGAGGGGCCACCGTGCCATCCGCATCGAAGCGCAAGTCGCGCGGCCCCGCCGGCAAGTCGTCGCGCGAGAAGGTCCAGGCCCATCGCGACCGGCTTCGCGCGCACGGACTGCGACCGATCCAGGTATGGGTGCCGGACACGCGCTCGGCGAAGTTCGCCGCCGAAGCGAGCCGTCAATCGCGCCTTGTCGCGGCAAGTCCGGACGACGCCGACGATCAGGCTTTCATCGATGCCCTGTCGGAGCTTCGCTTCGAATGAACCGCGGAGAGGTCTGGACCGCGGCGGGCGGCGGCGCCTATGCGCGCAAGCCACGGCCCGTCGTCGTCGTCCAGGACGACCGATTTGCCGAAACCAATTCGGTCACGGTCTGCGCGTTCAC
>CAYPKW010000148.1:0-2701 GCA_964411425.1 uncultured Rhodospirillaceae bacterium
CGCCCGCCGCCGCCGCCGCCGCGGCCGCCGCGGCCGCCGCGGCCGCCTCCGCCGCCTCGATCTTCTGCGCCGTCGGGGCCACGATGGTGGCGACCGTGAAGTCGCGCTCCCGCGCCGTCGGCTTGACGTTGGGCGGCAGGTCCACCCCGCCGATATGCAAGCTGTCGCCGATTTCGAGTCCGGCGAGGTCGATGGTGATCGAGGGCGGGATGTCCTTGGCGGCGCACAACAGCTCGATGTGGTGGCGCACCAGGTTCAACACGCCGCCGCGCTTCAGGCCCGGGGATAGGAACTCGTTCTTGATGGCGACGGGCACGTTGACCCGCACCCTGGTGTCGTCGCCGACGCGCAGGAAATCGGCGTGCAGCGGCCGGTCGCTCACCGGATCGAGCTGCACGTCGCGCGGCAGCACGCGCTCGGCGCGGCCCTCGACCTCGAGGTCGAACAGGGTGGCGAAGAACTCGGACTTGCGCAACTCGCGCTCGAGCGCCTTGGGGTCGAGCGAGACGAGGGCCGCCGGCTGCTTGTTGCCGTAGATCACGGCCGGCACCCGGCCGCCCCTGCGGGTGGCGCGGGCGGCCCCTTTGCCGGTCCCTTGCCGCGGCTTCGCGCTCAGCGCGCGCACATCGGTCATGATCCTCTCCTCCTCAATCGAACAAACTCGACACCGAGCGCTCCTCGCTGATGCGACGGATCGCCTCGGCGAGCAAGGGAGCGATGGTGAGCTGGCGCACCGTGTGCGAGACGCGCACCGCCTCGGTCGCCATGATGCTGTCGGTGATGACAAGCGAGTCGAGCGGGGTCGAGGACACCCGCGCCACCGCGCCGCCGGACAGCACGCCGTGCGTGACGTAGGCGCTGACCGACGCCGCCCCGGCTTCCTTCAGCGCGATCGCCGCGTTGCACAGCGTGCCCGCGGAATCGACGATGTCGTCCACCAGGATGCAGCGCTGGCCGGCGACCTCGCCGATGATATTCATCACCTCCGAGACGCCCGCCCGCTCGCGGCGCTTATCGATGATCGCGAGATCGCCGTCAAGCCGTTTCGCGAAGGCCCGCGCCCGCACCACGCCGCCCACGTCGGGCGAGACCAGCGTGAGGCCGTCGCGCGGGAAGCGTTCCTGCATGTCCTTGATCAGCACCGGGGCGGCGAACAGGTTGTCGGTCGGAATGTCGAAGAAGCCCTGGATCTGGCCGGCGTGCAGGTCCACGGTCAGCACGCGGTTGGCGCCGGCCACCGTGATGAGGTTCGCCACCAGCTTGGCCGAGATCGGCGTGCGCGGCCCCGACTTGCGGTCCTGCCGGGCGTAGCCGTAGTAGGGGACCACCGCCGTGACGCGCCGCGCCGAGCCGCGCTTCAAGGCGTCCAGGATCACCAGCAGTTCCATCAGGTTGTCGTTCGCGGGGAACGAGGTGGACTGGATCACGAACACGTCCTCGCCGCGCACGTTCTCGGTGATCTCGACGAACACCTCCATGTCGGAGAAGCGCCGGATGCTGGCCTGTGTCAACGGCAGGTCGAGGTAGGCCGCGATTGCCTCGGCCAGCGGCCGATTGCTGTTGCCGGTCAGAATCTTCATGCCGATCGGTCCCCGAAGCTGCCCGGCCGTGAAAGCGGCGCGGGACTTTAGCAACGCGGCAACCCGCTGTAAATCGCCTGCCCGGCCAAACGGCGGGCCAACCGCTTGCCGGCGGGTGCCCGATCGCGTTCAATACATCGCGCTTCAGGTTATTGCAGGGGGTCGGGACATGGACCAGCGGATCATCGAGCTCTACGACGAATACACGCACGCCCCGCTGGCGCGCCGCGTGTTCCTCGATCGGCTCTCGGCCCTCGCCGGGGGCGGCGCCGCGGCGGCCGCGTTGTTGGTGTTGCTGGAAGGGGGCCGCGCGGCGGCCGAGACGGTGGCGGCGGGCGACCCGCGCGTCGCGGCCTCGACCGTTGCGTTCCCCGCCAAGAGCGGCGAGGTGCGGGGTTATCTGGCGGCGCCGGCCGCCGGCGGCAAGTCGGGCGCCGTGGTGGTGGTGCACGAAAACCGCGGCCTCAACGCCCACATAGAGAACGTGGCCCGCCGCGCCGCCATCGCCGGCCTCCTCGCGCTGGCGCCGGATTTCCTGTCCGCAGCGGGGGGCACGCCAGCGAACGAGGACGAGGCGCGCGACATGATCCAGAAGCTCGATCCGGCGACGACCGTGGCCGACGCCGTGGCGGCGGTCGCATACCTGCGCGGGCACGCGCGGGCCAACGGCAGGGTCGGCGCGGTGGGCTTCTGCTGGGGCGGCGGCCAGGTCGGCCAGATGGCGGTGCACGATCCCACTCTCGACGCCGCCGTCGTGTTCTACGGTCGCACGCCCGAGCCCGCGGACGTGCCCCGCATCAAGGCGCCGCTGCTGCTGCATTACGCCGGGCTCGACGAGCGCATCAACGCGGGCGTGCCGGCGTTCCGCGAGGCGCTCGACCGGGCGGGCGTCTCCTACACGCTCCACATGTACGATGGCGTCAACCACGCCTTCCACAACGACACCGCGGCGGCGCGCTACGACGCTGCCGCGGCTAATCTCGCCTGGGAGCGGACGGTGGCGTTCCTCAGGGAGCGCCTCGCTGGCGGGTGAGCGCCTCGGCACCCTACTCGCCGTTGCGGCACTAAGAGCCTGCTTCGGAACTCCTCATGAGCCGCGCTGCTGGTCGAAAATCGCCGGC
>CAYPKW010000149.1:0-2671 GCA_964411425.1 uncultured Rhodospirillaceae bacterium
GTGAACAAACCCTCGTCCTGAGGAGCGCCCGAAGGGCGCGTCTCGAAGGACGGGCCACGAGTCTATCTCAGAGGCTCTTGGTATAAGACCGACTGCGGAGCTCATGAGCGAGGTCATGGCGAAGCTTCGCCCGCTATTGCCGCGGTAGGTCGAGACGGCTGCAATCTGATAGAATCCGAGAACATCGAGCGACGGGGAAGACACGCGCCATGGCTCAAATACAGAAGACCGTCTCGCCGATCGACGGCAGCGTGTACGTGGAGCGCGGGCTTGCGGGCGGCAACGAGATCGCGGCGGCGCTCGCCGCGGCAGGCCGCGCCGCCGACGCGTGGAAGCGCGTTCCGGTGGCCGAACGGGCGCGGGCGCTGACCAAATCCATCGATGCCTTCGTCGCCTTGAAGGAAGGCATCGCCGAAGAGATCACGCGCCAGATCGGTCGCCCGATTTCGCAGTCGCCGGGCGAGGTGCGCGGCTTCGAGGAGCGCGCGCGCCACATGATCGCCATCGCGCCGGACGCTCTCGCCGACATCGACGCAGGTCCGAAACCGGGGTTCACCCGCTTCCTCCGGCGCGAGCCACTGGGCGTGGTGCTCGTCGTGGCGCCGTGGAACTATCCCTACCTCACCGCGGGGAACGCCATCGTGCCGGCGCTGATGGCGGGCAATGCCGTCATCCTCAAGCATTCGGCGCAGACGCCGCTGTGCGCCGAGCGGCTGGCCGAGGCGTTCCGGGCCGGCGGCCTGCCGGCGGGCGCGTTCCAGTTCCTGCACATGGGCCACGACGACACGGCCAAGGTCGTCGCCAGCCCCGAAGTGGATTTCGTCGCCTTCACCGGCTCGGTCGACGGCGGGCGCGCGGTGGTCGCGGCGGCGGCGCGGAAATTTATCGGCCTCGGGCTCGAGCTGGGCGGCTGCGATCCGGCCTACGTCCGCCCCGACGCCAATCTCGGGCACGCGGTGGAGAACCTGGTCGACGGCGCTTTCTTCAATTCCGGGCAGTCCTGCTGCGGCATCCAGCGGATCTACGCGCACCGCGATATCTACGACCGATTCCTCGAGGGATACGTGGAGCTCACGAAGAAGTACCGGCTCGGCAACCCGCTCGACCCGAAGGCGAATCTTGGACCGGTGGTTCGCGCCTCGGCCGCCCAAACGATCCGCGACCAGGTCGCCGCCTCGGTGCGCGCGGGGGCGACGCCGCTCATCGACCCCAAGGCCTTCGCGGCCGACAAGCCCGGCACGCCCTACCTGGCGCCGCAGGTGCTGGTCGACGTCGACCATCGGAACCCGATCATGCGCGAGGAATGCTTCGGCCCCGTCGTCGGCGTCATGCCGGTCGCCTCCGACGACGAGGCGATCCGCCTCATGAACGACAGCCGATACGGGCTGACGGCCGCCGTGTGGACCATGGACGAGGGGGCCGCCATCCGCATCGGCGAGCGGGTCGAAACCGGGACCTGGTTCATGAACCGCTGCGACTATCTCGATCCGGCGCTGGCCTGGACCGGGGTGAAGGACTCGGGCCGCGGCTGCACGCTCAGCCGCGTCGGCTACGAGCACCTGACGCGGCCGAAGTCGTTTCACCTGCGCACGGCCATTTGAAGGACCGCGACCATGACCGCTGACGCGTCGTCTCTGCGCGGCAACTGGAACTATCCGACCCAGGTGCGCTTCGGGGTCGGGCGCATCGCCGAGCTGCCGGACGCCTGCAAGGCGCTCGGCATGAAGCGGCCGCTCCTCGTCACCGACCCCGGCCTCGCCACCCTCCCGATGATCAAGGACGCGATCACCCGCAACGAGGCGGCGGGGTTGCCCACCGGGCTCTTTTCCCAGGTGAAGAGCAATCCCGTGGGCCGGAACGTCGAGGACGGCGTTGCGGCCTATCGCGCCGGCCGCCATGACGGCGTGATCGCCTTCGGCGGCGGCAGCGCGCTCGACGCCGGCAAGGCGGTGGCGCTGATGGTGGGCCAGAAGCGCCCGATCTGGGATTTCGAGGACGTGGGCGACAACTGGAAGCGGGTCGATGCCGCCGGCATCGCGCCGGTGGTGGCGGTGCCCACCACGTCGGGCACCGGCTCCGAGGTGGGCCGCGCTTCCGTGATCGCCAACGAGGCGACGCATGCGAAGAAGATCATCTTCCATCCCAAGATGCAGCCCGCGATCGTGCTCGCGGACCCGGCGCTCACCCTGGGATTGCCGGCGAAGATCACCGCCGCCACCGGCATGGACGCGCTGGCGCACTGCTTCGAGGCCTACTGCGCGCCGGGCTTCCACCCGATGGCGGAGGGCATCGCCGTCGAAGGCATGCGGCTCATCAAGGAGAACCTGCCCGTGGCCGTCAGCGACGGCGGGAACCTAGTCGCGCGGGCCCACATGATGGCGGCGGCGGCCATGGGCGCCACGGCGTTCCAGAAGGGGCTCGGCGCCATCCATTCGCTGAGCCATCCCGTGGGCGCCCTTTACGACACCCATCACGGCCTCACCAACGCCGTGGTCATGCCCTACGTCATGCAGTTCAACCGCAAGGCGATCGAGGAGAAGCTGACGCGGCTTGCCGCCTGGCTCGGGCTGCCGAACCCGTCCTACGGCGCCGTCCTCGACTGGGTGCTCGCGTTGCGCAAGGAGATCGGGATTCCCCATACGCTGGCCGCGCTCGGGGTAGGCCTGGATCG
>CAYPKW010000150.1:0-2664 GCA_964411425.1 uncultured Rhodospirillaceae bacterium
GGTCCGAGTAGACGATCCGCGACCTGGCGTTCCGTCACCGCCCGGTTGGCGCCCGAGGCGACCGCGATCTGGTTCCGGCCGGCGGTATCGACGCAGATGGCGGCGAGACCGGTCGGCTCGTCGCCGCGGGCAACGTCGCTCAAGTCCACCCCGCCGGCACGCAGCTCGGCAAGGGCAATGTCCGCGAAGCCGTCGCGCCCGACCCGCCCCACCAAGCGCACGCCGGCCCCGGCCCTGGCCGCGGCGAGCGCCTGATTGGCCCCCTTGCCGCCGGCCACCAAGCGATAGCTTTCTCCGAGGACCGTCTCGCCGGCCGTGGGCAAGTGCGGGACCGGAACGACAATGTCCACGTTGATCGAGCCGAAGACCACGATCATGGCAAGCTGAACCGCTGCGGCCGGTCGCTGGCGGGGACGGCGAAACGGCCGTTCTCCGCCGTTGCCGGCCTGCTCCCGAAGCGCCCCAATGCTGGGCGCGCCGAGGGCCATTCGAGCCAGCGTCCGGCAGGCGTCGGCGGCAGGGTGACGCCAACGGGATCGAGGCTCAATTCCGTGAGCCGGCCCGGAACATCGGTGCGCAGCACCGCCTTGCCGTCGAGCGACAATGTGAGCCAGCCGCCCGCCCGCTCCACCACGGCGCGCCCGCCCGGCGTCAGCACCGGTCCGAGGCGGCACTCTTCCGGCGAGTTGGTCAGCTCCCAGCCGCCCCAGGGCGTCACGTCGATCGCCTCCGCCACGGCAATGAACGGCAGCAGCGCGCCCCAGCCGTAGAAGGTGTCGGTGTCGGGCTGGTCGGCCGCCTCGCCGGTGACGGCGTTGAAGTTCTCGGGGCAGCGGCGCCGGCGCCATTCGCCCATGAACAGCCGGTAGCCGTTGTCGGCCAGCCGCGCCGCGTCGTCGTGGAAGCCGCAGCGCTTGAGGCCGTGATAGACGAGGAAGTTGAGCGGCGGCCAGATGCGCCCGCGCCAATAGACGTTGTCGGCGAAGGCCGGGTCGTCGCGCGTCACCGAGGGCAGCATCCAGGCGCCGCCGAATTTCCTCGCGTCGCGCAGCAGGGCCGCCATCGCCGTCGCCTGCTCGGGCGTGGCGGCGCCGGCCAGCAGCGGATAGAAGCTGGTGGGCGCCAGGCTCTTGACGAAGGCGCCCGACCACAGCCGGTTGGCGAACGCGCCGCGCGCCTCGTCCCAGAGCCGGGCTCGAATCCGCTCCTTGAGCGCGTCCGCCCGCTCCTGCAGGCGCCGGGCGAGAGGCACGTCGCCGAGCTCGCGGGCCAGAAGCGCCAGCATCTCGCCGTCCAGCGCCACCAGGCTGTTGAGACCCACGTCCTCGCAGTCGAGGGTCCAGGAGGACGTGTCCAACTTCGCCTCGTCGTGGACCGGCGAGTTGTCCATGCTGGACTCGTCCTTGGCGGCGAGCTTGGTGCCGCGGTAGAGGCCCGAGCCGACCGGCGAGGTGCCGTACTCGAGGAGACCGTTGCGATTGCCGTCGCGGGCGCGCCACCACCATTCGTGATTGTCGAGCAGCGGGCGGAACGCGAGGTCCAGGAGCTCGCGCGAGCCGGTGCGCTTACAAAGCTGCCAGAGGATGAAACCGCAGATCGGCGGCTGCGAACGATCGACCCAGGCATCGCGCCCGGTAACGAGACAGGGCAGGTTGCCCTCGGGCGTCGCGCCGGCCACCACCGCCGCCAGGTTCTCGCGCGCGACGCCGGGGTCGAACAACCCAGCCATCAGAGCATGATAGAGCACGTCGTTGAGCCACACGCCGAAGCCGCCGAACTTCTGGCTGACCCAGTTGCGGCTGAGCGAGGTGTAGGGCCGCCGGTTGATGGGGTCCCATACGGTGTTCCAGCCGATCACGTCGCGCACCGCATCGAGCGCGCCGCGATGGTGGCCGGCATGATCGAGGCTGGCGGCCACCGGCGGCGCGCCGTCGAGAGCCTCCACCGCGCGGCGCGAGGCGGTGGCGCGATTCTCGCCCATCGCCACGGCGAAACGAAACGACGCCATCTCCTCCAGGTGGTAGCGCAGCACCGCCACGGGGCCCTGCTCGCCACGAGAATCCAGGTAAAAATATCCTTTTGTCTCAAATTCTTGCTGGAGGTGATTCAGATCCTGATGGAAAGTCGCCAGAAGCGGCGGCCGGAGTCCGCGGACGACGATATGGGTGGCGTCCTTATGGGCCATCATCTCGGCGGTCTCGGGGTCATGGCGCCACGGAGCGAGCCCGTCGCCGTCGGTCAGCCGCAGCACCAGCATGACCCAGAACCGGAGACCCCATTCGCCGAATTTCCCCGTGCGCCAGCTGCCGACGAGCGTGGCCGGATCGGGTTTCTCATATTCGAGGGTGAGCTCCGTCCCGGCATGGGCGAGGTTGAGGGTCAAGCGGGTCGCATCCAGTTGCCGCGGCCCCAACCGCACTCCGGGATGCCCCGCCGGAAAGCGGGTGAAGGAGTTGAGGCTGCTGGCGTAGGCGCAAAAACCGACGCTGAGACCGAGCGGCAGATGAACCATCTCCGCCGGCTGCTCGGCATGCCAGGTGTTCCAGGCGCGCTCCGGCGCGATGCGCATGGCTAGTGGGTCCACGCTAATACCGAATCTCTATAGCCGAGACCTATGGTCCATCCTTCGAGACGCGTTCTTCGAACGCTCCTCAGGATGAGGTA
>CAYPKW010000151.1:0-2618 GCA_964411425.1 uncultured Rhodospirillaceae bacterium
GCGCCAACTTCCTCGCCAACTCGGGCTATCGCCATAGCTGATGAAAACGCTCTAGGGCAATTGGTACGAATAACGCTGCAATCAATCACCGTGAATTGACCGCCGCGCAAAGCAGCCGCCGCGGAATGGGCGACGGCAACCCGGCCTCCGACGCCAAACCGCGCGGCAGCGCCCCGTCCATCAGAGACTGGTCACGACCGCGGCGTAATGGCAGACGGCGGCGCCGAGCACGAAGCCGTGCCAGATGGCGTTGTGGAACCGCAGGCCCAACCACAAATGGAAGGCCACGCCGATCGAATAGAGCATGCCCCCGGCGGCGATCAGGGCAACCGTCGTCAGGCCCAGCGATGCCAGCAGCGGCTTGATCGCCACGAGCACGGTCCAGCCCAGCCCGAGATAGGCGACGACGGCCAGCCGGTCGAAGCGGCGCGGGAAGGCGATCTTCACCGCGGCGCCAAGGAGTGCCAGGGTCCACACCAGGGCGGCGAGCCACACCGACCAGGCGCCGTCGAGCCGGCCCAGGGTAAATGGCGAATAGGTCCCCGCGATCAGAAGGAAAACCGCGGCGTGATCCAGCCGGCGCAGGATCTCGCGCCTCGGCGACGGAGGCGCGAGGTTGTAGGCGGCGGAACAGCCGAGCATCGCCACCAAGCTGGCCGCATAGAGGGCCGCCGCGACGACGCCCATGACGCTTGCGGTCCGTGCGGCTAGCGGTATCAGCGCAACGGCGCCGGCGACGCCCAAGGCGACTCCGATCACGTGAATCACGCGGTCGGCGGCAAGCTCCGTACTGTCACCGGGCGGCCGCATATATCGCGTCGCGCAATCGGCGTTGGCCCTAGCTTGAGCCGGTCAGGCCGCGGTGCGCGCGCCGCGACTGGCGTAGCGCGGGCGGGACCGCTGGCTCGATCGCCGGCCCGAACCGTGGCCGGATCGGTGACCGGCCGGCTTCGTGCCGGCGCCGGGCGCCGTCCAACCGGCGGTCCGCCGGTCCACGGTGGCCAGGGATTGGCGCGTCAACCGCTCGATGTCGCGGAGCAAGGCGCGCTCCTCGCCGTCGCAGAACGATATGGCGGTGCCGGCCGCCCCTGCACGTGCCGTGCGTCCGATCCGGTGGACGTAGGTCTCGGGCACATTCGGGAGCTCGAAGTTCACCACATGCGTGACGTTGTCCACGTCGATGCCGCGCGCGGCGATGTCGGTGGCGACGAGGACGCGTGTGCGCCCGGCCTTGAAGCCGGCGAGCGCCCGCTCGCGCTGGCCCTGGGTCTTGTTGCCGTGAATGGTGGCGGCGGCGTGTCCGGCGGCGGCAAGATGGGCCGCGACGCGGTCGGCGCCGCGCTTGGTGCGGGTGAAGACCAGAGTTCGCGCGAAGGTCGGCTGCGCCAGAAGCTCGACCAGAAGCTCGCGTTTCCGCGCCGTCTCGATTAGGAAGACCCGCTGGTCGACGCTGTCGACCGTCGTGGCGAAGGGCGTCACGGCAATCTCGATCGGATCGCGCAGCATGTCGCTGGCGAGCGCCCGGATTTCGCGCGGCATGGTGGCCGAGAAGAACAGGCTCTGGCGCCGCGCCGGCAGCCGTCCGAGGATGCGGCGGATCGGCACCACGAAGCCGAGGTCGAGCATGCGGTCGGCCTCGTCCAGGACGACGATCTCCGTCCCGTCCAGGTGGAGGGCGCCGCTGTCGAGATGGTCAATGAGCCGCCCCGGCGTCGCCACCAGCACGTCGACGCCCCGGGTCAACGCCGCGATTTGCGGCCCATAGCCGGCGCCGCCGATCACCGCGGCGACCGAGATCCGGGTATGGCGCCCATAGGCCTTGAAGCTGTCGGCGATCTGGGTGGCGAGCTCGCGGGTCGGTGCCAGCACGAGCGCCCGGCAGCGGCGCCGGGACGAGGGCCCGCCGCTCTTGGCCAGGCGGTGCAGGATTGGCAGCGCGAAGGCCGCCGTCTTGCCGGTGCCGGTCTGGGCGGTGCCGAGCAGGTCGCGCCCGGCGAGAAGATGGGGAATGGCGCGCTCCTGGATCGGCGTGGGCGTGGCATAACCTTCCTCTGCGATCGCACGTAGAATGGGCTCCGCGAGCCCGAGAGTCGTGAAATTGGTCAAGTTTTCGTCTTTCATGATGGGCCGGTCGACCGGGCAGGCACCCCATTGGGCGCCGGCCACCGGTCGCGGCCGAGTCTTCGGGGAGAAGCCCCGCGTGCCTGGGCTTTTCGGGATTAGTCGGACGGAGCGCTCAACAGGAAGGACGAAATGCCGTCTCTCTACGCGGCCGGAGCGCCCGACACCTTTTCGGGTGGCGCTTCATCGCACGGTCGGCGCTGAAAGTCAAGCGAAAGTGCCTGAGATGACGAATATGACGATTTGTGCGTCACTGACCACCCGACCCCCACGGCATGGGGTGAAGTCCTAGTGGATCGAATCCGACAGATGAGTCCCCACCCAATAGAAGTGTCATCGCCGGGCGTGACCCGGCGATCCATGGTGCAACGGCACGATGGATGCCCGCGTCAAGCGCGGGCATGACAAGAAGGGGAGGCAAATGTCGGATTCGATCCACTAGGCTTGCTGGAACAGGTGTCGGGGTGCACCCTCGCCCCAACGAAGTCTGGTTGACC
>CAYPKW010000152.1:0-2451 GCA_964411425.1 uncultured Rhodospirillaceae bacterium
TCACGGATAGGTAGCATGCATGATCGCCGCCCGCAGGATGACCGGCAGGAGCCGACGCGAAGGCGGTGCCAGCACCGGCGAGCGTCGGCGACGAACCGGGGGCCGGCGGGCGGCGACCCACCGGGCGGCCTGCCGCTGCCGCCGGCGGCGTTGCGAAGGCTTGCCGATGCTGGCATCGGCGGCGCCTTCGCGCCTGGCCGGCGATTGCGGCAGGCCGTCAGGCGTACCACCTATCCGTGAAGGTCGGTACTAGACACATGTCGCGCGATCCGCGCTACGACCTGCTGTTCGAGCCCGTTCGGATCGGCCCGAAGACCCTCAAGAATCGCTTCTTCCAGGTGCCGCAATGCACCGGGGCCGGGATCCTGCGGCCCGGCGCCAACGCGGCGCACCGCGAGGTGAAGGCCGAAGGCGGCTGGGCGGCGCTCTGCACCGAGGCCTGCATGATCCATCCGGAGAGCGACCAGCCGGTGGCGATTGTGACCAGCATCTGGAGCCAGGGCGACGTGATCAACCACCGCCACATGGTGGACGGCGTGCACAAGTGGGGGGCGCTCGCCGCCATCGAGCTGTGTCATGCCGGCGGCCTCGCCAACGCGCTCGACTCCCGCTACGTCTCGCCGGCGATGCACCAGTTCGCCAGCCCCTGGATGCCGCAGACCTACACCTACGAGGCCGACGAGGAGGACCTTAAGCGCATCGTGCGCATGTTCGTCGAGGCGGGGCGCCGGGCGGTGGATGCGGGGTTCGACATCGTCTACGTGCACGGCACGCACGGAGCGTTGCCGGTGCAGGCGCTCTCGCGCCATTTCAACCGGCGCACCGACAAGTACGGCGGCTCCTTCGAGAACCGCGCGCGGTTGTGGCTCGAGATTCTCGAAGGGCTCAAGCTGGCCGTCGGCGCCGACTGCGCCATCGCGACGCGGTTCTCCATCGACCAGCTTTCGGGTCCTGCCGGCGTCGAGGCCGAGGACGAAGGCCTGGCGTTCGTCGAGCTGGTGACGCGGCTCGGCCTGCTCGACATGTGGGACATAAATATCAGCAGCCTGCAGGAATGGGGCGAGGATGCCGGCCCTTCGCGCTTCTACAAGTCGAACCACCAGGCGCCCTGGACGGGCAGCGTCAAGTCCATCGCCAAGGTGCCGGTGGTGGGCGTCGGCCGCTTCACCGACCCGGACGAGATGCTGCGGGTGGTGCGAAGCGGCCAGTACGACATCGTCGGCTGCGCCCGCCCGTCGATCGCCGATCCGTGGCTGCCGCGCAAGATCGACGAGGGCCGAATCGAGGACATCTGCGAGTGCATCGGCTGCAATCTCTGCGTCGCCCGCTTCGAGTACGGGGTGCCGATCGTGTGCACGCAGAACCCTACCGTCATGGAGGAGTACCGGCGCGGCTGGCACCCGGAGAAATTCGCTCCAGCCGACGATGCCGGGACCGTCATGGTCGTGGGCGCCGGTCCCGCCGGCCTGGAATGCGCGCGCGTGCTCGGCCGGCGCGGCTACGACGTGCATCTGTGCGAGGCCGAGGCGGAGCTGGGCGGGCACCTCAAGGCCGTGGTGCGGCTGCCCGGCCTCGCCGAATGGGGCCGTGTCATCGCCTACCGCGAGGGCCAGCTTCAACGCATGGCGAACGTCAAGGTACTTCGCGGTCTCGGCGACGTGCGCGCCGAGGACGTATTGGCCTACGGCGCGCCGCGCGTCGTCGTGGCCACCGGGGCGCGCTGGGTCGGCGACGGAGTGAGCGGCCTGGGGCCGGACCCGATCCCGGGAATCGACGCCGCGGACCCGGCCTTCGTGACGCCCGAGCAGTTCTTTTCGGGCAAGCCCGTGGGCGAGCGGGTCGTGGTCCTCGACGGCGACGGATACTTCATGGCGATCGGCATCGCCGAGATGCTGGCGGACCGGGGCAAGGCGGTGACCCTCGTCACGCCCTTCGACAAGGCGGCGCCGTTCGCTGACTGGACGCTGGAGGGGCCGAATCTGCGCCGCATGACGCGGGAGAAGGGAATAGCGCAGCGCGTCGCGCATTGGGTCGAGCGGGTCGACGGCGGCAGGGACACTCGCGTCACGATCTTCGATGTCTATCGCGACGGCTATCGCCGGGCGACCGCCGCCAAGGCCGGCGAGTTGCCGCGCCGCGCCGGAACGGCGGTGGAGGTCCTGGCCTGCGACAGCCTCATCCTGTGCACCTCGCGGCGCTCCGAGGATTCGCTCTATCGCGCGCTCAAGGCGCGCCGGGCGGAGTGGGCGGCGGCCGGCCTCCTGGGCGTGTACCGGGCGGGAGACTGCCTCGCCCCGCGCTATCTCGCCGACGCCGTGTTCGACGGCCATCGGCTGGGGCGCGAAATCGACTCGGCGGATCCGGCGCGACCGCGCGCGATGATCCGCGAGTACCGCATCTGGGGCGACGAAACCTATCCGAAACTCGGCGACCCGGTGCTCTGAACGCCTA
>CAYPKW010000153.1:0-1098 GCA_964411425.1 uncultured Rhodospirillaceae bacterium
TGCGCGCTCTCGCTGCGCTTGGGGCCGCGATCCCAGATGGCGGAGCCGAGCTGGACCCGCGATCGCGCCACGGCCTCGACGCGGACCCGGCCCTCCGCCGTGCGGCTGGCCTGGTAGGCCCGGGTCAGCTCCACCTCCGCGGCCTCGACGGATACGCCGGGCTTGCGCCGGACTATCATCTCCATCCAGGACACGTTGTGTCCGGTGAAATACATGTCACCGAACATCTCGTGACCCGCGGCGGTGATCGGAATGAAGGCGGCGACTGCGGCGAGCGACATGCCGCTGAATCCGCGCGGGGCGACGCCGATGATCGTGTAGGGACGCGCACCGATATAGAGCTGCTTGCCCAGCACGCCGGGGTCGCCGCCAAAGCCGGTCCGCCAGTGGCCGTAGCCGAGCACGGCGACGGTCGCTCCGTCGGGGGTGCGATCTTCGGCCGGGGTGAAGAAGCGGCCGATGGCCGGGCGCACCGAGAAGAACGGCCAGAAACTGGCGCTCACCAGGGAAACCGGAAGCTGGCGAGCGCCCTCGCCGGTGCCGACCACACGCTCGCGATCGACGAAGAAGGCGGCGCTCTCCACCGAGCGGCCGCCCTCGCGAAGCTCGAGGTAGCGCTTGTAGGAGATGTTGTTGTCGATCCGGTCTTCACTGTTCTGCTGCGAGCGGCGGGTGAAGAGCCGGCTGGTCGTGGCGGGATCAGCCAGAAAGGCCGGCGGCCGCAGCAGCAGCCGATCGACGATCCCGAACATCGTGGTGTTGGCGCCAATGCCCAGGGCGAGGGTGACGATCACCAGCGCCGCAAAGCCGGGCTGCCGGCGGAAGCCGCGCAGCGCATAGCTCAGGTCCTGGCGCAGATCCTCGGCCCATCCCGCGCGGCGCTCCTGGCCGCGGCGCTGCTTGTCGATCGTCACGAGCACCTCCCGCGTGAAGCGCAGATCGCCGAAGCGGCGGCGGGCCTCCTGGCGCGCCGCGTCGGGCCGCACCCCAAGCGCGATGAGCCGCGCGGCTTCGGCCTCGAAGTGGAACTCCAGCTCGGCGTCGACTTCCTGCTCGACGGCGGCGGGTCGCACCGCCAACCGGAAGAGGCGCCGCAGA
>CAYPKW010000153.1:1198-2324 GCA_964411425.1 uncultured Rhodospirillaceae bacterium
TAGGGGCTAGGGCGAAGCGGCTGGCATGCAGCACTTTGAACACCGCTTCGGCATAGCGCGACCAGCGGACCGCGCTCTGGCGCAGCTCGCGGCGGCCCTCCTCGGTCAGCTCGTAGTACTTGGCCTTGCGGTTGTTGTCGGAAAGGCCCCACTCGGCCTCGATGAGGCCGCGCTTCTCGAGGCGGTGGAGGGCGGTATAGAGGGCGCCGTCCTCGATGTTGAGGTCGTCCTCGGTGGTGGCACGGATCCAGGTGGCGACGGCGTGGCCGTGGCGGGGTCCCCAGCTCAGGGACTTGAGAACGAGGACATCGAGGGTGCCCTGGAGGAGGTCGAGTTCAGCGCGTGGCATGCGTTCCCCTGAATGGTTCAGGGGAAATATTCAGGGGGAAGGGGGAGGTGTCAAGAGGAACGGGATCAGGGGACCGCTGGCATTCCCCACCCGGCGGGGGACGGCCGCTCTTCTTTCTTGTTTAGTCGGGCGCTTCCCCGGCGTCGCGACGGGACGTCTACCGGCGGGTGCGTGCGCCGGCGCGCGCGGCCACCAACTCGCGGATTTCGCCAAGCAGCTCCTCGCCGCCGCGTCCGCCTTTCTGCACGATCGCTTCCACACCGCCGTTGAGCCGCCGGCGATCTTCCTCGGTGAGCACCTTCGCCGTGATGACAATCACGGAGATGGCGCCTCGCGCGGGTTCCGCACGGAGCGCCTCGAGGAACGCGAACCCGTCCATCTCGGGCATCATCAGGTCGAGGAGGACAATCTGGGGCGCGTGCTCGCGCAGGCGATCGAGCCCGACGCGGCCGTTCTCCGCCTCGGTGACGGTGCAGCCGGCGCGCTCGAGCGTGCGGCGCACCATCACGCGAGTAGCTTCGTCGTCCTCGACGACCAGCACCCGCGCGCCTTCGGCGTCAGGCACACAGCGCTGGACCGCGGCGAGGAGGTGGGCGCGGTCGATCGGCTTGGAGAGGTACTCGGCCGCGCCGAGCGCGAAGCCCATGCGCGTCTCGTCCACGATGGTGGCCATGACCACCGGGATGTCGGCCAGCGCCGCGTCGGACTTGAGCGCGGTAAGGACCGCCCAGCCGTCCATGCCGGGCATCATCACGTCGAGCGTGATCACGTCGGGGC
>CAYPKW010000154.1:0-2103 GCA_964411425.1 uncultured Rhodospirillaceae bacterium
CGCTTCGGGGCGGCGCCCGCGCCCGGCCGCCGGCGCGCGCCGGCGGCGGGCCCGCTCGGCCCTTGGCGCGGCGACTACGACCTCAACCCCGACATGCTGCCCGAAGGCTGGCAGGACGGGCGCGCGCTCACCCCGGCCGCGGTCCTGGTCGGCCTCGTCGACCGGGCCGAGGGGCTGAACGTCCTGCTGACGCGCCGCACGGTGCACTTGAGCGATCATGCGGGTCAGGTCAGTTTCCCGGGCGGCCGCGTCGATCCAGGCGACGCGGACGCGGTCGCGACGGCGCTGCGCGAAGCGGAGGAGGAGGTGGGACTGGCGCCTGAGCGCGTCGTTCCCATCGGGCGGCTCGACACCTATCTGACGCGCACCGGGTTCGAGGTGACGCCGGTGGTGGGGCTGGTGGACCCGCCGCCTCATTTCGCGCCGGACCCCTTCGAGGTGGCGGAGGTGTTCGAGATGCCATTGCGATTCGCGGCCGAGCCGGCCAACTACCGCCGGGCGCAGCGCCTCTATCGGGGCAAGGAGCGATATTTTTACGTATTGGAGTGGGGGCGTCATCGCGTCTGGGGCGCCACGGCCGGCATGCTGCTCAACTTGGCTGAGGTCTTGCGGAGAGAGGCATGAGACAGGCGCTCTCCATCCTGGTGCCGCTGCTGCTGCCGACGGCGGCGTATTTCCTTTACCTCTACGCCGCGCGCCGGCGCCTGCCGGCCGGCGCGCCGGGGTGGCGCGAGGTGCCGTGGACCTGGCTCGCCGTCGCCGGCGGGCTGCTGGTCGGCATCACGTTCTTCGCCTACGCCCTGTTCGGCGGGGCCGATCCGGGCAGCGTGTATAAGCCGTCGCGGCTGATCGACGGCCGCATCGATCCCGGCGGCTTCGAGTAACTCGCCCCATGCGGCCCGTGGACCGCCTGCCGCCGCAGCCCTGGATGAGCGCCGCGACCACCCGGGCGGTCGTCGCCGCGCTCACCGCCGATGGCGCCGAGGCGCGCTTCGTGGGCGGTTGCGTGCGCGACACGATCCTCGGCCGCCCGGTGCGGGACATCGACATCGCGACGCACGAACCGCCCGAGCGCGTCACCCTGCTGTTGCAGCGCGCCGGCATCAAGGCGGTGCCCACGGGCCTCAAGCACGGCACGGTGACCGCGGTCGTGGACGGCGCCCATTTCGAGGTGACGACGCTCAGGCGCGACGTGGAGACCTACGGCCGCCGGGCCAAGGTCGAGTTCACGGACGACTGGGCGGCCGACGCCTCCCGGCGCGACTTCACCATGAACGCGCTGTTCCTTTCGCCCGACGGCAGCCTCTACGATCCCTTCGCCGGCCACGCCGACTTGCGGGCGGGCCGCGTGCGCTTCGTGGGCGATGCGGCGACGCGCATCCGCGAGGACGTGCTGCGGCTCCTGCGCTTCTTCCGCTTCCATGCCTATTACGGCGCGGCGCCGCCCGATCCGGACGGGCTCGCGGCCGCGGCCGAGCTGGCGCCGCTGCTGGCGACGCTCTCGGGCGAGCGGATCGCTGCGGAGACCTTGAAGCTGCTGCTGGCGCCCGACCCGGCGGCGGTGTTCGAGCTGCTGCGAGAGCGCGGCGTGCTCGCCCATTTCCTCGCCGAGGCGAGGGAGATCGCGCGGCTCGAAGCCTTGGTCGCGATCGAGCGCGCGCAATCGGTCGAGCCGGACCCGATCCGTCGTCTCGCCGCGCTCATCGCCGGCGGCGTCGAGGCCGCGAACGCCGTGGCCGGCCGCCTGCGCCTGTCGAACAAGGAGTGCCTGGCGCTGGCGGGCCTGGCCGAAGGTCCCGCGCCGTCGCCCGAGCTCGACGGGGCCCAGCGCCGTCGGCTCCTCTATCGGCTTGGGCCGGCGCGCTTCCGGGGCCTCGCGCTCATCGCCTGGGCCGGCGCGGGTGCGGCGCCCGGCGACGGCGCCTGGCGGGAGGTGCTGGCGACGGCCAACCGACCCATGCCGGTGTTTCCCGTGCAGGGCCGCGACGCGCTCAAGCTCGGCGTTGGGCAAGGCCCGGAGGTGGGCCGCCTGGTGGCTTCCGTCGAGGCGTGGTGGATCGAGGGCGATTTCCGGGCCGACCGCGAGGCGTGCCTAGAAAAGCT
>CAYPKW010000155.1:0-2097 GCA_964411425.1 uncultured Rhodospirillaceae bacterium
GTCACGAGGCCGGTTTCGGACCAGCAATGGAGATGGCAGGCCGGCGGCTCCGGGCGCCACAAGATGGGCGCGTCCGGAGCGAAGTCGAGCGCCACCTGATGGGCGGTCGAGGGCGCCGTCGTCACGACGGTAGCACCCCAGCGCACCGAGATCGGCCGGTGCACGTGGCCGCACACGATCTGGCGCACCTGCGGGTGGCGCTCGACCAGCGCCGCCAATGCCGGGCCGTTGGCGCAACCGATCGCGTCCAGCCCCGCGTGACCGATGGCGAAGGGCGGGTGATGCATGGCGATAAGCGTCGGCCGCCCGGGCTGTTCGTCGAGGCGGGCGGCGAGCCAGTCGAGCCGGACCTGGCACAGCGTGCCGCCGTCCTCGCCGGGAACCAAGGTGTCGAGCGCGACGAGGCGCAAGGGGTAGTCCTCGACGGTGAACTGCACGAAGCGGTCCTCCGGGCCGCAGCCGGGCAGCTCGGGGAACGCCGCCTTCAGGTTCTCCCGGTGGTCGTGATTTCCGGGGATGACGGCAAAGGGCGGCGCCAATGGCCGCAACAGGCGGCGCAGGTTGGCATAGCCTTCGGGCGAGCCGTCGTCCGCGAGGTCGCCCGTCATCAGCACGAAGTCGGGGGCAAGACGGTTCAGATGCTCGACCGCGCGCTCGAGATGGCGGGCGGTGTCGATGCGGCCGTAGAGCACGCGGCCCTCGGCGAGAATATGGGTGTCGCTGATCTGGGCCAGCATCATGGTCGTTGCCTCCGCGGGTGCGCTCCGCCTATGAGCTAAGCAAGCTAGAGCATGATCCGACCAGTTGGAACCGGCCGCGCGCCGGGGAGAGCGCCATGCACGACACGGTCAACGCCTTCTGCCGGCATGTGTCGGTGCGCCTCGAAGGGGCGGCGGGCCGGCTCGCCGGCCTCTCCTTCGCCGTCAAGGACATCTTCGACGTGGCGGGCGAGACCTGCTGCTGCGGCAACCCGGACTGGCTGGCGAGCCACCCGCCCGCCGCCCGCACCGCGCCGGCGGTGGCGGCGCTGGTGGCGGCCGGCGCCGCCATGGCGGGCAAGACGGTCACCGACGAGCTCGCCTACAGCCTCAACGGCCAGAATTTCCACTACGGCACGCCGGTCAACGGCGCGGCGCCGGGACGCATCCCGGGCGGTTCGTCGAGCGGCTCGGCCGCCGCCGTCGCCGCCGGCCTGGTCGATTTCGCGCTCGGCACCGATACCGGCGGCTCGGTGCGCGTGCCGGCGGCGCTGTGCGGGCTTTACGGCGTCCGGCCGAGCCACGGGCGGGTCGATATCGCGGGCGTCATGCCGCTGGCGGCGAGCTTCGACACGGTGGGCTGGTTCGCCCGCGATTCGGGCGTGCTGGGGCGCGTCGGCCTGGCACTGCTCGGCGACGACACCGGGGAGCCGGCCGCCGGCGGCCTCGTCGTCGCCGAGGACGCCTTCGCCCTGGCCGAGCCCGCCGTGCGGGCGGCGTTGCAGCCGATGCTGGCCGCCGCGGCGGTCGAGCTCGGCGGCAGCCGCTCCGTCGAGGTGGGCGGCGACGGCGGGCTCGGGCGGTGGATGACGGTGTTCCGCACCCTGCAGGCGCGCGAGATCTGGGCCGAGCACGGCGCCTGGGTCGAGTCTCGAAAACCCCGCTTCGGGCCGGAGATCGCCGCCCGGTTCGCTTGGGCCAAGTCGGTGGCGGAGACGCCGCCGGGCGACGAGGCGGACCGCCGCGTGGCCTTCGCCCGGCACCTCGACGCGCTCTTGGCCGGCGCCGCGGCGCTGGCCCTGCCGACGGCGGCGAGCGTGGCGCCGCCGCTGGGGCTGCCGGCCGACGCCCTGCAGCAGTTCCGCGACCGCACCTTGAGCCTCACCTGCATCGCCGGGCTCGCGCGCCTGCCGCAGGTGAGCGTTCCGGCGGGCCGGGTCGAGGGCTGCCCGGTCGGGTTCTCCTTGATCGCACGGCGCGGCGCCGACCGCCGGCTGCTCGATCTGGCCGCGCGCGTGGCCGCCCGTCAGGCGTCGTAGGACACCCTGGATCGGCCAACGGGGGCTTTCCTAGGCTTCGAGGAATGAAACGACTGTCAAGCCAGGAGTAGTCCGATCCA
>CAYPKW010000156.1:0-2035 GCA_964411425.1 uncultured Rhodospirillaceae bacterium
CTTGATCGCCATGCTACACCTGCCGCGATAATGGAATGGAGGCGGGGCTGCTCGGTGTCCGCCCCGCCCGCGCCCTACCTTATTCGTCTTTGCCGGCGACCGACACGCCATCCCGGTCGATGTCGCGTCGCCTGCTCTCTCCCCTCTGGATCGACCGCTGCGCCCGTTCGAGGCTGGCCAACGCCTCGTCGCTCGGCTGTTCGGCCAGCCGGCGCGCCGCCGCCGGCACCTCTGCCATGGCTTCCCGTTCCCGCCGCAACCCGATCACGTGACGCAGGAATTCGCCGGCCACCTTGCGGCCGGCCGCAGGCTGCAGCGGAGACTGCACCTTCGTGCGTGCCGCCAGCGCCGCCAAGGTCCCGCTAAAGCCTTGTTTGTCCAGATGGTATTGCAAGGCCGGCGCGTCAAGCTCCGGGTGGACGGCGGCGAGGTCTATAATGGCGCGCCGAAGCCTGTCAAGCTCGCCCACCGAAAGGCTGAGGCGCGCCAATTCCTCCAGATGCTCGCCTAGCAGGTCCGGGTGATTGACGAGGACCGCCAGCAGCGCCTCCTGCTGGCCGCGCTCGAGGCCCTGGATGCCCTGGCGGGCCGCCTGGCCGCCCAAGAGACTGCGATGGGCGGGGCGGGGCTGCCGCGGCCCACGCGCCGCGGCGAAGCCGAAAGCGGCCTCGAACCGGCGCCACATCTCCTGGCGGTACGCCTCGGCCACCGTGCGGTCGGCGATGGTCGAGACGAGTTCGGCGAGGCGCCGCCTCAGGCCGGCGCGCCGCTCGGGCGTGTCCGGCGGCCGGGCGCCCACCTCCATGTCCCACAGCATGTCGACGAGCGGGCGGGCGCGGTCGAGGATATCGCGCAGCGCAGCCGGACCGGTCCGGCGCACCAGGCTGTCGGGGTCGTCTCCCGGCGGCAGCAAGGCGAAGCGCAGCGAGCGGCCGGGCTGAAGCATCGGCAGCGCCCGCAGGGCCGCGCGCGCCGCGGCGCGCTCGCCGGCGGCGTCGCCGTCGAAGCACAGGATCGGCTCCGGCGCCAACTGCCAGAGTAGCGCGATTTGGTCCTCGGTCAGCGCGGTGCCGAGCGGTGCCACGGCTTGGCGGAAGCCCGCCTGGCTCAGCGCGATCACGTCCATGTAGCCCTCGGCCGCGATCGCCTCGCCGCGCTCGTGGGCGGCTTGGCGCGCCTGGGCGAGGCCGTACAGCAGGCGGCCCTTATGGAACAGCGGCGTCTCCGGCGAATTGAGATACTTCGGCTCGCCGCCGGAGAGCGCGCGCCCGCCGAACGCGACGACGCGTCCGCGTCGGTCGGCGATGGGAAACATCACGCGGCCGCGGAAGCGGTCGTAGGTGTCGCCGGCCTCGCCGCGGCCCACCAGCCCGCACTCGAGCAGCAGCGCCTCGGGCATGCCGGCGGCGACCAGCGCCGACTTGAGCGCGCCCCGGGCGTCGGGGGCGAAACCCAGGCGGAATCGCGCGATGGTCTCCTCGTCGAGGCCGCGCTCGGCCAGGTAGGCCAGGGCCGGCCGGCCGGCAGCCCCGCGCAGCTGGTCCTCGAACCAGCGGGCGGCGGCTTCGAGCGCGTCGAGGAAGGTGGCCCGTCGGTGCGCCTCGGCGCGATCGGCGGGCGAGGTCTCCGGCACCGGCAGACCGGCCAGCGCGGCCAGCTTCTCGACCGCGTCGGGGAACGGCAGCCCTTCTCCCCGCATGAGGAAGCCGATCACGTCGCCATGCGCGCCGCAGCCGAAGCAGTGGAAGAATCCCTTCTCGTCGCTCACCGTGAACGACGGCGTCTTCTCGCTGTGGAACGGGCACAGGCCGACGAACTCGCGCCCGCGCTTGCCGAGCTTGACCTTGCGGGCGACCACCTCGGAAACCGAGACGCGGTCCCTGATGTCGTCAAGAAAAGCCGGCGGAAATGCCATCCGCGATTCCGATGATCGAAGGAGCACCAATCTATCAGGTTGCGCCGGCGCCCGATACCCGTGTCGCCTCAACCCAGCTTCTGCTTCACCCGCTGGCCCGCGTTGGCGAAGTCCATGCGT
>CAYPKW010000157.1:0-1966 GCA_964411425.1 uncultured Rhodospirillaceae bacterium
ACAGAATCACATTCTCAACCCGGTGTGAATCGGGTTTTTCAGCAGCCTGCTAGGTTGCCTCGACGATGCTTCGGGCGGCGGCGCGCCCGGTAAGATAGGCGCCGGGAAGCTGGGTCGCCCATTCGAGCGCGCAAGCCTCGCCGGCGAAGAAGATGCGGTTGGCGACCGGCAGGGCCAGCGCGGCGCGGTCGGGGTGGCGGCCGGGGCGCGCCGCCGAGTAGGCGCCCAGCGACCAGTGCTCGCGGCCCCAGCGCGTGGCGCGGCCGGCCAACATGCGTTGGCGCACGGCGGTGCCGAACAGGTCGACGACGGTCGAAAGCCCGAAGTCCAGGGCGGCGGCCTCGCCCGCGCGCTCCAACTCGCGCGCCAGGTCGCCGCCGGCGAGACCGATGGCGAGCTCGCTGCCGAATGGCCGCAGAAGCATCGCGGCAAGGCGGCCGTCGGAACGCGCCTGATAGACCCAGGTGCCGGGCGGCGCGTCGAGCGCGCCGGGGGCGAACTGCAGCGCGATCCTGTCGAGCAGTCCCATGGGCAGCCCGTCGATGGCGGCGCGGTGCCTGTCCGGCAGCGGCGGGTCGAACACGATGCCGCCCTCTGCCAGCACGCCCGTCGGCACCGTGACGAGGCACGCCTTGGCGCCGAGCGTCCCGTCGGGCGTCACGACGGCAACGCCCGGGCCGCGCCAGTCGATGACCCAGACCGGCGTCGAGAGGCGCACCGGCAGGCCCTCGGCATACGCCGCCACCATGTTGCCGAGCCCTAGCGGCACCAAGCGATCGCCGCCGGCCTGGGCGTGCCAATCGGCGACCGACAGCTGGTCCAATTCGACGCCCGCCTCCCACGGGCCGATCGTCGCCGCCGCGATGCGCTCGAAATCGGTACGCGGGCGCACGAAGGTGGCGGCGGGAACGTCGTGGCCGGCGTCGCCCGCCTGTTCCAGCGCCGCCGTCATGAGGCCGAGCGCGTCCCCGATCTCGTCGACGGCGTAGGCGCTTAGATCGGTCGCGTCCTTGTAGACCCTGAGCTCGCCGCTGTCGGCCGCGGTGCCGAAGCCGAGCCGCGCCGCGAGCCTGTGCAACGGGTTGCGCTCGCCGCCTTGCAACCAGGCGCAGCCGTGATCGAAGGGGACGCCGAAGGTGTCGCTCTCGGCGAAGGCGCGCCCGCCCACCCGCCCGCGCGCCTCCAGAACGGCGACCGAGACGTTCTCCTCGACGAGCGCGTGCGCGGCCGCGATCCCGGCCATGCCGGCGCCGACGATGATGACCGCGGGGTTGCTCGGCAGCGCCGCGAACGCGGGCCGCGCGGCCAGACCGGCAAGAGCGCCGAGGAAGCCGCGGCGGGTGAGGGCGGTTCGCACCGGCGCCATGGCGGGAGATTCAACGCGCCTCGACGCGCGTCGCCGCCAGGATCGCCGCGCCGGCGCCGCCTAAGGAAAAGCTCGCGGTCCGCCGGGTGCCGTCCGTTGCGGCGAACTCGAATTCGATGACCCGCCCGGTAAACCATCGGTGGAACAGCTCGTCCGCCGCCACCGACGGCTCATGCGAGGCCCAGACGCGCCAGAACGCGGCCGCGCCCGAGCTGTGGCCCCACAGCGAACTTTGGCGCTCGCCGGCGAGGCGGATCTGCTCGGTGTCCACGCTGTCGGCGCCGTCGATGCGGTAGCGGGGCATGGCGGCGAAGGCGGCGTTCGCCAGGTGCAGCTCGGCCACGACGATGAAGATTCCCGCGCCGTGATGTGGCCACAGGTAGAGGCGATCGCCCTCGGCGTTGCCGATCGAGGCGGCCTCCAGCTCGGGAAAGTCGCTGGGCGCGGGCAGCACGCTCCACTCCTCGGCCCACGCGCCCGAGGCGAGCAGCACGAGGACGGCGGCGATCGACAGCTTCATGGCGGCGCCAATCTGCCCGGCGATTGTGCGAAAAGTGTGGCGGTCATTGAGAGCCTGTTTCGGAACTCGTCATGGCCGCG
>CAYPKW010000158.1:0-1904 GCA_964411425.1 uncultured Rhodospirillaceae bacterium
TTCCGCGAGAAGCACAGCGGCAAGGTGCGCACGGCGATGGGGCTGCACCTGCGCAATGGGCTGTTCGCGCGCCTGGTGCGTCACCCGCGGCTCATTGGCCCCGCCATGCAGATCGCCGGCGACCGGCTCTACGTCCAGCAGGTCAAGGTCAACGTCAAGGCGGCGTTCGGCGGCGAGACCTGGCAATGGCACTACGACTTCGCCACGCACCACGAAGAGGACGGCGTGCCCGAGCCGCTCGCCCTCAACCTGCACGTCTTTCTCGACGACGTAGGCGAGTTCAACGGGCCGCTCTATTTCATTCCCGGCTCGCACCGCCAGGGGCCCGTGCCGGCGCGGCTCGACACGGCGACCACCAGTTACCCCTTGTGGGTCGTCGACGACGAGACCGTGGCGCGTCTCGCCGCCGCCGGCGGCATCGTCTCGGCCAAGGGTCCGGCGGGCACCGGCCTCGTCTTCGGCGACCGCATGGTGCACGGCTCGCCGCCCAACATGTCGCCCTGGCAGCGGCGCATCTTCTCGCTCATCGTCAATCCGGTGTCCAACGCCGCCACTCGTCGCCAGCGCCCCGATCACCAGCACCATCGCGACCTGACGCCGGTGGCGCCGCTCGCCGACGACTGCCTCAGCGAGGTTGCCCGTGCCGCCGGATGACGTCGCCGCCGGAGTGCTGCACAGGGGTTACTTCTCGGCGCCGCTGGCGGAGATCGACCCGCCCGTCGCCGCCGCGCTCGCCGACGAACTGAACCGGCAGCGTGACACGGCGCCGCTGATCGCGTCCGAGAATTTAGTGAGCCGGGCGGTGCTCGACGCGCAAGGCTCCGTGCTCACGAACAAGACGGTCGAGGGATATCCGGGCCGGCGATTCCACAGCGGCGCCGTCAACGCCGACGCGGTCGAGCGCCTCGCCATTGAGCGGGCGAAGACGCTGTTCGGCTGCCGGTTCGCCAACGTGCAGCCCCATTCGGGTAGCCAGGCCAACCTGGCCGTGCTGCTGGCAGCACTCCGGCCCGGCGATGCCATCCTCGGCATGGCGCTCCGTGCCGGGGGCCATCTCAGCCACGGCGCGCCGGCGAACCTGTCCGGCCGGTGGTTCCGGGCGGCGAGTTACGGCGTGCGCCGAGAGGACGGGCGCATCGACTACGAGGAGGCGGAGCGGCTGGCCGCGGCGCATCGCCCGCAGCTGGTCATCGCCGGCGGATCGTCCTATCCGCGCGTCATCGACTTCGCGCGTATGCGCCGCATCGCGGACGCGGCGGGCGCCCTTCTCCTGGTCGACATGGCGCATTTCGCCGGGCTGGTCGCCGGCGGCGTCCATCCGAGCCCGTTTCCCCACGCGCACGTCGTCACCACCACCACGTACAAGTCGCTGCGCGGCGCCAGGGGCGCCGTCATCCTCACCGACGACGAAGGCCTGGCGAAACGCCTCGACGCCGCGGTATTCCCGGGCGTGCAGGGCAGCGCGCTCGTGGCGGCGATCGCCGCCAAGGCGGTCTGTTTCGGCGAGGCCTTGCGGCCCGAATTCAAGACTTACGCCCGCGCCGTGCTGGCGAACGCCCGCGCGCTCGCGGCCGCGCTCGAAAGACGCGGCTACGACGTCGTGACCGGCGGCACCGACACGCCGCTGCTGCTGGTCGACCTGCGCCGCCGCGGCCTCAAGGGCAACCTCGCCGCCATGAGCCTGGAGCGCGCCGGCATCGCCTGCAACATGAACGCGGTGCCGTTCGACGAGGAGAAGCCGAGCGTCACCTCAGGAGTAAGGTTCGGCGCCTCGGCCGGCACGACGCGCGGGTTCGGGCGAGCGGAGTTCGAGCGCATCGGTGAGCTCGCGGCCGATGTGCTCGACGGGCTAAGGGCGAGCCCGGTCGACAACGCGGCGGCCGAGCAGGCGTCGGCGGCGGCCG
>CAYPKW010000159.1:0-1891 GCA_964411425.1 uncultured Rhodospirillaceae bacterium
TGTTCCTGCTGGTGCTGACCGGGCTGCTCTACGCGGTCAAGCGCAAGGTGTGGGCAAAGCTGCACTAGCTCAGACGTTGAACCGGAAATAGATCACGTCGCCGTCCTTGACCGTGTAGTCGCGGCCCTCGAGGCGCATCTTGCCCGCCTCCCTGGCGCCCTGCTCGCCGCCGCAGGCGACGAAGTCGTCGTACGCGATGACGTCGGCGCGAATGAAGCCGCGCTCGAAGTCTGTGTGGATGGCGCGGCCCGCCTCCGGCGCCTTGGCGCCGCGCTTCAGCGTCCAGGCGCTCGCCTCCTTGGGACCGGCGGTAAAGAAGGTGATGAGGTCCAGAAGCGCGTAGCCGGCGCGGATGACGCGGTCGAGGCCGGTCTCCCGCAGCCCCAGGCCCTGCAGGAACAGGGCCTTCTCGGCCGGGTCGTCGAGCGTCGCGATCTCCGCTTCGATGGCGGCGGAGATGACGACCATGCCGGCGCGCTCGGCCTCGGCGCGCGATGCAACCGCCGCCGACCAGGCATTGCCGGTGGCGGCCGCCTCCTCGTCGACGTTGCAGACGTAGAGCACCGGCTTGGCGGTCAACAGCTGCAACTCTTTCAACTGCGCCTCGTCGGCGACGACGGCGCCGCGAGCGGGCCTGCCCTGGCGCAGCGCTTCGAGCGCCGGGACCATCGCCGCGAGTTGCGCCTTGGCCTCGTCGTCGCCGCCGCGCGCGCGCTTCGCCGCCGCCTCGGCGCGCCGCTCCAGGCTGGCGAGATCGGCCAGCATCAGCTCGGTGTCCACCGTATCGGCGTCGCGCAGCGGGTCGACCGAGCCTTCGACGTGCGTCGTCTCGCCCGCGAAGCAGCGCAGGATGTGAATGATCGCGTCGACCTCGCGGATGTGGGCGAGGAACTGATTGCCGAGGCCCTCGCCCCGGCTCGCCCCGCGCACCAGCCCCGCGATGTCGACGAACGCGAGTTGCGTCGGCACCACCCGGGGCGACTTCGCTAGCGCCGCCACGGCATCGAGGCGCCGATCGGGCACCGCCACCCGGCCATAGTTGGGCTCGATGGTGCAGAACGGATAGTTCGCCGCCTGGGCCGCGGCGGTCTCTGTGAGCGCGTTGAAGAGCGTGGACTTGCCGACGTTTGGCAAGCCGACGATGCCGCAGGCGAACCCCATGGTCAGTCCGCGTCCGGTGCCGCGGGTTTCGGGCGGCTCGCCTTCGGCTGCGGCGGATTGACCAGCAGGACCACCTTGCTCATGAAGGCGTCGTCCCGGCCGCCCAACAGCAACGGGATCGCCTCGGCCACGGCCTCCACGAGACGTGCCGCCAGCGCCCGCTCGTCCTTGCCGAAGTCGTGCAGCACGTAGCCGCGCACCAGGTCGCGGTGGCCGGGGTGGCCGACGCCGAGCCGCACCCGCCAATAGTCCGATCCGATGTGGGCGTCGATCGACCGCAACCCGTTGTGGCTGGCGCCGCCGTCGAGCTTCACCCGCATCTTGCCCGGCTTGAGGTCGATCTCGTCGTGCAGCGCGATGACGGAACCGGGCGCCAGCTTGTAGAAGCGCAGCGCGGCGCCGACCGAGAGCCCGGACTCATTCATGTAGGTCTCAGGCCGCAACGCCACCACCCGCTCGCCGGCGATCTCGCCTTCGAAGGTGCGGCCGTGGAAGCGCCGGCGCGGCGTCTTGAGACCATGACGCCGGACGATCTCGTCCACCGCCATGAAGCCGATGTTGTGCCGGTGGCCCGCGTAAGCCGGGCCGGGGTTGCCCAGCCCGACCAGCAGACGCATGGGCGGCTAACCCTTCTTCTCGCCCTTGCCAGGGGCGCCCTTGGCCGCCGGCGCCTTGGCGCCCGCCGCCGGGGCCGCGGCCGGGGCCGTCGGCGCGCCCGGGGTGGCCGGCA
>CAYPKW010000160.1:0-1865 GCA_964411425.1 uncultured Rhodospirillaceae bacterium
TAACCGTCGCCGATCTTGAGGGCGGCGATGAAGGCGGATTGCGGGATTTCCACGTTGCCGTACTGGCGCATCCGCTTCTTGCCCGCCTTCTGCTTCTCCAACAGCTTGCGCTTGCGCGTCACGTCGCCGCCGTAGCACTTGGCGGTCACGTCCTTGCGGAAGGCGCCGATGGTCTCGCGCGCGATGACGCGCCCGCCGATCGCCGCCTGGATCGCGACCTTGAACAACTGGCGCGGGATCAGGTCCTTGAGCCGCAGGCAGAGCGCGCGCCCGCGCCTCTCGGCGGCGACGCGGTGGACGATGCCGGAGAGCGCGTCGACCGGCTCGCCGTTCACCAGGATCGACAGTTTCACCAGGTCGCCCTCGCGGTACTCCGCCACGTGGTAGTCGAAGCTGGCGTAGCCGCGGCTCGCCGATTTGAGCCGGTCGTAGAAGTCGAACACCACCTCGTTGAGCGGCAGACGATAGACGAGCACGGCCCGGCTGCCGGCGTAGGCGAGGCTTTTCTGCTCGCCGCGGCGGTCCTCGCAAAGTTTCAGTATCGGCCCCAGGTATTCGGTCGGCACCAGGATCGTCGCCTCGATCCACGGCTCCTCGATGCGCAGGATGCGTCCCGGGTCGGGCAGGTCGGCGGGGTTGTGCAGGTCGAGCGCCTTGCCGTTCCTCAGCTGCACGCGGTAGACGACGCTGGGCGCGGTGGCGATCAGCTCGAGGCCGAACTCGCGGGTGAGCCGCTCCTGCACGATCTCGAGGTGCAGCAGGCCGAGGAACCCGCAGCGGTATCCGAAGCCCAGCGCGGCCGAGGTTTCCGGCTCGTAATGGAAGCTGGCGTCGTTGAGGCGCAGCTTGGCGAGGCCGTCGCGCAAGTTGCCGTAGTCGGCGGCATCGACCGGAAAGAGGCCGCAGAACACCACCGGCACCGAGGGCTTGAAGCCGGGCAAGGGCGGCGCCGGACGGCGGTCCTCGGTGATGGTGTCGCCGATGCGGGTATCCGCCACCTCCTTGATGGCGGCGGTGAGGAACCCCACCTCGCCGGGGCCGAGCGCCGCCACGTTCTCCGGCTTCGGGGTGAAGACGCCGACGCGGTCCACCTGGTAGGCGCGCCCGGTGGCCAGGAACCGTATCTTGAGGCCGGGCTTCATGCGCCCGTCTTTCACCCGGAAAAGGATCACGACGCCCAGATAGGGGTCGTACCAACTGTCGATCAGGAGCGCCCGCAAGGGCGCCGCCGCGTCGCCCGAGGGCGGCGGCAGGCGGTGGACGAGCGCCTCCAGCACGGCCTCGACGCCCTCGCCCGTCTTGGCGGAAATGGCGATGGCGCGCGAGGCGTCGAGCCCGATCACCTCCTCGATCTGCCGTTTCACTTGCTCGGGCTCGGCGGCCGGCAGGTCGATCTTGTTCAGCACCGGCACGATCTCGTGGCCGGCCTCGATCGCCTGATAGACGTTGGCGAGCGTCTGGGCCTCGACGCCTTGCGTCGCGTCCACCACCAGGAGCGAGCCCTCGCAGGCGGCGAGGCTGCGGCTCACCTCGTAGGCGAAATCGACGTGGCCGGGGGTGTCCATCAGGTTGAGCTCGTAGAGGCGCCCGTCCTTCGCCTTGTAGGCGAGGCGCACGGTCTGCGCCTTGATCGTGATGCCGCGCTCGCGCTCGATGTCCATGGTGTCGAGCACCTGCTCGCGCATTTCGCGCTGCGAGAGCCCGCCGCAGAGCTGGATTAGACGGTCGGCCAGCGTCGACTTGCCATGGTCGATGTGGGCGATGATGGCGAAGTTGCGGATGTGCGAGAGGGCGGTCATCGGGGCACAGATGTCCGACGGCCGCGCGAGAATGTCAAACGGGCCGCGCCGGCCGGCCGCCGGCGC
>CAYPKW010000161.1:0-1810 GCA_964411425.1 uncultured Rhodospirillaceae bacterium
TGCCCGCTCCGGGACTCGAACCCGGACGGCCTTGAGGGCCAAGGGATTTTAAGTCCCTTGCGTCTACCGGTTCCGCCAAGCGGGCCACCGCCGCAGCCTAGAGCATAGTGCCGTCGGTTGGAATCGAGCGGCCGAGCGAAATGGCCAACCGAACCGGGCCGGATTTTTGACCCAGGGCGCCGCCTTTCATTTTTCCTTAGAGCTTTGACCTCCAAACCACAGAAATATAACAGCTAATCCAGAAGGTCCGTCACCGAATCATGGTAAACGGGCGCCCCTTTCGACACGCCGCTGGGGGAAAAATTGCTGTCGAGGACGATCGCAGGCTGGCTGTTCGCCGTCGTGGCCGCGCTGGGCTTGTCGGCGCCTGCGCTGGCCGATTTTCGATACGGCCATGGCGCATGACGCGCGCTGCGACTTCGCGGCCGCGCTCGCGCAATTGGAACCGCTGGCCGAACAGGGCAGCGACAACACGATGTCGAGCCTAGGATTTCTCCATGCCGACTGCGCGAGGCGTTGGACCGCTCCATGAGCGCGGCGCAGTTGAGCGAGGCGCATCGGCTCGCCGGCCTGTGGCAGCCGGTCAATCTGGGGAATTAGAACCGATCAACCCGGCTCGCCGTCGATCGGCTCGGCGCCGAGCGAACGGACCAGCGCGCGCAGTTCCGCGGCCGCCTGCTCGATGACCGCGGCGTCGGCGCCGCGCAGCACGAAGCTGGCGCCGAACCGGCCCTGCCGGAAGAACGGATAACTGCCGATTTCGAGCGCCGGGTGGCGCGATTGCAGCTCGCCCAGGCCCTTGGCGATCGTCCCCTCGGCAACGAAGCCGCTCACCGTGCGCGACAGCATCGGCCGGCCCCCCGCCAGGCGATGCTTGAGGCCGTCGAACATGGCGTGCATGATTTCCGGCACCCCCGCCATGACGAACACGTTGCCGATCTGGAAGCCGGGCGCGATGCTGACCGGGTTGTCGATCAGCGTGGCGCCTTCCGGCACCTGCGCCATGCGCAGCCGCGCCTCGTTGAGCCGGCCCGGCTCGTACTGGCGCCGCAGCAACTCGACCGCCCGCGCATCCCGCACCAGCTTCACCCCGAAGGCCTTGGCGACCGCGCCCGCGGTAATGTCGTCATGGGTCGGGCCGATGCCGCCGGTGGTGAAGACGTAAGTGTAGCGCGCCCGGCATTCGTTGACGGCGCGCACGATTTCCTCCTCCACGTCGGCGACGACGCGGGCCTCGCTGAGCCTGATGCCGACGGCGTTCAGCTGCAGGGCCAGATAGGGCAGGTTCGCGTCCTTGGTGCGGCCCGACAGGATCTCGTTGCCGATGACGAGCACCGCGGCGCTGACGGGCCGATGTTCCGGCATGGGCGGGACCGGATCTTCTGCGGAAAACTAGTCGTCCACCGCGTAGCCGTGATCGCGCATGCACCGGTCGACCAGCCGCTGATAGCGGCGGTCGGCGCGATAGGCCGCCAGGTTCTGCGCCAACGTCGCGTCGGTCTCGATGCCGGCCCCCACGTCGGTCGTCGGCGAGGCGCTGGCGATGTCCTGGTCGATGGTCTCGTCCCGGTCGATCATGGCGCGGGCCTGCTCCTTGCAGGCTTCGAAATCGGCGGGGCGCTGCTGCTCGTCCGGCGCCGGCCTGGCGGCCTTCTCCTCCGACGAGAAGAAGGTGCAGCCGGCGAGCAGCAGGACGACCAAGAATATGAAGGGTTTCATGGAGATCTCGCGTCGTGAGGCGCCTCGTCGAGGCGGGCCAGATTGCGCCGCCCGGCGGCTGGATGCAACCTTCGAGATGGGCGCGCCATGC
>CAYPKW010000162.1:0-1688 GCA_964411425.1 uncultured Rhodospirillaceae bacterium
ACGAGTAACTTGGGAACGATCGGCCTCGCAATCAAGGGCGTGGCCGAAGGAAGGCGGCGCCTCGCGACGGCCCTGGGTTCGCGGCGGCGTTGCCGCTATCGTGGCGCTCGGGCGCGGCTGTCGGGCGGGCCAACCATGCCTCCACCGGACTACCTCATCGGAGCCATCGTGGTGCTGGCGGCGGCGGTCGTCGGCGCCGCGCTGCTCCAGCGCCTGAGGCTCGGCCCCGTCCTCGGCTACCTGGCGGCCGGGGTCATCATCGGCCCCGCCGGGCTGGCGCTGGTGGGCGACGTCGCGGCGACGCGCGCGCTGGCCGAGCTCGGCGTCGTGTTCCTGCTGTTCACCGTCGGATTGGAGCTGCCGTTCGAACGCATCCGGGTGATGCCGCGCGGCATCCTCTGGCTCGGCCTGGCCCAGGTCTTCCTCACCGGCGCCGTCATCGCCGCGCTGGCCCTCGCCGCGGGGCTCGCAGCCGGCGGGGCGATCGCGATCGGCGGCGCGCTGGCGCTTTCCTCCACCGCGATGGTGCTACGCCTCTTGGCCGACGGCGGAGATCTCAACAGCCGATTCGGCCGGGCGGCCTTCGGGGTGCTGATCCTGCAGGACCTCCTGGTCGGCCCGCTCCTCGTTTTCGTCTTCGCGCTGGGCGGCGGGCCGACCTCGGTCGGGCTCGCGCTCGGCCTCGCGGTCCTGAAAGCCGCCGCCCTGATGGCGGCGATCCTCGTGGTCGGCCGGTTCCTGCTGCGCCCCTTGTTCGCGCCGGTCGCCGCGGCCCGCACGCCGGAGATCTTCGCCGCGCTCACGCTTCTCGTGGTGCTGTGCGCCGCCTTCGCCAGCCGGGCGGCCGGCCTGTCCATGGCGTTCGGCGCGCTTCTGGCCGGGATGCTGCTGGCCGATTCTCCGTACCGGCACCAGGTGGCCGCCGAGATCGAGCCGTTCCGCGGCATGTTGCTCGGGCTGTTCTTCATGACCGTCGGCATGTCGCTCGACCTCGATCTGGTGGCGGGCCAATGGGCGGCCGTTGGCGCGCTGGCCGCGACGCTCCTGCTCTGCAAGGCGGCGTTGCTCGCGGGCCTGGCGCGGCTCCTGGTGCTGCCCGCCGGGCAGGCGCTGCGGTTCGGCCTGTTGCTTTCGCAAGGCGGCGAGTTCGCCTTCGTGCTGCTCGCCGCCGGGCTCGCCCAAGGCGCGGTGGCGCCGGCCGACCATCAGCGCCTCGTCGCCGTGGTCATCGTCTCGATGATGCTGACGCCGGCGCTCGCCGCCCTCGGGCGCGGCCTCTGGCGCCGGATCGAGCGCCGGGCCGCGATCGCCAGCGAGGAACGCCTGAAGGAGGAGCATGCCGCCCTGGCGGACCACGCGATCGTCGTCGGCTTCGGCCGCATCGGCCGGGTGGTCTCGCGCCGGCTCACCGCCGAGGGCGTCGCCTGGGTCGCGATCGACTCGGACCCGGCTTGCGTGATCGAGGCCGGGCGGGCCGGCCTGCCCGTCCATTTTGGCGATGCCTGGCGGGTGGAGGTGCTGGAGACGCTGGGCGTCGAGCGCGCCCGCGCGGTCGTGGTCACGGTCAACGACCCGAAGGCAGCCGTGCAAATGGTCGCCGCGCTCCATTACGTGCTGCCCGATCTGCCGATCCTGGCCCGCGCCTACGATGACGCCCACGCCGAGGAGCTGCGGCGCGCCGGCGCCCG
>CAYPKW010000163.1:0-1628 GCA_964411425.1 uncultured Rhodospirillaceae bacterium
ACCCCGAAATTCAAGCGAAGGAATTTCGGGGACGGGACACTAACGGGACCGCGGCGGTGCGACAAATCTTAACACGAACCTGAACGGCGGATGAATTTTCCGCTCACGCCGGGTTCAGCGCGGCCATGGCATTGATGGGCGCGTTCAGAACGGGGCAGCCCGCCCCGAGGGAGAGGAAAATGAGAGCAGCGAAACTCGGCCTGGCCGCGGCCGTTGCGCTGTCGCTAGGCGCGTGCGCCGGCGGGCGCGACTACGGCTACTACGACTACGGCCCGAAGGAGACCATCGGCACGCTGACCGGCGCCGCGTTGGGCGGCCTCGCCGGCTCGACCATCGGCAGGGGCCGGGGCAGGCTCGCCGCCACGGCGGCCGGCGTGGTCATCGGCGGCCTGATCGGCAACCAGATCGGCCGCTCGCTCGATCGCCAGGATCGCCTCTACGCTTACCGGGCCGAGCAGGACGCGCTGGAAAGCTATCCCGATGGCGGCTACTCGCGCTGGGACAACCCGGAAACCGGCAACTACGGCTACTCCCAGCCGATGCGCACCTACCAGCCCGCGCCGGAGCGGTATTGCCGCGAGTACCAGACCACCATCGTGGTGGGCGGCCGCACCCAGTCGGCCTACGGCACCGCCTGCCGCGAGCCCGATGGCTCATGGCGCCTGGTCGGCTGAGATGTGGCCCTCACACCGGCGTCTCGCCGGGCCGCTCCTTGCCGCGCTGCTGGCGGCGGCGTTGCCGGCAGAGGCGGCCTACGAAGACGGGCTCAGGGCCTACCACCAGGGCAACTACCCGGTGGCGCGCGCCGAGTTGGAGCCGCTGGCGCGCCAGGGCGACTGGCGCGCCCAGGCCCTGCTCGGGCGCATGTACGCGACCGGGCGCGGCGTGCGGCTCGACCTCGTGCAGGCGCATTACTGGCTCACCCTCGCGGCCGAGGCCGGCGACACGGAATCGGCGGCCTTGCGCGAGGGCATGGCGCTGCGCATGACGCCGGCGCAACTGGCCGAGGCGAAGCGCCTGGAACGATCCGCTGGCGCGGCGCCGGTCTACGAGGCGCCAGTCTACGACGAGCCGGTCTATGCCGCGCCGGCTCCGGGGGCGCTGGGCGTGGCGAACTCGTATGGCGACGGCGGTCTCGGGCGCGCCGCCATCCAGGATCTGCAATGGCAGTTGGCGCTGCACGGCTACGACCCCGGCCCGGCGGACGGGGCGATCGGCTCGCGCACCTCGGCCGCCATTCGCCTTTACCAGCAGGACGCCGGGTTGATGGTGGATGGCCGGCCGACCCGGAACCTGCTCGACCATCTGCAATACGCCTCCCCGCCGGTACGCAATGGGGCGCCGGGCGGCGGGCCGCTGGTCGCCGGAGTTCCGGGCGCCGGCGCCTACGATCCCTACCGGGGCGACGGCGCGCCGGACGGTTATTACGACGCGGCGCCGGCCGACGAGGCCATCGGATCGCTGCCGTGGCGGGATGACACGGTCGGCGAGATCGGGCCAATGGCCGCCTATACCCGCACCGTGCAGGAGAAGTTGGCGGCGCGCGGCTATGGAATAGGGCCGCTCGACGGCAGGCCGGGCTGGCGCACCAGAAGGGCGATCCAGGACTATCAGTCCGACGCCGGCCT
>CAYPKW010000164.1:0-1577 GCA_964411425.1 uncultured Rhodospirillaceae bacterium
TTGAGCATGATCTTATCGGAAAAGTGGTAGCCACTTTTCCGGATCATGCTCTAGGCGCAAGATCGCCGCCCTTAGAGCATGATACGACCGGAAAGAGCTCGACGAGAAGACTCGGAAGGAGGAGAACGACGCCTTACGCGGCGCTGACGGCGAGCTGGAAGCGGCTGGACCAGAAGCGCTCGAGACGGCGCAAGGTACGGTTCGCGGCCTCCAGCTCCTCGCCGGTGAGCACACCGGCGCCGAGCTGGCCCGCGTGGCGGTCGAACATGGCCTGCATCTCGTCGCGCACCGCAAGGCCCTTCGGCGACACCCGCACATGCACCGTGCGCCGGTCGTGCAGCGAACGCTGCTGCGTGAGATATCCGTTCTCGACCAGCTTCTTGACGTTGTAGGACACGTTCGAGCCGAGATAATAGCCGCGTTCGGTGAGTTCGCCGACCGACAACTCGTCGCCGCCGATGTTGAACAGAATGAGCGCCTGAACGTTATTGAGGTCGCGGATGCCGTGCCGTTCGAGGTCGGCCTTGATCACCTCGAGGCACTCGCGGTGCAGCCGCTCGATCAGCGCGATCGCGTCCAGATAGGCCTGCTTCACCGGAGGCTTCTCCACTTGCGGGGGTCCGACTGCCGGCATATTGCACCGAAGTCTATTAACGGGACGTTGACGCGCCGCCTAGTGGTCCGATCCTGACAGAAAATACCGCATGGGGTATTTTCTGTCAGGTGAATCGGCCCACAAGCATATGAATGCTAGTGGTATTCAGCTTCCGATAAATGGTTCCCCCTTGGGAACCATTTGTCGGAACCATACCACTAGCGAGTGGACCGGCCGATGTCTAAAGTCCGGCTGGAGATTCTTTCTTCAACATATTGATAATACCTGAAAAATCGACCTGGTCGCCGCCGCCGTCGACGTATGACTGGTAGAGTGCCGCCGCGGCCGCGGCGATTGGCGTCCAGGCGCCGGCCGTGCCGGCCGCCTGTTCGGCGAGCCGCAGGTCCTTCAGCATCATCGCCGCCGTGAAGCCGGGGGCGTAGCCCCGGTTGGCGGGCGAGCTCGGCAGCGGCCCCGGCGCCGGGCAGTAGCTGGTGAGCGACCAGCACTGGCCGGACGACTTGGAGGCGATGTCGAACAGGCGCTGCGCTTCGAGGCCGAGCCGCTCGGCCAGCGCGAACGCCTCGCACACCGCGATCATCGAGGCGCCGAGGATGAGGTTGTTGCAGATCTTGGCCGCCTGGCCGTTGCCGGGGCCCCCCGCATGGACGATCGCCTTGCCCATGGCGGCGAGGATCGGCTGCGCCCTGGCGAAGGCCGGGGCGGCGCCTCCCACCATGAAGGTGAGCGTCGCCGCAGCGGCCCCCGCCACGCCGCCCGACACCGGCGCATCCACCATGTCGCGGCCGGCCGCCGCCGCCGCCGCGTGCACCGCGCGCGCCGTCGCCACGTCGATGGTCGAGCAGTCGATCAGCAGCGCATCCTTCGAGGAGGCGGCGAGCAGGCCGGCACCGAGATAGACCGCGCGCACCTGCTCGCCCGCCGGCAGCATGGTGATGACCGCCGCGGCATCGCTGGCCGC